>NC_013158.1:2493436-2805115 GCF_000023945.1 Halorhabdus utahensis DSM 12940
TGTCCACCAGCGAGACGTCAACTCCCAGATCCCGGAGCGCTCGCTGTTCGAGGTGGGTGAACTGGCCGTGGTTGTCGATCACGTCGATGCGGGTCATACCCGCCGCTAACGGAGAAGTGGATATATATCCCCGGAAACGCGGTGAGGTCGAGCGCTACCCGTTACTTGCCGCGTCGGAGCGGCATCGACCGATGTAATCGCAGCGTGACCGCGCACGTATCGCCGTTCTCGACGCTGATCGATCCACCATAGCCGCTGACGATCCACCGGACGATCCACAGATCTAGTCCCTCGCTGTGCTGGAGGGGCGTTTCGACGCCGGACTCCAGCGTTTCGATCTCCGCGGGTTTGAGACTGCCATTGACGTCGACGATCCGGATCGAAACTCGCCCGGTGTCGCTCTTTTCGAGATGAATCGAGATCGTCGTGGCGTCACCGTGCGCCCGAACCGTCCGGAGGACGATTTCGATCGCGGTTTCGAGCATCCAGTCGGCGCGGACCCACGCCGTCTCGGGCATCGATGTTTCAAAGCTGATGTCGCTGTCTGCCGCCCGCGTCTTTTCGATCCCCGCATCCACACAGCTGACTGCGTCGACTGGGTGGCACTGGCGTTCCTCACGCATGACGGCCAGTTCGACCAGCCGAGCCTTCTCGGAGAGGGCAGCGATGTCGTCGATAGCAGTCCGAATCGTGCGTGTCGGTTCCAGGGTTCCCCTGGAGTCGCCGTCGAGTTGATCGAGCTGCCCGAGAATGACCGTCATATCGTTTCGGAGGTTGTGTCGGAGTACCCGTGAGAGCACTTCGGTACTCTGGGTGAGTGTCGTCGTCGAGCGGTCGAACTCGCGAATCGTCCCGGCTACGGTCCCTCCAGTCCCACCGAGGGCGATACTACTCACCAGTAGCGTTGATTCCGACGCCCCCGGGTCGGTCACTTGCGTGAGTCCGAACACCAGCAGACTCCCGAGCGTGACGACACCGATCCCCAGTCCGGCGTGGATGGCGACCCGCCAGATCTGATCGCCGTGCATGCCAATCCGGTCCAGCCAGTACCCAGCTGTCGCCAGTATGCCCGCCGCGAGCAACCCGAGGCCGCCGATGACCAGTGCTGACGGGTCGGTCCCCTGGACGGACAACAATGGGACGAACAACCCACACAGGAGAATACCTGTCCCTGTGACGTAGTTCGTCCCGAGTGTCCGTTTCGTGACGGCCATTTTCACGCAGTCTATATCTTCTCGAATTGGACACTTATGGGTAACCACTCTATTATTGGATGTGATAATCGGTGGGCGGTGCGGACGGATTGCCGAAGGGGATCCGGGACTCCGTCAGGAACTGTCGTCGAACCGATCGGCTGCCGACTCGAAGGATAGTTCCGACTGTTCCTGACTCCGACGGGCTTCTCGGGCTGCGATCGCTTCCGAGTCGGGCGACGCCGGGTCCGCGACGCCCGCCCAGGAGTTGTGGACTTTCGCGTGACACCACCGGCAGAGATAGATCGTGATCTCGTGGGCCAGTGCGTCTGTCTCGGCGCGGGTTCCGCCGTCGCCCGGTTCCGACCCGCTTGCTCGCGGGTCGCGTTCGCTTTCCGCTCGCGTTTCCGCGGCGCTTCGCGCCCCGCCCTCCGCGTACGAGAGGTGGTGTTCCTCCAGCAAGGGGCGTTCGTCAGTGTGGGCCGACCGGCGCTCTTCGAGGCCGCACCGTGCACACTCCCGGTCACGGTTGCGAGCACGCATGTGCGGGCAATCTTTCCAGTCCCACGGACCGGTCAGTCCGGTTTCCTGTGGGTCGCCGACCACGGGACATCGGAAGTCGCGGCTGCTCAACTCGTCGGCGAACGACGGGTCGACGTCACCGCGGTCGACGGCGAACCGGCACCGTCCCTCGTCGGTGCAATGATCGCAGCGGTCGACGTACGCGTAGGGGTCGCCGACGCCGACAGTCGTCCCCGCGTCCGTCTTCTTCATATGCACATCTACGCGTCGACGGTGAAAACCGACACGGCCGCATCCAGCAGGAGGCACCGCCGTCGATCGACAACCCCCAACGTTATTCTCCCTCCTTTCGACCATCGAGTATGCGCGTCGTGCACGAGCCAGCGGACGGCGACGAGACACGGACGCTGGCGACGGACATCCAGATGGCCGAGGGCGTCCTGGCGAAAGTCCGTGGGCTCCGGTTTCGTCGATCGCTTCCCGACGACTACGCGCTCGTGTTTCCGTTCGGGCACGCGGGCCGGCGGGACATCGACATGCTGTTCGTCCGTACTTCGATCGACGTGCTCTGGATCAGCGACAATCGCGTCCAGCAGGTCAAGACACTCCGGCCCTGGATCGGCTTCGGCCTGGCACGCGCCGACTGCGTCATCGAGTTGCCGCCCGGCGTGGCCGATGGCGTCGAAGCAGGCGACCGGGTCCTCGTCGAATCCGAGGACTCCTGACCGCTGGAGCGCTCACCTGTGGCAGTCTGTGTCGTTCCGAGATCAATATCTTCATGAACGTCGAGCACATTCATGCAACTACAATGTCGGAATATCCGACGAGCGAGGATAGAGGAAGTCGCCGCAAGGCGACTGGGCGCGAAATTCTCCCAGCGTAGCGAGGACCGAATTTTGCCAGGATTGTTCGGCGAGCACCCGGCGACCCAGTCACTCGAGTCGCTCTCTGACGTCGGGCTGCTCGATACGACGCTTCGAGACGGTGAACAGGCCCCCGGGGTATCGCTGTCGCCCGCGGAGAAAGCACACATCGCCAGAGAACTCGACGCCGCCGGTATCGACGTGATCGAGGCCGGCAGCGCCGTCACCGGGCCGGGCGAGCGAGAGACGATTCGCCGCGTGACGGAGCTGGATCTCGACGCGACGATCACGAGTTTCGCCCGCAACGTCGAGGGTGACGTCGATCTTGCCCTGGAGACCGGTGTCGACGGGGTGCACCTCGTCGTTCCAGCCAGCGATCGCCACATCGAGGGGAAACTCTCGGCCACCCGCGAGGATGTCATCGCCGACACCGCTGACCTCGTGGCGTACGCGACCGATCACGACCTCTGGGTCGAGGTGATCGGCGAGGACGGCTCCCGGGCCGACCTGGATTTCCTCGAGGAACTCATGGGTGAAGCCCTCGATGCCGGCGCGGATCGGGTTTGCTACGCCGACACCGTCGGCCACGCCACGCCCGACCGGACGCTGGATGCCGTCTCGCGGCTGGCCGATCTCGGCCCGACGAGCACCCACACTCACGACGACCTCGGGCTTGCGGTCACCAACGCCCTGGTCTCGCTGGCGGCGGGTGCCGACCTCGTCCACGGGACGATCAACGGCATCGGCGAGCGGGCCGGCAACGTTGCCTTAGAGGAGGTCGCCATCGCCCTCGACCACGGTTACGGCGTCGAGACGATGGACCTCACGCAGGTCCACGATCTTGCCCAACTCATCGCCAACAAGACCGGCATTCCGCTGGCCCCGAACAAGGCCGTCGTCGGCGAGAACGCCTTCACTCACGAGAGCGGCATCCACACCGACGGCACGCTCAAGGACGAGTCGATGTACGAGCCCTACCCGCCGGAGAAGGTGGGCCGGGAACGTCGACTCGCGCTGGGCAAACACGCCGGTCGGGCCGGCGTCGAGGCCGCCCTTGCCGAGCACGACGTCGACGTCACCGACGACGAACTCGACGCCGTCTTCGAGCGCGTCAAGGACCTCGGCGAGCGCGACAAGCGCGTCACCGACGCCGACCTGCTCGCCATCGCCGAGGACGTCCAGGACCGCGAGCGCGAGCGCCGGATCGAACTCCTCGACCTGAACACGGTCGCCGGCAGCGGCACACCGACCGCGAGTATCCGCCTGCTCGTCGACGACGTCGAACGCACCGAGGCCTCGGTCGGCGACGGCCCCGTCGACGCCGCGATGAACGCCGTCGAGGCCGCCCTCGGTCACGATGTCGACTGGAGTCTGGACTCCTACCACGTCGACGCCATCACCGGCCAGACCGACGCCGTCGTCACCGTCGAGGTCGAGATGTCCCGCGGCGACCGCTCGGTCACGGTCGCCAGAAGCGACGCTGACATCACCCGGGCCTCCGTCGAGGCCATGGTCGAGGCCATCGACCGGCTGGTCGAGACGGAGTCCGGACCGCTGGTCGCTGACGACTAGAGGCCACGACCTTTTTACTTCAGAGGGTCGCCGACGGCGACCCTCTTCGCAAAAAGCTCGGCCAAAAACACCTGCTGGCTTCGCCAGCAGTGAAACGGCGGCCGTCGGCCGCCGTATGCTCAATTCCTCGGGTTTATTTCTATCTCTCATACTCCGAAATTTAAATGGAGAGATACGCAACCGCTCCGAATACGAGAGCAAAAGCGAGCAACGGCAGGAGATAGCGCCACAGCACGGCGAAGGGTGCTCTGACCGTTGCGCGTAGCGTATTCCATATCGCTCGGACGAATTCGGCTACGTGTTTCAAATATCCGCGTTGTCCTTTCGGTGGGTCGTCGTCCTCAGGTGGGGAGTCATCAACGAGCGACCCGTCGGGGGCCACGTCGGGACTACTGTCATAGTCGGGCGTCGGCGTAGTTCCCATACTCGAAATCTCTTCGGGGTTGATACTGTCTGGCTGCCCGACTCCACTCGAGATATCATTGATCGATTCACTGCTCATGGGCTCCAAAATAGAGTGACCACAGTTTCGACATTCGTTCGGGTTTTGTGTATGGAGTGTTCCACAGCGCGTGCATGCCCAGCCCATCCTGTGTTTCCGTCCCTCTTTTCGAAGGATAATCACTTTACTCTACTGTATCTTCAGATCTCGGCGCGAAGCGCCGCGTATGCCTGCTCCGCCGATCCCCAGCAACGCGCTCTGTTTCAAATTCATAGCCGAGACCACCACGTTCATCCCCCGGAGTGGCCTAGCCGGGCGATGATGTCCTGGTGGATCCTGTTCGTGGCCGGGCTGTTCGAGATCGCGTGGGCGATCGGCCTCGAGTACTCCGACGGCCTCTCGAAACCGTTGCCGACCCTTGGGACAGCCGTCGCGCTCGTGATCAGTATGGTCCTGCTGGCCCAGGCGGTCAAAGAACTCCCGGTCGGGACGGCTTACGCAGTCTGGACCGGGATCGGGGCCGTCGGGACGGCGTCGCTGGGGATCGTCCTCTTCGACGAACCGGCGACGCTCGCGCGGATCTTCTTCATCGGGACGATCGTCGTCGGCATCGTCGGCCTGCATCTGGTCTCCGGCAGTGCCTGACTTTTCCCGGGCGTCTCTCAATCACTCGCGGGCAGTTCGCCCTCGAGAATCCGTGGCACGGCCGCGAGCCCGTCGATCTCGTACGCGGGTGTGACCGACAGGTTCTCGCCAGCGCGGTGGGGCCGGCGGACGAACGCCGCGTCGATCCCGGCTGCGTGGGCCGCTTCGACGTCGGTCTCGCTGTCGCCGACGTACAGCGCGTCCGTCGTCCCGAGGTCTGCGAGTGCCGCTTCGAGATAGTAGGGCGCGGGTTTCTTGCGCCGGAGGCTCTCGACGGTGGGTTCCCGACCGTAGACTATCTCGAAGTGCTGAGCAAGGTCAAACGCGTCCAGCCCGAACTCGACGGTCGCCTGCTGGTTGGAACTCACGATTCCGGCGGGTCGATCCAGCGCAGCCAGGGCCGTGACGTCGTCGTAGACGCCTTTCTCTCCGCGGCGGATGGCCTCTTTCTGGCGGCGAGCCATCAAGTTATCTCGCGTCCGCCAGAACTCCGGGGGATCGAGGCCGTAGTACTCACAGACGGCGTCCAGTTTCGGGACGGTGACGCCGATGCTCATCGCCTCGACGTGCTCTTCGGCAGGGTCGGCGACGCCGACGGCTTCGAAGGCGTCGCGGGCAGCGCGCCGGTGGAGGGCCATCTCCGTCAACTCCATCAGCACGCCGTCGTTGTCGAAGACGACGGCCTCGTACATACGCCAATGTAGTGGCTTGCAGTGTCGAGAACGTTCCGGTCGCGGCGGGTCCCGTCGCGGTCGCCGACGACTTCCGGCCGGACGGCATTCTCTTGTGAGTGCCCTTCGGACAGGGGAGTATGATCGAAGACGGATCCACGGCCCCGGACTTCTCCTTGCCAGGAATCGTCAACGGCCAGCCGGAATATTACAACCTGATGGATCCTCTCCGGGATGGGCGTGCGGCGCTTTTGCTGTGGTATCCGGTCGATTTCGTGCTGACGATCACGCCCGATCTCGTCGCCGCCGGCGAGTGGCTCGACCGGGATGATCTCGTGGTGTGGGCCATTTCTTCGGATAGCCTCTTCGCTCACGAGGAATACGCCGAGACGCGAGATATCGAGATCCCGCTACTGTCGGACCTGCACGCCACGATCGCCGATGCCTACGACATCGTCCACGAGGACTTTCGCGGTCACGCTGGCGTTCCGAAACGGGCGGCCTTCGTCGTCGATCCTGACTGGACGATCCAGTATGCCTGGAACAGTGACGATCCTCTCACGGAACCTACGGAGTCACCGCTCGTCGGTGCGGCCGACTCCCTCTCGGCAGTGCTCGAAGCGCCGATCGAACTGCCGGCGGTCCCCGAGTGATGTCGCGAGTGCCAGGCCGACTATCGAGCCCTATATAGCCGTCATAGAAAGCTACTCCTTCGGCGGGCCACTGTTCCTGGTCGATGACGGGAGAGACAACGACGCTGGGGTTCGTTTGCGTCCAGAACGCGGGCCGCAGCCAGATGTCGACGGCCTTCGCCGAGCGCGAGCGCGACCGTCGGGGACTCGAAGATGCGGTCGAAATCGTCACCGGCGGGACCGATCCGGCCGATTCAGTCCACGACGGAGTCGTCGAGACGATGGCCGAGGTCGATATCGATCTCTCTGACCGGGAGCCACGGGAGCTCTCGACCGCGGCGTTGAACGACTGTGACCTCGTGGCGACGATGGGTTGTTCGACGCTGGAACTCGATGCCGATGTCGAGGTTCGCGACTGGGCGCTGGCTGATCCTGACGGCCAAGACCCGGCGCGCGTTCGGGAGATCCGCGACGAGGTCGAGGGACGCGTTACCGCGCTTTTCGAGGAACTGTTCGGGGCTGACGAGTGAGTGATTTCGTTTCGGTCATTCGAACTGTTCGATTACGCCGATGACCTCGTTCCCACACTCGGTCGGCCGATAGGTCACGTAATTGCCGTCGCGATCGGCCGTCACCAGTCCCGATTCTTTCAGTACCTTGAGGTGATAGGAGAGTTTGGAGTATTCGATATCGAAGAGGGCGACCAGATCACAGACACAGAGCTCAGACTCAGCAAGCAGTCGCATGACCTTCAGACGGCGCTCGTCCGACAGGGCTTCGAAGATCTCCAGCGCGGCTTCAAGGTCGCCCCGTTCGAGAACCGATTCCAGATCGGCCATCGTCTCCGGCGCGACCCGGTAGTCATTCGATTGGGATGCCATTCGCGTACGTAGATCCACGGGGTCCAGACACAAATCAGTATCTGCGCACGATTGCGGTTGGCGCGTTACCGAGGGGTACCTCGTGCGGACTGAGCAGCCGTCCTGTCGATGGGCGGTGCCCGATCTGAACAACTCGATCGCTCAAAAGTCCATGTCCTCAGGATCGTCGAAATCGTCGCCGGCATCGAACGAGGGGTCCTCAAACGGGTTTGGGTCGCTGTCGGCACCGATCTGCTCGTCGTCGTCCGGTTCGAACGCTTCCGGAGGACGGCCAGCCTCGTCGATGACCGCGTCGTTCACGACGATCGGGCAGTCTTCCCGGAGCGCGATCGCGATGCCGTCGCTGGGCCGGGCGTCGAAGACTGCGTTCTTGCGGTTGCCCTCGACATACTGTTCGGCGTCGACTTTCGCGTAGAAGGTACCGTCAGAGAGGTCGTCGATCCGGACGCGGTCGATGGCCGCGCCGAACTCCGACACCATCTCGATCAACAGATCGTGCGTCAACGGCCGTTCGAACGGCTCGTTCTCGATGGCGAGTTGCATCGACTGGGCCTGATCGCCACTGACGAAGATGGGAATGAGTTGCTCGCGAGCACGCAGCAAGACCACAGGTGCCCCCGCACCTTCCTCCCCCACGCCGACACCCACGCCCTCGATGGTCGCTTCGTGTTCCATAGCGTCTGGTTGGGTACCCGTGGTGAAAAGTACTCCCCCGGCCGTATTCAAGACTCCTGAGCTTGTTCGTCCCAAACGTGCACCGGGAGACTGTCGCTGTTCGTCTCCCGAGCCCCCGTTCGCTTCGCTCACGAGGACAGGGACGCAGTCCCTCGAGCAGTCGGACGTAGTCCGACGACGCCGGCAGGGAGTGAGCGGATTCTTTGAATCCGCGAACGCCGATCGACGGCGTCGATCGGAATGTGAACCTTCCGAGAGCAGCGATGCCGCACTTGCCGTGGCGGTATGAATCTACGTTTGACGTTGCGGCTGGGGAAACTATAAGTCATTATCGCAGTAATCATTATCTAGAGTATGACCTTCCACGACCGAGCGGAGGAAATCGACGCCCTCGAAACGGCGTTCGAGTCACCGGGCCACGGCTTCTACGTGGTCTACGGTCGGCGTCGCGTCGGGAAAACCGAACTCCTCAAAGAGTTCTGTGCCGACCGATCCCACATCTACTTCCTCGCGGCCCAGGAAGCACAAGACCGCCAGCGCGAGAAGTTCATCGAGAAGGTCGCTGATTACTTCGACGATCGTGTTCCCCGTATCGACGGCTGGGACGAGGCCTTTGCGTACCTCGGCGAGAAACTAGCGACTGAACAACTCGTCATCGCCATCGATGAATTCCCATATCTCGTCGAGGAAAACGACTCCCTCCCGTCTTACCTCCAGTCGTTCGTCGATGAACAACTCACGGACACTGAGTCGATGCTTGTGCTATGTGGGTCCAGTGTGAGTACAATGGAGTCAGCGGTGCTCGGTCACGAAAGCCCGCTGTATGGCCGCCGGACGGGACAAATTGACGTCCAGCCGTTTTCGTTCCAACAGGCCCAGGATATCATCGCTGACGATATCGAGGACGCAATCCGGTCGTTTGCTGTCACGGGTGGCACGCCGATGTATCTCACCCTTTTCGACTATGACCACTCTCTCAAGGAGAACATTCAGACCCATGTTCTCTCCCCGACGGCCCGTCTCTACAACGAGCCCGAGTTTCTGCTCCGCACCGAGCTTCGGAACCCCGCTCGATACATGAGTATTCTCGAATCAATTGCGACCGGTCACACGACGCCCAACGAGATCTCGGGAGCGACCGGCATCGATGTCGGCCCACTGTCGAAGTATCTCCAGACGCTTCGGCGACTGCGGCTGATCGACCGCGAGGTGCCAGTGACGGCGTCACCAAAGCAGTCCAAGCGGTCGCGATACCAGGTCGCTGACGAGTTCCTCCGGTTCTGGTTTCGATTCGTCGAGCCGAATCGCTCCAGTATCGAAGAAGCACCCGACATCGTCTACGAGGGAACGATCGAGCCGAACCTCCCTGACCACGTCGCAACGACGTTCGAGGATGTCTGTCAGGAGGCCGTCTGGGAAGCGATCCGTCGTGGCGAATTCGGGCCGTATTCAGCGGTTGGGCGGTGGTGGTACGGCGAAGACGAAATCGACATCGTCGGACTCGCCCCGGATGCCGACCGGATTCTGCTTGCAGAATGTAAATGGACGACCCAGCCTGTTGGCCACTCACTCGTTTCACAGCTCCAGGAGAAAGCAGCTCGTGTTCGATGGGGGCCGGACACACGAGATGCGGAATTCGCGTTGTTCTCGAAGAGCGGGTTCGTTGATGGGCTCGCTGCGGACGTCGGCGACAATTGGTCGCTGTTTAGTCTGCGTGAGCTGGCGGCAGTTCTGTAGCCGAACTCCTCCCGTTCCGGAAAACGAATCGGCGCTTGTTCACGAGATACGTGAGTGAGGACGTGATGTGTTCGATGCCGCGCGGAATAGTGTTCGAATATGGGCGTGGATGGAGTGGGCGACGCTGAAATCGCTCGGCAGTTTCGGTCCCGCGACTCGTTGGGCGCGACTGGACCTCCTCTACATCCCGCTGTCCATCCCTTCTTCGTGACTTCGTTCCTCAGAAAAGTGCTCCGACAGGGAGTGAGCGGATTCTTTGAATCCGCGAATGCCGATCGACGGCGTCGATCGGAATTTGAACCGAGTGGAGACGTTCCGGGGTGCTCACTTCGTTGGCTCGCGGCTCCGCCGCTCGCCGTTCCGAGACGCTTCCTTCGGTCGCGTCTCGCTGCGCTCCCGGGACTGCGACTCCCCAGGTTCAAATCCAAATCGAGCATTGCTGCTCACGAATTTGTTCGCAGCAAAGTGCTCCGGCAGGGATTTGAACCACGCCCAGACGTGCTCGCTTCGCTGCGCGCGACTGGTCTACTTCAAATCCCTCATGCCGCATTCGTCGCTCGCGACATTGCGAGCGACAGAAGTGCTCCGGCAGGGATTTGAACCCTGGTCCTTGCCGTGAGAGGGCAAGATGATTGGCCGGACTACACCACCGGAGCGCATTCTACCGTTACGATGAAACGGGTTTAACCGTTCCGCTTTCGATCGATTACGCCACTCGATCCCACGCCCGTCTCACTCGTCCTCCTCGTCGAGATCATCAAACGGCGAGCGTGCGGCGTCCGGCTCGGATCCGGGCAGACTCACGATGTTCTCCCGGCCGACCCGGAGTTTCGTGATCTCGCCGTCGTCTTCCATCTCCGAGAGCAGCATACTCACCTTGGACTTCGACCATTCGGTCGCCTCGACGATCGCCGTCTGTTTCATTCGACCGCCGTTGTCTTCGAGCAGCTGTCGAACGCGATCGTCGTCACTCAGTAGCGCTGCCCCGGTCACTGCCTGCCCACCCGTCTCGGCCGTCGCTTCAGCCGATCCGTCCGCTGGCTGGTTAGCGTCGGATCCATCACCGTCGTCGCCACCGCCAGCCCCGGGACTGGCTTCGCCCTCGCCGACGTCGAAATAGCCCCCTCGCCAGGTGGCGATCACCACCACGAGCGTGATCACCACGAGACCGACGAGCATGCCGCCGAGTCCGGGACCGCCAGCCGACCCATCTCCCGCGACTGTCGTCGCGGTCGTGTCGGTTGTTGTACCAGGGGACGCACCTGCCTGTTCGGTGGACGTCACGGTCCGTTCGCTCGTTGGTCGGTCGACCGTGGTCTCGGACCCGTCGCTCGTCGTTTCGTCCGTCGACTCGGTCGGCGTTTCCTCGCGCTCGGTCGTTGTCTCGGCTGTGACGGGACTGAAGGCGACTCGCGGACGTTGATCCGCGAACGAATACTCGCCGACCCACTCGACGGACTCGCTGTCAGAGACCGAGAGGCCGGAGGTGTTCGACGGCGACGGCTCGACGCTGTCGAACGTGAGGTTCGGCCCGGCCACGAAACGCAGTTGCTGGTCAGCGCGGATGGCCAACCCGCCTTCGAAGATATCGCTGACGAGGACGCCACCAGTCTGCCGTTGCTCGGCGAAGTTCGTCCACGTGAATGACATTTCGACGATGCCCAGGTTGTCGAGCGTTCCCGTGCGGGCGTCCCGAGCGAAGTCGGTGGCGTTCATCTGCCGGCCAGTGACGTTCGTTCCGGTTCGGGCCAGCTCGCCGGCATAGCTGACGAACTGCCGGTACAGGTCGGTCTCGTTCTCCCGGAACTCGGCCGCGTAGGCTTTGAAGTTCGTCTCCTCGGTATCGTTTTCCAGGCGCTGGGTATACTGGAAGCGCCACTGGGCCGATTGATTCTCGTAGACGGTGATCTCGAACAGCGTCCGGTCGAAGCGGTCGTCCCCGATCGCAAACGGGATCTGGGCGCTGGAAGCTCCCCCGCGCAGGCGGGACTCGTCTGACACGCGCTCGAAGCCGGCGTCGTTCGTCGGGGCCATCTCCGACGTGCCCGACCCGATTCCGAGCGGGCCACTCACGGCCATCATCGGGCCCACGAGCCCGACGATCATCAACAGACACCCAACTGTCGCTGCCCGTCTAGACATCTACCTCGAAATGACCCGACGACAGCATAAAAGCACTGTGTCTCTCCCGGTCATGACAGCGACACAGGCACCGAAACGCCACGCTGCCTCGCGGTTTTCGGATTCTTCGACGCCGATCGACGGGTAGCGCTTTCCGACCGGAGCGATGGTCGCCGTCTTTACTCCTGGAGGTCCGCTGCGAGCACTTCGATCGGGTGGGGCGGATCGTCGCTCGCCCCCTCGTGTTCGCCGATCTGATGGCGACACGACGCACCGGGGGCGATGACTCGCTCGCCCGAACTCTCCCGGATCTGGTCGAAGAGGATGTCGCCCATCGCCTGACTCAGCGAGTAGTGCTCGGCCTCGTAGCCGAAGGATCCGGACATGCCACAGCAGCTACTGTCGAGCGCATCGACCGTGAACCCGACGTCTTCGAGGACCTCCGCGGTGAAGTGCTCTTTCTTGATTGCCTTCTGGTGGCAGTGTCCGTGGTAGGTCAGCGGTCGGTCGCTCGGGTCCACCTCGATCTCCTCGACGAGGCCGTGGGTGTCGAGGTATTCGAAGATCCCGTAGGTGTTGTTCGCGACGGTCTCGGCGTCCCTCCCGCCCAGCAGATCGAGGTAGTCGAGCTGGAACATCACCGCGACCGACGGCTCGATACTGACGACGTCCCACCCATCTGCTACTCGCGGGGCCAGCGTTTCGACGTTCTCGCTGGCGTGTTCTTTGGCCTTGTCGAGAAATCCCTTCGAGTTGGCTGCACGGCCACTGTCGGTGACGTCGCTGGGAACGTCGACGTGGACGCCGGCCGCTTCGAGAACGCGGACGGCCTCCTTGCCCGCCTGTGGGCGGTTGTAATTCGAGAACGTATCGGGGAACAGCAACACCTTGCGATCAGCTTCCGCCGCCGAGACCTGCGGTTCGTGACTCGCGAACCAGTCGACGAAGGTCTCCCGGTAGAAGGTCGGGAACTTTCGCTCGCGGGCGATCCCGAGGACCTTCTCCTGGATGATGCCACGGCCGGGGAGGCGCTGTGCCCAGTTCGAGATGGGGGCAAGCGCGCTTCCGAGCGGGAGGAGTCGGTCGACGTTGGCGAAGATTTTGTCCCGGAGGCTCGACCCGTGTTCCTGGTGATACTGGTGGGTGACTTCCGCTTTGAGTTTGGCCATGTCGACCTCGCTCGGGCAGTCCTTCGCACAGCCCTTACACCCGATACAGAGGTCAAGTACCTCCGTCATGAACTCCTCGTCGGTGACGTCCGCGGGCAGGTCGCCGCTCATCGCCTGCCGGAGCATGTTCGCCCGGCCTCGTGTCGACGTGACTTCCTCCTCGCTGGCGCGGAAGGTCGGACACATCACGCCACCGGTGGTTTCCTGGGGGCCCCGACAGCCACCACACCCGTGACAGAGCTCGACCATCCCTTGCATCCCGTTCTCGTTGTCCCATTCGAGGACGGGATCGAATCCGAGTTCGAAGTCGTACTCCGGGCTGAACCGGAGGTTTTCGGTCATGTCGTGATCGCCACAGATGTTGCCCGGATTGAGCAGCCAGTCGGGGTCGAAGGCGGTCTTGAGTTCCTCGAAGGTCTCCCAGAGTTCGTCGCCGTACAGCTTGCGGTTGAACTGCGAGCGGGCGCGGCCGTCGCCGTGCTCGCCGGAGACGCTGCCGCCGTACTCGACGACGAGGTCGGTCGCCCCCTCGGCGATGGCCTCGAACTGCTCGATCCCCTCGGTCGTCTTCGTGTTCACGAGCGGGCGGATGTGGAGACAGCCCGGGCCCGCATGGGCGTAGAAGGCTGCAAACGTGCCGACGTCCTCCAGCAGGTCCTGGAAGTCCGCGACGTACTCGGGGAGGTTCTCCGGCGGGACGGCGGTGTCCTCGATGAAGCTGATGTGCTTCTCGTCGGTCGTCCGGCCCAGCAGGATCGGATTGCCGGACTTGCGCAGCTTCCAGAAGCGTTTGCGTTCGTCGTCAGCGTGGGCCTCCTGGGCGTCAAAGGCGTAGTGTGGCTCGTCGGTAATCTCGCTCGCCCCCTCGCTGGGATCGAGTTCACTGTCGCCGTCGGGAACCCGGTCGGCGATCAGGTCGGCGACCTTCTGTCTCCCCGCTTCGTCGCTGTCAGCGTAGAACTCCACCAGCAACATCGCGCCGGTGCCCTCGGGGACCATCTCCGCGACGAGCGGGCCGAACTCCTCGGTCTTGCCTGCCAACTCCAGTAGCGTATCGTCGAGCACTTCGAGGGCGGAGGGATCGTGTTCGAGGATGATCGAGACGTCCTCCATCGCGTCGATGAGACTCTCGTACGCCAGCAGTGCGATCGACTTGGTCTCGGGCACTGGCTCCAGGGAGACCTCCGCTTCGGTGATCACGGCGAGGGTCCCCTCGCTGCCGGCAAGAAGCCGGGCGAGGTTGACCGTCCCGTCGTCGGCTTCCTCGACGAGTCGGTCGAGGTTGTATCCCGAGACGTTCCGCTTCAGGTCCGGGAACCGCTCGTCGATAGTCTCCGTCTCCTCGTCGAGGATACGGCTCACCTCGGCGTGGATCTGTGCTTCGAGATCGCCGTCCGGGTCAGCGCTGTCTTGTAGTTCTTCCAGTGTCACTTCCCCGAACTCCGTGACGGTGCCGTCGGCGAGGACGACCTCCACCGACTCGACGTAGGCGTCGGTCTTGCCGTACTTCAGCGAGTGAGAACCGGTCGAGTTGTTGCCGATCGCGCCGGCGACGGCGCTCTTGTCGCCGTAGGCGGGATCGGGCGCGAACTTCAGATCGTGCTCGGCGAAGGCCGCGTTCATATCGCCGATGTAGGTCCCGGCCTGGACGCGTGCCCGGGCAGCGTCAGGATCCGTTTCGAGCACGCTGTCCATGTAGCGGGTGAAATCCAGGACGACGGCCTCGTTGACCGTCTGGCCGGCGAGGCTCGTGCCGCCACCCCGTGGCAGGACCGGGATCTCCCGAGCGGCGCAGTACTCGACGACGCTCGCGACGTCGGCCGTCGACTGCGGGAAGACGACGCCGACCGGAAGTACCTCGTAGGCGCTGGCGTCGGTCGCATACAGTTGTCGGGAGTATTCGTCGAAGCGAACGTCCCCCTCGATGCGTTCCTCCAGGTCACTCACGAGGCCTGGCCGTTGCACGTCGTCGCTGACGTAGTCGTACGTGGCCCGACTGTCGGCTGCCGGATCGATACTGTCCGGGACGCCGGGTCCGACCTGGTCACTGATTCCCATGGTCCTACACTGCGACCCGACCGAGATTAATGTCACGCTCTTTGGCCGAGGGGGGTGGGTTGGGCCCTATTCCGGTCGGCCAGGCAGCTTCCCAGCCACTGCTTCGGCGGTCAGTCCGTATTGACCGCCTCGGGCGGCTCGGCCGCTGGCTCGCTGTCCGGACCGGTCTCCTCGATGACGGCTTCCTTCCAGGTTCCGCGGGTGAACCACAGGACGGCGACGATCCCGCCGAGGATGTCGCCGGCGGCGAACCCGATCCAGATGCCGAACTCGCCAAGGATGCCGGGGTCGACCGCGAGGAGATATACCAGTGGGACGCGGCCGAGCCATAGCGCGATGACGGAGAGGACCATCGCCGTCCGGGTGTTTCCTGCTCCCCGGAACGCGCCGAGCATGACCTGGAAGACGCCCATGAAGACGAACTCGAAGGCCCTGACCTGGAGGTACGTCGCGGCGAAGGCAAGCGTGATCGCCGCCTCCTCGGTGCCCGTCCCGAGGAACACGCCGACGATCGGTTCGGGGAAGATGAACGCGATTGCGCCGGCGACAAAGAGGACGCCGACGATGACCTTCGAGGCGACCCAGGTTGCCCGCTCGGCGCGGTCGGGCTTTTCGGCTCCCAGATTCTGGCCGACCATTGTGTTGGTTGCCCGCCCCAGTCCCATCGACGGCAGGAAGACGATCGTCCCGATCCGGTTGGTGAGGCCGTAGGCCGCCACGACCGCCGGCGAGAACATCGACACCATCGCGGTCATGGTGATCATGCCCAGCGCCGCGGCCGACTGTTCGGCGGTCGTCGGCAACCCGAGGTCGACCATTTTCCGAATCACGCCGAAGTCCGGCCGCAAGTGTTCCAGCCGGACGTCCGGACCGTAGCCGGCGAAAAAGAGGAGGAGGATGCCGGCGACCGCCGCCAGCCCACGCGAGGAGATGGTGGCGATGGCGGCTCCCTGGATCCCGAACCCGCCGAAGGCCGTCAGCTCCGCGAGCGTCGCGCCGATCACGTCGAGTCCCGGCGGCGCGAACAGCGGGTTGTCGGCAAACCCGAAGATGAGGATCGGGTCGATCACGACGTTCAGTCCGACGCTGCCGGCCATGACGTACATCGGCGTCTTGGTGTCGCCGTACCCGCGCATGACCGACGAGAAGACGAAAAACGAGAACAAAAGCGGGAGCCCGAGGTAGAACACCTCCATGTAGTCGTTGGCCATCGGGATGATCCGCTCGGTCGTGTCCGCACTCGAGGGCAACAGTGCGAGCAGCTGATCGGAGAGGAAAAAGCCGGCGACGCCCAGGACAGTCGCCATCCCGACGACGAACACCAGCTGGTTGCCCGTCACGAGTCCGGCCGACCCCTCGCTATCCGCGCCGGTGTACTGGGCGACCAGGATCGCCCCCGCGGAGTTGAACCCGCCCGCGATCGAGATGAACAGGAAGATCAGCGGCCACGCGATGCTCAGCGCACCGACCGCGTCGGCCGAGTAATGGCCGAGCCAGATGGTGTCGGTCACGTTATAGGCGACGTTCAGCAACTGGAAGACGACCAGCGGCCACGCGATGTCGAGCATTGGACGGAGGAGCCCACCCTCCGTGACGTTCGTTTTCGGTCCGGATTCGTCCACGAAGAAATAGTTCAGCCGTTGTCGGATAAATACCCTTCGAAACGCACGGCGGGCGAGCAAATCGCCGTCGGACGCAGCCCCGGCCGGTCGGCCAGGGCTCGGCTAGTACGTCTCCCGGAGGTGCCTCGTCGAGAGGTGCTCCCGGAGGCGGGCTTCGATCAGGCCGTCGCGGTGGTTCTCACGGGCCTCGAAGGCGACGGTCCGCGTCTCGCCGGGCCGCAGGTCGACGTAGTTGTCTGTGAACCACCCCGTGAGTGGTCCGGCGTCGAGCTCGACGAACAGGGCGGCCCCCTCGGGCGCGCTGACTGTCACTTCGTCGCCGTCGATCGTCACGTCGAGGTCGACAGCCGGCAGCTCGAGCGCCTTGTAGTCCTCGAAGACGGCCGTCGCAGGATAGGATTCCCCCGGCCCGTCGTATTCGGCTCGAATCATCACCGTCGCCGGATCGACCTCGGCAGGCAGATCCGCACGGTCGACGGTCCCAAGCGGCGTGCTCTCGCCTGCTTCGACGTTCACCTCGACGGTTCGTTCGATGAGGACTTCGCCGTCGAAGGTGAGAACTTCGAGGGTGATCTCGCCGTCGAGCGGCCGCGGGTCGTCGCTGGTGAGCCACAGCGTCTGGGCGGTGATCTCCCCGAAATCGCGTTCGGCTTCGTCGTCGGCCCCCGCGTTCTCGCCGCCGGTGTCGCCCTCGAATTCGGGATGGAAGGAGACGAGAACGGGTGCGAACTGCCGGCGGGCGGCGTACTGCTGGGCCTTCCACGTCCCGTCGTATTCGATCGACGACCACGACGCAACGGGCCAGAGATCGTTGAGTTGCCAGTACAGCGCCCCCATTGTCTCGGGTTTACGACGCCGCCAGTGCTCGATGGCCGTCGACATCGCCTCGGCCTGGAGCAGCTGGGAGAGGTAGACGAAATCTTCGAAGTCGAAGGGCACCCGGAAGTACGACGCCAGTCGGGTGAGGATCGTCGCGTTCCCGCCGGGGTTGCGCTGGTGGTGCTCCATGAGGGGGGCAGTCGGGTTCAACTGGTCGTCCGGGATGACCGTCCGCAGCGATTCGACCGACGGGAACGACTGGTAGCCGAACTCCGAGACGAAGCGAGGCTCCGTCGTGTAGTAGTCCTCGAACGGTTGGCCCTCGTGCCAGACGTCCCAGTAGTGGACGTCACCCGACCCGAACTCGTAGGGGTCCTCGGCGTCGGGGCCGCTGGAGGGCGAGCCCGGCCAGAACGTCCGCGAGGGATCCTCGTCGCGACAGGCCGGCCCGACGGTCTCCTCGTAGAGCGCCTCGTAATCCGCGACCTGTTCATCGTGGGCCGGGTGGTCGACGAACCAATTGTGGAGGGCCTCCTCGTTCTCGTTGTTCCCACACCAGAGTGCAATCGAGGGGTGATTCGCCAGCCGACGGACCTGATAGCGGACCTCCTCCTCGACGGTCGCCAGAAAGGCGTCGTCGGCTGGATAGAGCGCACATGAGAACATGAAATCCTGCCAGACGAGCAGCCCCTGTTCGTCACACAACTCGTATAACGCGTCGTTCTCGTAGTAGCCGCCACCCCAGACCCGGAGCATGGTCATGTTCGCCGCGGCGGCACTCTCGATAAGGTGCTCGTAGCGGTCGCGGGTTACGTCGCCATACAGCGGCGCGACGGGGATCGTGTTCGCTCCCTTCGCGAAGACGGGGGTGTCGTTGACCGTGAAGTGAAACGACGACCCCTCCGCGTCGGGTTCGACGACGACTTCCAGGTCGCGAAAGCCCAGCCGGTCGGTCACGGTGTGACTGGTCGGGTCGCCGGCACCGCTCCGATCGGTGATCGTCGCCTCGAGATCGTATAGCGGCTGGTCGCCGTAGCCGTTGGGCCACCACAGGTCGACGTCCTCGACGCCGAGCGTGAGTTCGACTTCCTGCTCGCCCGCCCCCAGTACCACCGTCTCGGTCGTTTCGCCGTCCGCGACCGACGCCGCGAGTTCGCACTCGCCCGCACTCGGCGCGTCGATCCCGACCCGGACAGTCAGGTCGATGCGCTCGCCGTCGTGGTCCTGTTCGGTCGTCGTATGGGTAATCCGCGGGGCGGAGTAGGCCACAAGCGAGATGTCCCGGTAGATCCCCGTCGTCGGGAGACTCGGGCCCCAGTCCCACCCGAAGTGACACTGGGCCTTCCGGATGAACGGTCGGCCGGGCTGCTCGACTGGATAGTGGGTGTGGGGAACCTCGTGGGGATGGGCCTCCTGTCGCTCGAGGGCGTACTCGACGGGGGACCGAAACTCGATACGGATCTCGTTTTCCCCGCGCTTGAGGGCGTCGGCCACGTCGAATTCGTTGGCGACGTGCATGTTGACCGACTCTCCGACCACCTCGCCGTTCACCCGGACTGTCGCGACGGTGTCCAGTCCGTCACAGCCCAACAGGACGCGGTCGTGAGCAAGCATTGCCGGCTCGACATCGACGGTCCGGCGATAGGTCCAGTCGGTCCGACCGACCCACTGGACGTCGAGTTCGTTGTCGGCCACGAACGGATCGTCGATCACACCGTTCGTCCGCAGGTCCGTGTAGACGCCGCCGGGAACGGTCCCATCGAGCCACTCGCCGTCCGGGTCGCGGAACTCCCAGCGACCGTTGAGGAACTTTTTCTGCATAGTTGCACGAGTTCTGTCGCTGACACCATAACGTTGTGGGCGAGAAGCCCACAGCTATCGGCGATGGATCGGGGACGGGACCGCCCTTCCGGCGGTCGTGACCGCGGCCGGCAAACGGGCCGCGTTACTGGAGGTTGACCGTGACTTCGCCGTCGAAGTCGAGCAAGACCGACTGGACCGTGTCACCGAACAGTGCTTTCCCGGTCGGCGAGCGCTTGCGGCCCGACAGGAAGATGTGTCCGCACTCGAACTTCTCGGCGGCCTCGATGACCTTCGAGGCGCGGTCGCCCTCGCCTGCGACCGCACCGACGGTCTCGTACGCGAAGTCCGGGTCGCCGAAAACCTCCTCGATGGTCTCGTTCAGCGAAGTGTGGACCGTTTTCAGGATGTCCGAATCGGTGTAGGACGTGTTCTCGACTTCGCCGATCGTATCGAGGGTTTCCCGGGCCTCGTCGAACTCGTCCGGGTCGAGGGTTCCAAAGAGGTACAGCTTTGCCCCGAGTCCCTCGGCGATATCGCCGGCCTTCCGGAGTAACTCCTCGCTCGCTTCCGTGTCGTCGACGACAACCAGTGCTTGTTCCATATACGCGTCATCGCACAAAATATACTAAAGTGTTGCCTTCGCGGGTTCTGCGGCGCTGATCGACGCGGTTTTCGGCAGCCGCGATGGCTCGAAGAACCCGCCGTCACCCGTCTGTCCACTGGCCCACCCCGAACCGTCGACCGATCGGCAGGTTCTTTTCCGCTACTCCGAACCCATATTCATGCCAGGTCCAGTGTTTCGCGAGGGGGAAACCGTCTCGCTCCGAGCGATCGAACCGTCGGATCACGCCTATCTGGCGACACAGGCGAACCGGCGGGACGTCAGGCGCATGACGAATGGTCAGGAACCCTGGAGCCACGACGGCAAGGAGGCGTTTCTCGACGATGACGATGTCGTCGGCTTCCTGCTCTCACGGGACGGCGAACGCGTCGGCTTCTGCTGGCTGTTTTTCCGCGAGGAGGTCCACGGGCGGGCTGCGATCGGCTACTGGGTTGATCCCGACGCGCGACGGGAGGGCGTCGCCACGGCGGCCGTGTCACTGCTCAAAGCGTACGCTGTCGACGAACTCCGTCTCCGAAAGCTACACGCTCGCGTCTTCGAAGGGAACGACGCTTCAGCGTCGGTCTTGGAGTCAAACGGCTTTGAGAACGTTGGACGACTGCACGAGCACTATCTGGTCGATGGCGCATATCTGGATGCGAGACTCTATGAGTGGTTGTCGCCGGCCCGATCCGAGTAACGGGGTTTGCCAGCCACTGCTGGTATCAGCCCGTCGCCGGTAGCTCAGGGTGACAGCTCACGCGATTACGTCGTCCAAAACGAAGGTGGAGATATCCTCACTGCGATCCGTTCAGGATTCGAGGATGTAGCTGTTGAGAACTGCCTTCAGCTTCTCCTGGCGACCGGACTCGAGTTCGATCCCGTCGTTCTCGAGGGCGTATTCGGCGAGCGCCTCGAAGTCGGTCGACTCGGCGGCGATCTCGGCACCGATCCCCGCGTCGTAGCCGTAGCGGTCGTCGATGACGTCCGCGAAGACACCGTCCTCCCGGAGTTCGTGGGCGACTTCGAGCCCGCGTGCGAAGGTGTCCATACCGACGACGTGGCCGTAGAAGAGATCGACAGGCTCGAAGGATTCCCGTCGAACCTTCGCGTCGAAGTTGAGGCCACCGGGTGCGATCCCGTCGTTCTCCAGCACCTCGTACATCGCCAGCGTCGTCATGTAGACGTCGGTCGGGAACTCGTCGGTGTCCCAGCCGATCAGCTTGTCGCCCTGGTTTGCGTCGACGCTGCCCAGCGCGTCGTTGACACGGGCGTACTGGAGTTCGTGTCGGAACGTGTGGCCGGCGAGCGTCGCGTGGTTGGCCTCGAGGTTGAGGTTGAAGCGGTCTTCCAGGCCGTACTCACGCAGGAACGCCATGACGTTCGCGGCGTCGAAGTCGTACTGGTGTTTGGTGGGCTCTTTGGGCTTTGGCTCGATGAGCAACTGCCCGTCGAAGCCGATGTCGTCGGCGTAGTCGGCCGCCATCCGGAAGAACCGGCCCATGTTGTCCAGCTCTCGGCCCATGTCGGAGTTCAGCAGCGTCTTGTAGCCCTCGCGGCCGCCCCAGAAGACGAAGTTCTCGCCACCCAGACGCTCGGTGACTTCCATCGCTTTCTTGACCTGTCCCGCCGCGTGGGCGAAGACGTCGGGGTTCGGCGAGGTTGCCGCACCGTGGGCGAACTTCGGCTCCATGAACAGCTGGGCCGTCCCCCACAGGAGTTCGACGCCCGTCTCGTCGATCTTCTCCTCGACGTGGTCGACGATCTCATCGAGGTTCTCGTTGGACTCGGCGAGATCCTCGCCCTTGGGTGCGATGTCGCGATCGTGGAAACAGAAGTACGGGACGCCGAGTTTCTCGAAGAACTCGAAGGCGGCGTCGACTCGCGCGTGGGCCTTCTCCATTGGGTCGTCGATATCGTCCCAGGGACGTTGCATCGTCCCTGCTCCGAACGGGTCGGACCCGTCTTCGCGGAGCGTATGCCAGTAGGCCACCGAGAATCGAAGATGCTCGGCCATCGTCTTCTCGCCGACCTGCTTCTCGGGGTCGTAATAGCTAAACGAAAGCGGGTCCTGGGAGTCCGGTCCCTCGTACGTGATCTCGTCGATTTCTGGGAAGTATTCGCTCATGGTATCACCAGTGTCGTAGGACAGACACGCTTAAACTGCATTCAGTAGCTACTTCAATATTGCGGTACCCTGTCGCTCACTCGCTACCAGACCGTCCGCAGTCGGGCTTTTGGCTCCCTTCGGACCGGGATCGTGCTGCTCACTTTCGGAGAGTGGCCGGCTCTCCACCGCGGACCGGTTGTCTGTCCGGATCGGCGACTCCCGATCGTCGGCCGACAGTATCGAGTGGGTCCTCACAGACTGAATCCACACCCTACATTTTAATATCGAGGTAGGAAAACCACTGGTTTCGAAGACGGAAAGCGTATTTGTCGTATCAAAATAGAATTATGATGACGAAGCTTCGACTGGTACATTGCAAGACACGTATCACAAACTATGAGCACTGATCCAGATATTGACGTCGACGATCCTGCAGAAGGGGTTCTCGGCCAGACGCTGGCGACGATCGTCCCGGATTTCATTCGAAAGCGTTTCGCGCTGAAGTTCGCCCTCGTTCTTATCATGATGGGACTGATTCTCGCGGGCATCGGGTTCACCGCGACCGGGACCCTGGCTGACCAGGTCGAAGAGGACGCACGTGCCGAGTACGAACAGTTAGCGACCCAGCAGGCGACGATCGTCGAGAAGTGGGTCGAACGCAACAGTGTCTCCGTCCGATTAGCCTCCCAGAGCACTGGGTTGACTGCCGGCAGTGACCAGTCAACTGACCTGACGCTAAGACGGCTCTGGGGAACGATCCTCGGAGATGCCGAAGGGTTCTACCTCGTCTCCTACGATGGTGCGGAGCCGGCAATCATCGCCCAGGCCTCCAGTTCGAGTACGGAGGCCAATCAGCAAATTCCGCTTGTGGATTCCGCTCAGTCCTGGGTGGCGGACGTCGACGTCACAACCATGGACACGTCTGAGGTCGAGATGTCCGACGTCTACACCCGGAACGGCGATGCAGTCGTCGGCTTCGTCAGTCCGATACAGGATTCGCCCAGCCGGTATCTCGTCATCGAGTACGACGCCACACGGCTGGGCAGTTCGATCGTCGGCGATAGACAGGACGACACGCCGGCGAACCATTTCGCCCAGATCATCAACAGCTCCGGAACCGTCCAGGTTGATTCCCGAATGGCGACTGCAGACGACGCCGGGTCGGCCGTTGGCAGTCCGTACGGGAACTCCCAGACCGTAACAGAGGCCATGGAGAGCCCCGGTGAGAACGCCGCTCGGACCTCGGGCGTCAGGATCGTCGAAGACGACACGTCCGTCGTCGGTGAGCCCTACGCTGTCGGCTACGCATCGATCGAGGTCGAGGACGAAGGGATCGACCGCCAGTGGGCCGTCGTCACGCACGCGCCGACGAGCGATCTGTTCGGGTTCGTCCAAACAATATCGAAGTGGGGTCAGATCGTGACGATCCTGGCTGCGCTCCTGATCGGTGGCGTCGGGGCCATCCTCGGGTATTCGACGGCGAGTTCCGTCGATCGGCTCCGGCGGAAAGCCGAGGAGATCGAACAAGGGAACCTCGACGTGGCGATCCACACGACGCGGATCGACTCGATCGGCCGGCTGTACGAGGGCTTCGCAAACATGCGGGATTCGCTTCGCGAGCAGATCGACGAGGCCGAACAGGCCCGTAAGGAGGCGGAAGTCTCCCGGGCCGAGGCCACGGAGATGAACCAGTATCTCCAGGAGAAAGCGGAGGAATACAGCCACATCATGGAGCGATGTGCGGCCGGTGACCTCACCCGTCGGATGGACATCGACGGGGAGAACGAGGCGATGGACCGGATCGCCAGCGAGTTCAACGAGATGATCGACGAACTCGAGAAGACGACGGGTCAGCTCAAGAGCTTCGCCGACGAGGTCGAGGAGGCCGGCGAGATCGTCCAAAACTCCTCGGACAGCGTTCAGGAAGCCGCAGAGCACGTTGCCGAATCGGTCCAGCGGATCTCCGACGACGCCTACGAACAGCAGGAACGCCTCCAGGAGATCTCCGAAGAGATCGACGCCATCGCGGCCCGACTCGATGAGTTTGCGGCCGCGCATCCGGATGTCGACTTCGAGGACCAGCTCGCCCAGATCGACGAGGTCGCCCGGACGGTCGCGGCGGTCGTCGACCTGGCTGAAGAAACGCTCGAAGAGTCCGAGAGCGTCGCGGGCGCGGCCGAGGAACAGGCCGCCGAACTCAACGAGGTTTCCCAGCGCGCCGGTGATCTTATCCGCTACGCCGGGCCGCTGCACGAGGTGCTCGATCGCTTCAAAACCGAATCCGAACACGAGTTCTACTTCCCGACCGGACCGCGAGACGAAGCGGACAACGGGGAGTAGGGTCTATCCTCACGGTTTGAATCCGCTCCCTGGCCTTTTTTATCGATGCAGCGGAAGGTGCGAATATCGATGCCGGCGGCCGGATCTGTAGCATGGAGAATAAAAACAATGAATACAACCGGCAGTATCGATACACAGCAGGACGCTTCTCGTAAACTATGAGCAACAATCCAGATATCGAATCCGAGGATGACGACGCTGGGGGCGGCCCGATCGGCCGTCTCCTGGCGACGATCGTCCCGGACGTCATCAGGAAACGGTTCGCACTAAAATTCGGGTTGGTTCTCGTCATGATGGGCCTGATCCTCGCAGGGATCGGGTTCACGGCGACGGGTGCGCTGGCTGAGCAGGTCGAAGAAGACACGCGAGCGGAGTACGAGCGCCTCGCCTCACAACAGGCGTCGATCGTCGAGCAGTGGATCCAGCGAAACGCCGTCACGGCTGATCTCGCGTCGACGAACGACGGATTGGGAGCCGATCTGTCTGAGAAGGCCACACTCAATCGGCAGTTAGCTCGACCATTGTTCTCGAAGGTCAGTGAGGGGGCACACGGGATCTACCTCCTCTCGCCCGACAACGGGACTGAAGTCCTGGCCATGCAGTATACGGGCGACACCCTCGAGGAGATCAACCGGGGCGCGCTCCAGTCGAGGACGATTCCCGTCTCGGAGACGGATCACCCGTTGCTGAGTGAGCTCCAGCTGGGTATCGACGAGTATCCGCAGGTCCAGATGACAGAGGCCTACGAGGTCTCGGGAGAACCGGTCGTCGGATTCATCAAGCGCGTCGAACACAATGTCGCCAATCGGTATCTCTTCATGGAGTTTCGCGTATCGAACCTGGCCAGTGCAATCGAGAGTGAAGGACTGACCGATGGGGATGCAAGCACTCACTTCTCACAGGTGGTCAACTCCGACAATACCGTCCAAGCGGATACGCGAGCTCTGGCGGGTGACGGACAGGAATCCACCGTCCTCGGCACGTACGGTAACGAGGAGACGATCCGGCAGGCGATGGCCGAACCCGCCGACGGACAGAACCGAACGAGCGGCGTTCGGATCATCGAGAACAATCCGACCGTCCTGGATGAGGCCTACGCCGTCGGGTACGCCTCGGTCGGGGGTGACGTGATCGATCCCTCGTGGACAATCGTCACGCACGCCCCGACGAGCGATCTGTTCGGGTTCGTCCAAACAATATCGAAGTGGGGCCAGATCGTGACGATTCTGGCCGCCATCATGATCGGTGGCGTCGGGGCCATCCTCGGGTATTCGACGGCGAGTTCCGTCGATCGGCTCCGGCGGAAAGCCGAGGAGATCGAACAAGGGAACCTCGACGTGGCGATCCACACGACGCGGATCGACTCGATCGGCCGGTTATATGATGGCTTCGCGAACATGCGGGATTCGCTGCGCGAGCAGATCGACGAGGCCGAACAAGCCCGCAAGGAGGCCGAGGTCTCCCGGGCCGAAGCCATGGAGATGAACCAGTATCTCCAGGAGAAGGCGGAGGAATACAGCCAGACGATGGAACAGTGTGCGGCCGGTGATCTCACCCGTCGGATGGACATCGACGGGGAGAACGAGGCGATGGACCGGATCGCCAGCGAGTTCAACGAGATGATCGACGAGCTCGAGAAGACGACGGGTCAGCTCAAGAGCTTCGCCGACGAGGTCGAGGAGGCCGGCGAGATCGTCCAAAACTCCTCGGACAGCGTCCAGGAAGCCGCAGAACAGGTGGCGAGCTCCGTCCAGCGGATCTCCGACGACGCCTACGAACAGCAGGAACGCCTCCAGGAGATCTCCGAGGAGATCGATGGGCTGTCCGCCCGACTCGACGAGTTCGCGGCCGAGCACCCGGACGTCGACTTCGAGGACCAACTCGCCCAGATCGACGAGGTCGCCCGGACGGTCGCCGATGTCGTCGACTTGGCTGAAGAAACACTCGAAGAGTCCGAGAGCGTCGCGGGCGCGGCCGAGGAACAGGCCGCCGAACTCAACGAGGTCTCACAGCGTGCCGAGGACCTCATCCGCTACGCCGGGCCGCTACACGACGTGCTTGATCGGTTCGAAACCCAGTCAGAACACGAGTTCTACTTCCCGACCGGGCCGCGTGACGACGGGCCAAACGAGCAGTAAGGCGTCGATAGCTTCGCATTCCCCGTCCGAATCGACATTTTCCGCCGGGTTCGACCGCCGATTTGTGTTGTCCTGTCACCCGTCGCGCTGTCGCCGTTCCTCTCCGCGTTGGCATCGCGACGCGAAGAACAGCAACATTTAACCCTAGAAATGGCGAGTACACAGACGTACTATGAGCCTTTTGATGGGACTCGACCTGGGGACGTCAGGCGTGAAAACCCTCGTTGCCGACGCCGACGGGGAGGTCCTCGCGACAAACACCGAGGAGTACCCGCTGTACCAGCCCGAGGTCGGCTGGTCCGAACAGGATCCGGCTGACTGGTGGGCGGCCACCCTCGACGGCATCGAGGCCGTCCTCGAGGACCCCGCCGTCGATCCGGAAGACGTCGAGGCACTGGGACTCACCGGCCAGATGCACGGCTCGGTCTTCCTCGACGGGGAGGGCGAGGTCCTGCGCCCGGCGATCCTCTGGAACGACACGCGGACGTCGGCTCAGTGTGACGAGATCGAGGAGCGCGTCGGCGAGGATCGGATCATCGAACTCGCCTCGAACCCGCCGTTCGAGGGCTTCACCGCGCCGAAGATTCTCTGGGTGCAGGAGCACGAACCCGAGGTCTACGACCAGACCGAGTCCATCCTGCTCCCGAAGGACTTCATCCGGTATAAACTGACCGAGGCGTTCGCCACCGACGTCAGCGACGCTTCCGGGACGCTCCTGCTCGACGTCGGCGAGCGCGACTGGTCGCCCGAGATCCTCGACGAACTGGATATCTCGCGGGACCTCCTCCCCGAGGTCTACGAGTCCCCGGAGGTCACCGGCGCGGTCACGGACGCCGTCGCCGAGCGGACGGGGCTGCCGGCTGGAACCCCTGTCGTTGCGGGAGCCGGCGACAACGCGGCCGGTGCCGTCGGCTCGGGCGTCGTCGGGGACGGTGACGTCTGGGGTTCGATCGGCACCTCGGGCGTCATCTTCGTCGCGACCGATGACGAGCGGACCGATCCCGAGGGACGGGTGCATACGTTCTGTCATGCCGTCCCCGACACGTGGCACGTCATGGGTGTGATGCTCTCGGCGGGCGGCGCGTTCAGCTGGTTCTCCGAGACGCTCGGCGGGCCCGAGGAGGTCGTCGCCGACCAGCTCGGGAAGGACGCCTTCGAGGTGCTGACCGACGAGGCCGCGACTGTCGATCCCGGTTCGGAGGGGCTCATCTTCCTCCCGTATCTCAACGGCGAACGGACGCCCCACCGCGACGCCGACGCTCGGGGTGCCTTCTTCGGTCTTTCGACCCGCCACGACAAATCCCACGTCGTCCGGTCGGTCCTGGAGGGTGTCACCTACGGCCTGCGAGACTCCTTCCGGATCGTCCGTGACGACCTCGGTGTCGACACCGGGCAGCTGAAGGCGGCCGGCGGCGGCGCGAAGAGCCCGCTGTGGAAGCAGATCCAGGCTGACATCTTCGACGCGGAGATCCTGACGCCGAACGTCGACGAGGGGCCGGCCTACGGGTCGGCACTGCTTGCCGGCGTCGGCGCTGACGTCTACGACAACGTCGCGGACGCAACCGAACAGGCGGTCGACATCGTCGACAGCGTCGAACCGATCGATCAGCACACTCGCGTCTACGACGAGTACTACGAGATCTACGAGTCGCTGTACCCTGCGCTGGAAGACTCGTTTGCCGCCAACAGCGCCGCGATCGAGTCCGCCCAGGACATCCTCGACGAAGCGTAACTGCCCTGTCGGCTGTTGCTTTCTGGCACTAGTGAACCGCTCTCCACGACCGGACAGAATCACCCGAGAAAGTCATGGAGGCCGGCAGCCGATCGAGCATTGAGTACGTTTGCGTCTTCCGCCCAACCGCGCCGCGCGGTGTGGACGCCAAAGCGCCGGTAATCGAGAGCTTCAGGTCGGTGCGCGTCGGTGTCGATCGCGATCGTCGCCCCCGCGTCGATCGCCCGCTTGACCTGGCTCCCTTCGAGATCGAGCCGATGCGGGTTGGCGTTGACCTCCAGCGCCGTGTCGTGCTCGGCCGCCACCTCGGCCACGGCGGAAACGTCCACGTCGAGGCCGGGGCGGCGGTTGAGCTGTCGCCCCGTCGGATGGCCGATCACGTCCACTGCGGGGTGGCGGGCGGCTTCGATCAGGCGGTCGGTTCCGTCGCCGTCGAGGCCGGCGTGTGGCGAGGCGACGACCAGATCCAGCGTTTCGAGCACCTTATCACCGACAGAGATTCCGCCGTCGGTATCGATATTTGCTTCGACGCCCGTCAGGACCGTGATATCGTCGCGTTCGTCCTCAACCGCCTCGATCGCCTCGCGCTGCTCGCGGAGTTCGTCGTCGGTGAGCCCGACGCCGCCGACCATGCCCGGCCCGGTCGCGTGATCGGTGATGCAGACGTACTCGTCACCCCGTTCGGCGGCAGCCGCGGCCATCTCTTCGATCGTGTTGTTGCCGTCCGACCATTCCGTGTGGACGTGGAGGTCGCCGCGGATCTCGGCCGTCTCGATCAACTCGGGCAGCGCACCCGCGTCGGCGGCCGCGATTTCACCGCGGTTCTCACGTAACTCCGGCGGGATCCAGGGGAGATCGAGCGCCTCGTAGACCTCGGCCTCTGACTCGCCGGCGACGCGCTCGCCAGCCCGCTGATCGTCTACTTCCCCCTCCACAGCCGAAATGTCGAAGACGCCGTACTCGTTGAGTTTGAGATCCCGATCGATCGCCCGGTTGCGCAGGTCGACGTTGTGGTCCTTGCTTCCGGTGAAGTACTGCAACGCCGCGCCGAATTCGGCTGGATCGACCACCCTGAGGTCGATCCGGACGCCGTCGGCGCGCAGGCTCGCCTTCCCCTCGCCGGCTTCGATCACCCGGTCGGCCCCGTCCCAGTCGGTGAATGCTTCGACCACGGCCGGACCCTCGGTGCTTGCGACCAGCGCATCCACATCGCCGATCGTCGGTTTCCAGCGGCGAAGCGACCCGCCGAGTTCACATTGCTGGACGGCCTCCACCGCTCGTAGGTACTCGCGCACGCGCTCGCCCCGCGGCCGGGCCTCGCCCAGCAACTGGCGTTCGTGGGCTTCTCTGGCGAAGTCGATCCCATCGAGGATGTTCTGCTCTGTCTTCGCCCCGAACCCCGAGACGTTCTGGATCTCCCCCGCCTCGGCGGCCGCCTCCAGGTCGTCGAGGGTTTGGATTCCGAGTGCCTCATAGAGCGTGCCGACGGTCTTCGGCCCGACGCCCTCGACGCTCGTCAGCGCGTCCATCTCGACGGGGAGTTCCGCCCGCAGATCCTCGAGTTCCTCGATCGCGCCGGTCTCGACGTACTCGACGAGCTTGTCGGCGATCGCCTCGCCGACGCGGTCGATTTCCTGGACTGCCTCGACCCCGTCTTCGGCGAGATCGACCACGTCCCCGGGATATTCGGCGACGTTCTCGGCCGCCCGGCGATAGGCGCGTGGTTTGTATTCGACGTCTTTGGCGTCCAGCAGGTCGGCGAATTCCTCGAGACGAGCGGCGAGTTCGGCGTTGCTCGTCATGGGCCACCCCGCGCCCGCCGGTCGCCCGACTCGCCGTCTTTACCCAGTGCCTGCTGGATGAACTGCATCCAGCGCTTTCGATCGGCGGTCCTGGCGGCTTGCTTCTCAGCCTCGATGTCTCCGGATTCGAGGGATTCGAGCGCCTCCAGCGCCCGGTCGATCCCCACGATCGAATCGGCGAGGTCCTCGCCCTGTTCGTAACTCACGTCACCCGATTCGAGCCGTTCGATCCGTCGATTCCGCTCCTGGCGGAGTTTGGTCTTGACAGCCTCGACCCGCTCGCGGTGGTCCGGCGGGACGGTCTCCTGGCGTCTGGTTTCGAAGACGAACGCCGAAAGATCGAGGGATTCGCCGTCGATCTCGATCGTGTCGGGGATCGTCGCGCCCACGGTCGCGCCCTCGCGTCCGACACGTTCGAGGAGCTGTTTGCGTTCGTACTCGTGCACGGCTGTTCGTCCGGGGCCGACGGACAAAAACCCCCGCTCGTGGCGGCTGGGACGTTCAGCTGGAGTCCCAGCGGATCGTCCGTAGCGTGGATCGCGGCCTCAGATCGCGTCGAACTGCCACCGCTGATTGTCGCCGCCGTGCCAGGGCCACTGCAGGACGTTTGCCCCGTCCTCGCTTGATGCACTGTCGACATCCGCCACGGAGCCGCTGTTTTCGTTCTCTAGGCGATACGTGCCGTCGCCGTTGTCGATGAGGCTCCAGTCCTGACACGGATGGCCGGTGTCGGCATATTGGCGGACGTTGGCCCCGTCGGCAGTATCGGCATTCGCGACCTCCAGGAGCTTGCCGCTGTTTTCGTTCGTGACGGTGTAGGTCCCATCGGCGTTCTCGGCGACCTCCCACTGCTGGCAGGGATGGTCGGTGTCTCCGTACTGGCGGACGTTGTCGCCGTCGGCTGTCCCGGCGACGGCGACTTCCAGCAGCTTGCCGCTGTTAACGTTCGTGATTCGGTAGGTACCCTCGTCGATGGCACCGCTGTCCGGGCCGTCGGTGCTGTCGGAGCCACCGCCGGTACCGTCGTCGCCACTGTCGGAGCCACCGCCGGTACCGTCGTCGCCACTGTCGGAACCACCGCTGTTGCCCCCGCCAACGCCACACGGGTATTCGCCGCTCGCCGGCATCGGGCTCTGGCTGCTCGGGGTGCCGTCACAGGCGACGACCGGCCAGTCGTTCTCGTCCCACTGGATCCGGTCGATCATCAGCTGGCGCTCCTCGAGGTCGGCCGTGGCCTCGACGTGGTAGAGCATCCACAAATCACCGGCGTCGTCCCGAATTACGGTGTTGTGACCGGTGCCGATGAACTGGCTCGTGCCCGCCAACACCGAGACGCCGCTGTGGTGTTCGTTCAGGTCACGCAGGTCGGTGCCGTTCTGGTTGTCGTACGGCCCGGTGAACGACTCCGATCGGCCCACCTCGACGGCGTAGGTGCTGTCGGCACCCTCACAGCAGTGGCCCGTCGAGTAGAACAGGTAGTAGTAGCCGTTCGCCTCGACGATCATCCCGCCTTCGCGCCGGTCGCCGGCGAGGTGAAATGTCGTTCCCGGAACGTAGTCCCGGCCGTCGCCGGTGAGTTCGACGCCGTGGATGCCGTACCAGCTCCCCCACACCATGTACGGCGTCCCGTCGACGACCCGAAACTCCGGATCGATGCAGTTGGTCATCCCCAGGTCCTCGGCGCGGAACACCGGGCCCTGGTCGGTGAACGGGCCCTCGGGGGTCGGGGACGTCGCCAGCCCGATACCGGGATTGTTCTGACTCCCCCAGGCCGAGTAGGAGTAGTAGAGGTGGTACTGGCCGTTGTAGTCGTTGATGTCGGGCGCCCAGACGCCGGCGTCGGGGTCGTCCCGCCAGTCGGGGTGGTCCGGTAGCGCGGCGCCGACGTACGACCAGTTCACGAGGTCGTTGGACGTGGCGATGGGGACGACGTCGTTGGGCGTCTCCGTCCCGTAGACGTAATAGGTCCCGTCGTCGGCCTGGATTGCGGTGACATCCCCGAAGCCGACCGGACCCACTGGATTGTGATAGTGGTCCGGGCTATCGTCGGCCGTCACGGCACCCCCCAGAGCCAGGGTGCAGGCCCCGACTGCTCCCGTACCGATCGTTTTCAGCACGCTTCGCCGGTTCAGGTTCGGCCCCCCTTCGAGTTCGTTCATCGGTCAGACACCCTCGAACGTCCAGCGCTGATTGTCGCCGCCGTGCCAGGGCCACTGCAGGACGTTCGCCCCGTCCTCGGTCGATGCACCGTCGACATCCGCGACCGAGTCGCTGTTCGCATTTTCCAGACGGTACGTACCGTCGCCGTTGTCGACGAGGGTCCAGTCCTGGCAGGGGTGGCCGGTGTCTCCGTACTGCCGGACGTTCGCGCCGTCGGCCGTCTCGGCGTTGGCGACCTCCAGAAGCTTGCCGCTGTGTGCGTTCGTGAGCCGGTAGGTCCCGTCGCCGTTGGCCGTCACGTTCCAGTGCTGACAGGGATGGCCGGTGTCCCCGTACTGCCGGACGTTGTCCCCGTCGGCTGTGCCAGCGTTGGCGACCTCCAGGAGTTTGCCACTGTTTGCGTTCGTGATCTGGTAAGTGCCGTCACTGACGGGGCCGGCACTGTCGCTGCCATTGTCCTCGCCGCCGCCACTATCCCCACCAGTACCACTGCCATTGTCCCCACCAGTACCACCGCCACCGCAGTCCGTGTTTCCGCGGACCGTCGTGTTGCCCGCGTAGGTTTCGATGGCTCCCGAACCGTTGTCACAGAAGGCGTTGTTGACGATCGCGTTCCCTTCGGTGTCCGGCCCCGTTTCGTAGACGCCGTAGCCCGCGTTGTCCCGGATAGTCAGGTTCCGGACGGTGACGTTGCGGGTGTAGGGGTGCGTGTCACTGTCGCGGGAATCCAGCCGGATCCCGGCACTCCCCGTGTTGGTGATCGTGCCGCCGTCGATGACCGTCTCCCGGGTGTCCTGAATCAGGTTTCCACCGTTCCCGTCGAGGGTGACGTCGTGGATCTCGATACCGCTGCTGCCCGACACGGTGAAGATGCCGCGTCCACAGTCAGTCGCGTCGACGCTGTTGACGGTGATGTTCGGCCCGGCGTCGTTCGCACACCGGAAGCCGGCGTAGCCGCCACCCTGGTCACACCGCGTCGCGTCCACGAAATCGACCGTCGCGTTCGACGTATCGTTCAAGAGCAATCCACAACCGGAATCGATGTCCGTTGCCCTGACTGTCCCGATGTCGATCCCGTCGACGCCGTAGGTTTCGACGGCGTGGGTCCCCGAACCGGTGATTTCGGTGCTGTTGAGCGTGACGTTCGTCGTGTCGGGCCCGTTCCGGCCGTCGATCCGGATGCCCAGCCCGCCCGAGAGGTCCATCGTGACGTCGTCGATGACCACGCCGTCGCAGTGAGAGATCCGGATTCCATAGCGTGGATTTCCCGTGACGTTGAATCGCTGAATCTCGACTTCCTCGGCGTTCTGTGCCCGGGCCGGGATGACCCACGGCTCCCCGGTGTCGTTGACGTCGATCGAGCCGGGGATGTCCAGAATGGTGTAACTCGGCAGATCCACTGCCCGGAGACTCGAGGCGGTGCCGGTGCTCCCCGTCGCGTCGACTCTGACCTTTTCCTTCGTCCTCCGACCGGGTGTAAGACTGTCGACGGCGGCCTGGATCGCGTCGATGTAATCGTACCCGGCATAGACTTCCTGTCCACTGTTTTCCGCGATGAACTGACCGTTGGTGTCGTAGACGACTGCGTCGTGATCGGCCCCGAGCGCGGTTCCCACCAGGCCGGAAACCAGCCCAGTCCCCGCCAGCGCGAGGGCACGCCGTCGCGTCGTCGCTCGCCCGCCCCCCGTATCGGTTGCTCCCCGTTTTGCTTTCTCGTTGCGCCCCCCGTCCGCGTTGCTATCAGGTGCCATCTGTTCACACGCACAATGCTGTGTGTCGCATTAAATTGTTTTCTTTTCTGGACGTTATAGATACTAATTCGGGTGTGCCCGTTGGCCCTTGCCAGCCCAGGTGGTTTTGCGGGGAGGTGACTGGCGGCAAACCGGCTTCCGAACTGCGGTTTGAGTGGGAGAGGACTGCAATCGGGGCAAGCACAATCTCTTTGCCGCAGGGTCCGTTACCCACCGGCAATGACGACCTGTGACGTGTGCGGCACGGAGATGAATATGCCGTATCACTGCAATCACTGCGGGGGAACGTTCTGCTCGGAACATCGCCTCCCGGAGAACCACGACTGTCCGGGACTGGACGACTGGGGTGACCCGGAAGGGGTCTTCGACAGCGGGTTCGACGACAGCGTCTCGGCGGGCAACCAGTCCCGCTCGTCGAAGGGTCTCCTCGAACGGATCGGTATCGACACTGGGCCAGGTGGTCCGCTGGCGTACTTCCGCGGGAACATGACCTACGTCTTCCTCGGGCTGATGTGGATTACCTTTCTCTTTCAGTTTCTCGTTGCCACCGTGGCGATTGGGACGCCCAACCTTCAGGTTGCAACGCTTTCTTCGGAGTTGTATCGATCGATTTTCGTCCTGGCTCCACAGCATCCCGAATACGTCTGGACGTGGTTCACGTCGGTACTTTCACACGGGGGATTCGCACACATTGCATTCAACAGTATCGTGATCTTCTTCTTTGGACGGCTAGTCGAGGACTACATCGGCTCGCGGGACTTCACGCTCCTGTTCCTCTCTAGCGGGGCGCTTGCCGGGCTTGGACAGGTCCTCATTCAACTCTATCAGGGTCTACCGTCCGCAGCGGCGGTCGGGTACTTCCCTGGTGGAGTCGTCGGCGCGTCGGGTGCAGCCATTGCGATCATGGGCGTCTTGACCATCCTCAACCCCAGTCTCCGAGTGTACGTGTACTTCATTTTTCCCGTCCCGATCTGGCTGGTGACGATCGGCCTGGTCGCGATGAACGTCCTCGGGATGTTCGGTGCGGGCGGCCAGGGCGTTGCCAACGCCGCTCACCTGATCGGGCTCGCGATCGGTCTCGCCTACGGCCAGCACGTCCGCGATCGGATCCGGGTCCCGAACCAGCTCCAACTCGGCGGCGGTCGCGGCCCTGGCGGCCCGGGCGGCCCCGGCGGCCCGGGTGGCCGCGGGCCGTTCTGAGCGATGGACGTTTCCCGCCCCGAGTACGTCCCCGACCCTTCGCTCTCCCGCGACGAGATGGAAGCGCTACAGCGTGAGATAGCCGACGTTGCCCTCTTCGAGGACGGCTTCGCTTTCGATCCCTCGGCGATCGAATTCGATTCACCAGTCGATCTCGGGGACGACGATCAGCACCGACTCACCGGCGACGGCCCGATCGTCGCGGGTGTCGATCAGGCGTTTCTCGACGATGGCGATCGAGCCCTCAGCGCCGTCGTCGCCCTACAGGACGGGCGTGTCGTCGATCGGGCGTACGCGGTCGTCGACACCGAGATCCCCTACATTCCGGGATTGCTGAGTTTCCGCGAGGGCGGGGCGATCCTCGCGGCACTGTCGAACCTTGCCGTCGAGCCCGATCTGCTCGTCGTCGATGGGAGCGGTCGCATCCACTTTCGGGAAGCCGGCCTGGCGACCCACATCGGTGTGACCGTCGATGTCCCCGCCATCGGTGTCGCCAAGAACCTGCTCTGTGGCACGCCGGCCGAACCAATTCCTGATCGCATGGCGGAGGGCGATCGCATCCCGATCGAGGCCGATGAACGGGTCGAGACTGCTGAGCCCGGAACCGTCATCGGTCATGCCGTCCAGACGCGCCAGTACCAGTCGGGATCGACGTCGATCAACCCGCTGTACGTCAGCCCCGGCCACCGCGTGAGCGCGGTGACGACCGCCGACCTCGTGAGTCAGTGTGCGGCCGGGTACAAACTGCCCGAGCCGACGCGGTTGGCCGACCGCAAGGCAGATCGGCTGAAACGCGAAGGCGGCGAGGCGTGACCACACGGTCGACAACTCCGAACCGCTGATCGGGTCGTGTATCGATTAGCCAGAATCGCTTGCAACAGCCAGAAAGCCCCCGCGCTCTCAGCTGCCGCGACTCTCACGGCTCACTCCGTTCCCCGTTCGAGCGATCCGAGACGCTCACTCCGTTCGCGTCTCGCGCTCGCTGCGCTCCAGTGGGTGCTTGCGTCACCGGGAGAGCGAAGCTCTCCCGAGCCACGCGGCAGAGCCGCGGACGCCGGGGGACGCTGAGAGCGCGGCCCCTTTCAGTCCCACCCGAGACCGGTTGGTCGGCCGGCATGGGTGGGACTGAAAGGGGCGGGTGGCTCCGGGAAGACGGCCGACGCTAGGCGCGAGGCGGCAGAGCCGCCTCGGCACGCGCGAACGGGCCTGTGGCCCGTGAGCGGACACCGCAACGGAGTGAGGAGCGCAGCGAGGGCTTCGACCGGAGCCGCTCGGGGCTTTCCGGCTGTTCTCAACCACGACTCGCGTAACGAAACACCACCGCTGATCGACCGCCAGGGCTTACTGCACCCCGCTCCTCGCGGTCGGTATGGAAGACCACATCGCCCTCATTACCGGCTGCTCCTCGGGCATCGGCCGGGCGAGCGCCGAACGCTTTCTCGAAGAGGACTGGACGGTCTACGCGACCGCCCGTGACACCGACGATATTGCCGACCTCGCCGACGCCGGGGCCGAAACAGCCAAACTCGACGTGACCAACGCCCGCGCCGTCGAGCGGGTCGTCGACCGGATCATCGACGAAGAAGGCCGGATCGACTGTCTGGTCAACAACGCGGGCACCGGTCAGTTCGGCCCGATCGAGGACGTCCCGACCGATGCCCTCCAGGACCAGTTTGACGTCAATCTCTACGGTCCGCACCGCCTGATCCGAGCGGTTCTGCCGCACATGCGCGAACAAGCGGAGGGGACGATCGTCAACGTCTCCAGCCTCCAGGGTCGGCTCGCCGTCCCTGGCATGGGAGCCTACGCGGCCTCGAAGTTCGCCCTGGAGGCGATGAGCGATTCCCTCCGAGCTGAGGTCGATTCCCACGGCGTCGACGTGGTCGTCGTCGAACCGGGCGTCGTCGAGACGTCGTTTGCCGACCGGACCGACGCGAGCCGCGAGCGTCTCGAACAGTCGGGCGCGTACGACGGGATCTACGAGGCCCAGGACGATCGCCGGGCGATCGAGTACGACGGCGTCTTCGGGATCCCGCCCGAGGATGTCGCAACGGTGATCTACGACGCCGCGGCGATGACCGATCCCGATCCCCGCTATGCGGTGGGCAACGGCGCGAAGTTGATCCTGGCGTTGCGATACCTTCCCGATCGCTGGCGCGACGCCGCCTTCGGCTTGTTCCAGCGCGTAGCGGGTCTTCGCCGATGATTGACGACCGCGACCGGCTGGCGGCGACGCCGGCCCACGACGTCGCCCTGTCTTGCATCGAGGCCGGGATCGAGGCATCGACCCCGAAGGCGGTCCTCCGGGAGGCACTCTCGGTCGAGGGAGGCGTCCTGACCGTCGCCGGCAGCGAGTACGACCTCGGGGCCTACGACTCGGTGGTCGTCCTCGGCGGCGGGAAGGCCGCCGACGTAGTCACCCGTGAACTCGAACGTCACCTCGAAGACTACATCGACCGTGGACTCGTCGTCTCGACGAAACCAGTTGCGACTGACACCGTCGAGACAGTCGCGGGAAGCCATCCGATTCCCGACACGGATAGTCTGGACGGGGCCCGGCGGGTCTTCCAGCGGGCCCAGGGGCTGGGCGAGGGAACGCTCGTTCTCGCGCCGATCACCGGCGGCGGGAGCGCGCTGCTGGCGTTGCCCGCCGGCGACATCACGCTCGTCGACCTCCAGGCCACCACCGAGGAACTCGTCGAGAGCGGGGCGTCGATCGAGGAGATCAACGCCGTCCGGAAACACTGCTCGGCGATCAAAGGCGGCGGGCTGGCCAGGGCAGCAGCCCCGGCGACAGTCGTCGGCCTGCTGTTCTCGGACGTTGTCGGCGACGACCCCGGCGTGATCGCCAGCGGGCCGACCGCCCCCGACGAGACGACCTACGAGGACGCTCTGGAAATCCTGGATCGCTACGACGTGGACGTCCCCACAGTGGTCCGCGAGCACCTCGAAGCCGGCGCGGCCGGCGAGCGCGCGGAAACGCCAGCTGATCCCGGGGTGCTGGGCCACGTCGACAACCACGTCCTCGCCGACGCCTGGACGACGCTCGCGGCGGCCCGCGACGCCGCGGCGGAAGCCGGCTACGAACCGTTGGTCCTCTCCTCGCGGATTCGCGGGGAGGCGACCGAGGCAGCGCTCTCGGGGCTCGCCATCGCCGAAGAGTGTGCGGCCACCGGAACGCCCGTCGAACCGCCGGCCGTGTTGCTGTCGGGCGGCGAGACCACAGTCACGGTGATGGGCAACGGCGACGGCGGTCCCAACCTGGAGTTCGCGCTCCGGGTCGCCGTCGAACAGCCGGAGGGGATCGTCTGCGCCAGCGTCGACACCGACGGCGCGGACGGCGGCACCGAGGTCGCGGGTGCGATCGTCGACGGCGAGACGCTGTCGAACCCACAGCGCGGGCGGGCGGCGCTGTTGGAGAACGACGCACTGCCGGCGCTCGAAGAGTCAGGTGCCGTGATCGAGACCGGGCCGACGGGGACGAACGTCAACGATCTGCGGGTGTTCGTGATCGAAGCGTAGATCGGCGAGGCACAGCCGTCGATAGCGGCCGACTTATCTTTTGTCGACGGATTGGTTCTCAAGTTCGTTTACTAGTTCTCGCCCCTCCACCACCGTCACCCCGTCGCCGGCCCCTGAAGCGTCCAGCACGTCACCGATCGCCTGTTCAGCCAGTGTATCGCTCACTAGCACGGCCACGTGGTCCGACTCCCCGGTCGCGTACTGATATGCGAGTCCTGCGAGTACGGTATCCGCCTTCTCGATTTCGTCTTCCGTGACGTCGTCGTCCGACAGGCGATCCATCCGCGTTCGCGTGCGATCGACGACGTCGGAGACGTCCGGGTTCGAGAAATCCACGACGCCAAGCTCGAGCTATCCGGCATTCCTGGCTGCCTGCAAGCGATCGCGCTGATAGGCGTATGCGTCCGGACTCTCGCCGAGTTCCTCGGCGACGTGGTCGGGAATCCGAACTTCGATATCTCGGACTGTCACGAACCGCTCGAAGGCCTGGTATTTCACGTTCGACGGCCCACCCATCGCGAAGAGGACGCTGCTGTCGATGACCGCGGTACTCCCGCGAGGAATCTGCTCCCCGGACATCACTCGCCAATGTCCAGATACGGATCGTAGGCTTCGGCCGCCTCGACGACGTCCTGAAGGGCAGTGATCACGGTCATCCCCTCGACCGGATGGACATCGAGTTTATTGGCGGCAGTGCGCTGGGTGAGGTCGCCGTCCATCACGTGCAGCGTGTAGTGCAACGCGGCGGCGAGTTTCGGGATCCCCTGACGCTCGACGAACACGCGGATGTCCTCGGTGTCATGCTGTCGAGCGATCGCGTCGACGAGGACGGGTTTTACCACGACATCGCCGTGATCAGTCTCCATCGTCAGTCGGATCGGTTCGACCTCGATCGTCGTCGGCGTCGCCTCCTCGTGGCGAGTGAGGACGCCCATCTCCTCGAGTTCGCCGACGTACTTGTAGGTCGTCGAGTGTGGCAACTCGAGATCGTCTTTGACGGTCTCTATCGCGACGGGGCCGTTCCGGAGCACGTAGACGTAGAGTCGCGCCAGTTTCGGCGTGTTGAGCAACTCCGCGTAAGTGAGAAGATTACCGACCGTCGCTTCCGGATCGGTAGCGTCGGCGAGGCGGTGCTCGGTTGACATCACTATCCATGTTCTATGTATAGCGTATTAAGGGTTCCGGGATAGCAGGTGAATGACTGAATCATCACAAGACATTGTTGGCAGTCGACGTCTGGTTTGCCGATCGCTCAGAAGTCGATGACCTGCTTGTCCGTCCAGAACAGTCCGCCCGGTGATCATTTCTTCGACGGCGAGACGCTCTCGAACCCACAGCACGGACGGGCAGCTTTGCTGGAGAACGACGCGCTGCCGGCACTCGAGGAATCCGACGCGGTGATCGAGACTGGGCCGACGGGGACTAACGTCAACGATCTGCGGGTGTTCGTGATCGAGGCGTGACTCACCTCAAACGCTAAGTGGTTTGGCTCACATTGTACACATAATGAGCAGCGACAAGAAGCGCGTCCAGTTCAGAGCGCCACATCGACTCGTCGATCGGACGGACGCACTCGCGGACGTTCTCGGCGAGGACCGGACGGACATTCTCGTGACGGCGCTCCGGGAGTACCTGCAGGACGCGACGCACGACGACGCGCTCACCCAGGAGATCGCGGCCGCCTACTACGACGACGAGATCTCCTTCGAGCAACTCAAAGCACTCGTTGGTGCCGAAGAGGCCGCGAACCTCCGGGTGTTGAAACAGCAACTCGACCGGGACTTCGTCGACGAGGTCGCGGACGCATAGATGTCGGTCCTCGTCGCCGATGCCTCCGCACTCGTCAGCCTCGGGATCGTGGCGGAGGGCGATCCCGATCCACTTGCGCTCTGTCTGGATCGCTACGAAGTCGTCGTCCCGATAGCCGTCGTCGACGAACTTCAGGAGATCGCCGCTTACGATGACGAGCACGGTCAGGCGGCTACGGCCGTCCTCGATCGAACTGACTCGTTCGAGACACGGTCGGTCGATCTCGACGCCGAGTTCCCGCTCGATGACGGCGAGAACGCTGCCGTCACCCTCGCGAACGATCTCGACGCGGCGCTGTTCCTCTGTGACGAGTTCAACCAGCTCGGGCTGATCCACGCGTCGCTCGCCGATACCCGGCTCGTGACGACCCCGACGCTGCTTTCGGTTCTCGTTCGGTCCGGGCAACTATCGTCGACGGCTGCAGAGGGGCTCCTCGACGAGATCAGTGACGCCCGGAGCTGGGACGCCAATAGCTACGTCCAGCGCGCTCGCTCGCTGCTCGAAGAGCCGTGACGCTGATCAGCTATTTTCTTCGTCGCTTTCAACCACGAAACTGAGGGTAAACGACGGACTATGCCCGCCCACTCAAAAGTCGATGACTTGCTTGTCTTTCCAGAAGAGGCCGCTCGGCGACCCCGGACCGAAGCGGGACAGCCATATCGGCGTCTCGGCCCCTTTTTGGGGTTCGCGCGGGGCCTCTTCGCCGCCGAGGTCGGTCGCCACCCAGCCGGGATCGACGGAGTTGGCGATGAGTCCGTCTTCGCCGTACGTCTGATCTAGCGAGACCGTCAACGCGTTGATGCCGGCCTTCGAGATCCGATAGGCCGGCATTTCGGACTCGATCGGCTCGGCGAGGATGCCCACGCCGGAGGAGACGTTCACGATCCGTGGGGCGTCCGTCTCCAGCAAGTGCGGGAGCGCGTACTTGCTCAACAGCGACGGCCCGCGGAGGTTCACGTCCAGGATTCGATCGAAGTCCTCGCTGTCGATGTCTTCGATACCCGCTCCGGCCCCGCCGACGCCCGCGTTGTTGACGAGCAGGTCCAACTGACCGCCGGCGCTGACTACCTCCTCGACCGCGCTTTCGATCATGGACTCCTCTGTTACGTCGATCTCGACAGCCTCGACACCGTCCGGAAGGGCCGCCGTCGGATCACGGACGCCGCCGTAGACCGTCGCGTCGAGTTCGACGAGACCGCTGGCGATCTCGCGACCGATGCCCCGATTCGCTCCCGTCACGAGGGCAACCTGTCCATCAAGTGTTTCCAGCAGATTTGGCTCCATCGTTGGCAGTTGGTCGGGGGCCGGTTTGGATGTTGTCACTAGAGGTCACAGAGAAGCGGATCAAACGACGACGTGGGCAGCTACTCTTCGAGACAGGCAGAGACGACCCGCAGCAACTGCTCGCCGCGGACTTCGTCGGCGAACAATGGGACTCGTCGGACGTCGTGGCCCCGGAAGACGTCCTGGGAGCGCTGTAGTGCCTGCTGCTGGACGTCCCAGCGACGCTGGCAGAACTCACACGTCTCCAGGTTCGGCGAGACGTACCAGTCGGCGTCGACGTCAGCGACGTCAGCCAGATCCTCCATGACTCGGTTGACCACGATAGTGCCGACGGGAATGTCGAAGGCAGCGAGTCGCTCAAGGAGACGCTCGGACTCCATGACGCTCAACTCCTCGGGGACCATGACCACGCGGAAGTCCGTTTTCGCAGGGTCCTGGAGGATCGATCGGAGTCGTTCGATCCGCTCCCGGAGGACGCGCAGGTCGTCGAGTCCTTCTTCGATGTCGTCCTCGTCGGCGTCGCCGAACATCCCGGTGATCGTGCCCATCATTCCGCTCAGGCGCTCGCGGAAGGAGAGGAGTTTCCCGACCATCGTGTCCATGACTTCGGGGAGTTCGAGTAATCGAAGGGTGTGGCCGGTGGGGGCCGTGTCGACCACGACCCGGTCGAAGCGCTCGTCGTCGAGATACCGGATGAGCAGTCGAATTGCAGCCGCTTCGTCCGTGCCGGGCATCGCGTTCGTGAACGGGTCGGTGACGTCATCGCCAAGCAGATCCCCGAGACCACCGAGGCCGCCGCCTTCGAGGCCCAGCGGGTCGTCGCCCAATGCGGCTTCGGGGTCGATCTCGGCGGCGTACAGCGGCATGTCCTCGCGGATCTGGGCCGGCTCGGCGGGGATGTCGGTCTCCAGTGTATCCGATAGCGAGTGGGCGGGGTCGGTCGAGACGACCAGCGTGGCGGTCCCGTCGCGGGCGCTCGCGAGTGCCGTTGCCGCCGCCATCGTCGTCTTGCCGACGCCGCCCTTCCCACCGTAAAGGACGTACTCCGACCCCTCGATTCCCGTCGGCACGACCGACTCGTCGATCTCCTCGACAGGTTCCACGTCGATGTCGTTCATGGACGGTGTTTCCCGCCCGGCCTTACGAACTTCCCGGTCCAGGTGCCGATTCAGTCTGCCACCGGGACCGTCGCCGTCCTCGACCAATCGGTTTCGTCGACGACGACCAGCTGTTCGTCCCCGACGAAATACAGGAAGTCGTCGATGTAGGCCGCCCGTTGCGCGCCGCCTTCCACTGAGACGGTTGTTCGTTCAGTCAGCGAGCCATCAGTGTAACTCACGACAGTCCCACCCTCGCTAGTCGGCAGGAAGAACACCTCGTGGCGGCTGTCGAGCAGGAACGCGTGGTGCGATTCCGAGATCGCCGACCAGCTCGCCTCGGGGTAGTACGTATCGTCGATCGTTGGATCTGACGGATCGCTCACGTCGAAGAGTACCGCTTTGACCCTTCTGTCTTCTCGACCCACGCCAAGCACGTGGTCGTCGTCAACGGGGTGGAGATACGACGAGTAGCCTGGCAGTTCGAGTGTCCCCACCTCCTCGGGTTCGGCGGGGTCCGAGAGGTCGACCACGTGGAAGGGATCGACCTGCCGGTAGGTCACGACGTAGCCAGTCTCATCGACGTATCGTACCGAGTAGACCCGTTCGTCGATACCCATCCCCTGGACGGAGCCGACCCGTTCGAGGGAGTCGCTATCGAGCGTGTAGAGGTCGTTGACGCTCTCGGTGCCTGATTGTCGAGGCATCGTCGTCGCGATGCGGAGCGTCCCATTGTGCTGGTCCATCGAGAACTGATCAAGGGGCACGCCCGGAACCGACCCGACCGCATCGACGGCAAGTCCGCCGTCCGTGCCGATCCTGACGATCCCTGACTGGATCAGCTTCCGCCGATGTTCCATGACGAATTCGTCGGTCGCATTTTCGAGTCCGGCCCGGGTCCGTTCCATCTGGTCGTCAGACATGTTCGACAGCCACCGTTGACTGAGCTTCCGAAGTTCCGTCATCCGCGCTTCCGTCGAGAGATCGTACGACCGGAGTTCGGCCAGGCGGTCGTCGAACCAGCCTGGTGTTTCGGCGGCCTCAAGGGCTGCCATGGCGATTTCGGCGCGACTAGTGCGCTGGGTGTAGGTCAGATACATCGCGTCCGAAGACATGTATACCGCAGAGGTCCCAGCGCTTCCGACGACGCTTTCGGTCTCGCTGACCGTGCCGTCACCGGGATCGATCGAGAGGGCCGTGTAGGTAACGTCGACGTCGATCTGGCCACCTGGTCGGTAGACGTCCGTACAGGTGATACCCGCTTCGCCGCCGAGCGGTTCGATCGTACAGTCGCCCGGTGAGACGGGCGTCTCGGTCAGGAGGTACACCGTTCCGTTCAGCAACCGTGCGCTCACAACACTCCCGTTCAGGGAGTGACTCCAGACTTCCCGGGGATCGGCGGGCTCGCTCACGTCGTAGCCCACGAGGCGATTGTGCTCGAAGGCGACCAGCCGGTCATCGGTTCGGAGGAGTCGACCGCTGGCGTTGATCACCGCGGTCCGGTCGGGTGTCCCAGGATCGGACGTGTCGAAGACGTGCGTTCGTCCGGTACGATAGCGACGTCTGTCGACAACTTCGTCGTCCTCCATGACCGGATCGATCATGACTTCCCCTTGCGCGCTATAATACAGCCTCTCGCCGGTCGTTTTCAGCCAGTCGGGTTCGTCGATGCCGGCCTCCTGGACGTTCGTCGAGGAATGACGCTCGACATCACTGGTTGAACCGGAAGCGGCTGAATCAAGCGCCACTGCCCCGGTGCCCCCGGAAGAAGCGAGTGAAACCGGTGGACCACGGAGCCGGACTGCCGTCCGGACGCCCGCAACGCTGTTGGTACCGTCTTCGGACTGACCGGCACGAACGTACTGTTGAAACGCGCCCTCGTTAGGAAACGTGGCCAGTTCGTCGGTGTCCCCGATCGCCGGCCTGATCGGCGGGGATGGATCGTCCGCGACCAGGACGAATCCGCTGACGCCGACGACCATGACGGCCAGTATCACCGCCACGATCACGGGAGTCGAACGAAGATTCATAGCTGACACTTCCGATCCCAATTTAAAATGAGTGCCGATTGATCAAGCACTCGTCATTTCAGCTATCGACGCTCCCAGAACCGATCGATCTGATCGGGCAGGAACTCCGGACTCATCGTCACGAACTCCTCGCGCTCGACCGGCGAGAGATACATGCAGGTAAACGTAGCTGACGAAGCTGTTAGCGCGAACGTGATCATTCAACAGAAGGTATTCATACTGAGTACTATATGGGTGAGTAATGCGTGATCACTTGCTGGGGGCGTTTTGCGCTTTCGCAGTGGTACTACTCGTGACTGGCTGTGTGGGGACTCCCGACGGGGAACATACGCACTCAGATCATCCAGTGTATCTCGAGAACCTTGGCAGCGAGAGCGCAACAATTGACATTACGGTTGTCCGAAACGCAACGGGCGAAACCGTTCACAATCAGCGTTATGAGGTTGACCCCGGCGAAGAGCGAAAGGTCTACAACACTGACAGAGCGTCCCCTACTGGCCTCGAGACCTTTGAAATCCGCTATACTGCACGTAATGAAACTAAGCAGGTAACCGTTCAGACGAACAAATGTTTCGGAAGCGCTCATGTAGTGATTCAAGCGGACGGCACTCCCTCATCGTACTACACGACTTGCCGAGTGGATCTCTTGGCACTCACTGAAACCTAGCCCCCTGTCTGTAACGATTCGGTCGCTGAGATCTGCGCAACAACCGGTGCAAGAGATACGCCTTGTATCTCGCACGGCACTCTCGACCAGACCCAGGTAGACAGCCATACGGAGCGTTGTCTGAGACGCTTTGGTGTCAACTGCCACGGGCACTGGCCCGTGGCTTATCAGTGGACTCACCGCGTCGTGCCGAACTGTCTTGTTCGGTGTTCACGGGTCGGCATCCCTGACTTCGAGGGCCGGTTGACTGCGGCCCGTGATCGACGACAACTGTGGGCCGCCGACCACTATCAGATTAATAGGATGTAAGTATAATAAGAATTGTGGACAGTTCGGCCAGTGTCGACTTCCTCCCCGCCCACGGTGTTGACGCAAATCGAATATTTGCGAAAGCCGAAAACCGGGTTTTCGGAAGGGCGGGAGAATCCGCCTTGCTACCTAGTTTGAAACCATTCGGCAAGAGCAACGATCGCCAAGTCACCGCTCCGCCCAGAACCGATCGATCTGATCGGGCAGGAACTCCGAGCTCATCGTCACGAACTCCTCGCGCTCGGCCGGCGAGAGGTAGCCATAGACCGAATGACGCGCCTCGGGCGTGTACCGTGCGCCGACCAGCGCCCGGACGCCGACCTCCTCAGCCCCGCGGATCACCCGACCGATCGCCTGGCGGGCGCGCCTGACCGCGGGGATCGTCAGCGCGTACTCGAAGGCATGGTCCTCGCCGAAGACGTCGCCGTAGGCGCGCTGGACCGCGCGAACGCGGGGCGATCCGATGTTGACCAGCGGGACGCCGACGACGGCGGCCGCCCGGAGTTTCGCGCCGTCGTAGTCGACGCCCTCCGTGAGCGTCCCTCGGGTGCTCGTGACCAGCACCTTCCCCTCGCCGGCGAAAAAGTCGCGTTTGAGATCCTCGGTCGCCTCGCTGCTGGAAGACTCGTCGACGAGGACGGGCTTCTCGACGGCGTCGTCGAGGTACGCGCCGGCCCAGGTCGCCTCGCGGTAGTTGGGCATGGCGATGAGGACGTTGCCCGGGTTGCGCGCGATGGCCCGGAGGACGTGGGCGTACTCGTCGCGGGTCGGGTTCCACTCGGTGCCAAGCGGTTCCATCGTCGCCGGATCGCCGCGGTTGCGGGCGGTAAAGGGCGTCGCGTCGACGATCCAGCTGGCGCGATTCGCCGGCGGGAACGAGAGGCCATAGGAGCGCGTGAGGACGGGGCGGCCGTCGTGTTCGTCCCGATCGTCGTCCCATTCTTCCAGCGTGTCCAGCCCCGAAACCCGCGTGAACACGTCGAGCGGTTCCAGCGTCGCACTCATCAACACCCCGCCACCGACATCCTCGAAGGTCCGCGCCAGCGCCTCGGCCGGGAGACAGTCGAACAGCGTCAGCCCGGCGGTATACGTCGCTCGCCACCCCTCGATACGTTGATCGTCCCGTGGCGAGTGATCGAGTTCGATCTCCCGGAACGTCGTCGCGTGGTCGTGTTCCCACCACCGACGCATGATCACGCCGGCCGCGCCGACGACGGGCGTGCGGCCGACGCCGAGTTCCTCGCTCGCGTCCTCGACGGCCAGTCCGATCGTATCGAGTTGCCGGAAGAGGTCGCCGTCGTAGCCCGCCTGTTCGGCCCACCGCGTGAGTTCGTCGGGTTCGGGTTCGTCGGGATCGCGGAGCGGGATCTCCAGGTCGTGCTCCGGCAATGCCGCGTCGTCGGCCCGCCAGCTCCGTCCCACTTCGTCGTCGAGGTGAGCGGCGATCCGGTCGTCGAGCCAGTCCAGCAGGTCGTCGTAGAAGTCACGGGCGCGATCGACGGCCTCCAGGGGCACGTCCTGGCTGCCGAGGTGGGCCCGGACCTCGCGCTTGTGGTCCGGACTCTGGCGGGCCATCGAGCGCAACTGGTGGCAGTCGTTGCGCGCCTGGACGATCGTCTGGCGACCCAGGCGGTCCGACAGCAGATCCCTGACGCGGCCCTCCAGGCGGTGGGCCTCGTCGACGATCACGAACGTCCGCTCGTCGAGGATCGGTTCGATGAGCGCTCTGGAGGCGGGATCGAAGAGATGGTTGTAGTTGCCGATCACGACGGCGGCGGCCCCGACGAGCGTCTGCATCGCCCGGTGGGGACAGGTCCCGCGTTCGACGGCTCCGGGCAGGTACTCCGCGGCAGTGACCACGCTGTCTTCGCCGGCGGCAAAGCCGATCGGCGACCCCTTGTTCCGGGCGAACCAGTCGGCCTCGAAGGGACAATACAGCGGCGGGTCCTCGCCGCCGATCTCGTCGGGGGCAGTCGGCTGGGTGCGGCGGTAGGGTGACTCGGTTCCGGCGGTCGTGAGTGTGCCGGCGACCGCCTGCTGGCCGACACCACCTGGTCGGGCCGCTTTCGCCAGGTCGCTGCCCGTCTGGGGGTCCCACCAGATGTCGTCGTTCCGTGGCCGAATCACGGCGTCGGCGACGGGGCGATCGTCGCTCGACCCGTCGCTCTCGACGAGGTCGGCTGTGTTCTCACGGAGCTCCTCACAGCGATCATGGACGCTCGCGTCGGGCGGAAAGACGTCCTCGCGGCCGTACGGACAGAGATCGCGTTTGCCGACGAGGGCAATGCCGGCGAGTGGCTCGTCGAGTCCCGCGTTGAGTTGGCGGAGGTCGGCGACGAACTGGCGGCGTTGCTGTTTGACGGGTGTCACCACGAGCACGCGTTCGTACTCGTCCTCGCGGACGAGCGTCGCGCCGGCTGTCAACGCGGCCATCGTCTTCCCGGTCCCACAGGGCCCTTCCATCGCTAGGAAGCCCTGCCTGCGCCCGGCCGCGATCGCCGCCTCGATCGCGTCGGCCTGGTCGTCGTAGGGCTGGCCGAACCCGAACAGTTCCTGCCAGGTCGCGTCTGTTTCCTCCCGCGTGCCCATCGATACGGGTACTGGATCCCGGTCGGGTTTGAACCCACGGATTCGGCCGGGGGCTCGCCGGACTGGTTTTCGGTTCCGCTGCTTCCGATAGGGATTTTTATAGGGTGTGCCAATCAATAGGCACTTGTGTCGGGGGCCGCCGAGATCATCGAAGCGATACTGGGGGAGTCCGGGCCGGACTACGAGTCGTACTCCTTCGAGGAGACGCCGGGGGACACCCGGTCCGACAGTCACTTCGTTACCGTCGAATATCAGGGGGAATCCTACGAAGTGGTGGTCAAACTCGCCCCCGAGGTCGATTCGACGTTCGCAGTCGAACCGTTCCTCCACGAGTACGTCGCCGAACGTACCGACGTGCCGCTCCCGGGCATTCTCGTGTTCAAGGAGGAACCCGAACAGGACGTCCCGCCGTACTTCATCACGGAACGCATTCACGGGGACAACCTCGACGAGCACTTCGAATCCTTTTCGATGGACGAGCGCGGAGCGATCATGTTCGAGATCGGGGAGATCCTGGGCGATATGCACTCGACGATCGCCTTCGAGGGGTACGGCCGGCTGGATCTGGATGACGGTCGACTCATCGTCCGGGACCTCTCCTGGGACTGGCGTGCGTACTTCGAGGAGTTGACGCAGGGTCACATCGACCAGCTTGCGGAGACGACCTTCGAGGACCTGCAGCCCACCGCTCGCGAACGCCTCGCGGACCGACTCTCCGTCGTCCCGAAACAGGGAACCCCACGGCTCGTCCACGACGATTTTCGACCCGGCAATCTCTTGATCGAGCCCGATGGCCCCGAGATCTCCGCGGTGCTCGACTGGGAGAAGACGCTCGCTGGCGATCCGCTGTACAACCTCGCACAGATCGAACTCCTGTTCATCGACTCGGTGTTTCGCGATCCCGACGAGCGCGAGCAACTCAGGGAGAGACTCTACGAGGGGTATGGCACCGAGACGGACTTCGATGCCGACGAAAGCTACCAGGCTTGCAAACCGCTGTATCAGTTCTCGACGCTGGTCTGGCGGATGGCGGGCTTCGATTCGATTTATGGAGACGCCTCGCCGCTGGCGCGCACCCGGGCCGAGGCCTACTACCGCGAGCAGTTCACCAACCTCGCCCGGACGCTGGAGCCTGACCGATAAGACGGTCCAGCCGGTGAGCCGGAGTGGGTGTGTTTTTCACGCGGGCCGCCCAGTGACCAGTGATGACGGACGATTCCGACTTGCCGATCGAGGAACGCGTCGGGGCCGCGCTTCGGGAGCGCGATGAAACCGTCGCAGTCGCCGAATCCTGCACTGGTGGGCTCATCGGATCCCTGTTGACGGACGTACCCGGGTCGAGCGACTACTTCGACCGATCGCTGGTAACCTACTCCTATGACGCAAAGCGAACTGAGCTGGCTGTCTCACGGGAAGCACTCGACGAGGAGGGGGCCGTCAGTGAACCTGTCGCCCGACAGATGGCGGGGGGTGTTCGCGACCGCGCGGACGTGACCTGGGGCGTCTCGACGACGGGTATCGCCGGGCCGACCGGCGGGACGACCGAGAAGCCCGTCGGGACCGTCTTCATCGGCGTCGCCTACGCCGCCCCCTGGGGTAGTGGCGAGTCGGCGACGCGAGTTCGTCGGTACGAGTTCGACGGGTCCCGAACCGAAATCAAGCGACAGATCGCCCAACAGGCGTTGACAGACCTATACGATGCGCTCGATTCAGGCGGCCTGTGAGGTGTGAGTGGGGTCACCCTCACTGCCAGCGGATGAGAAACCCTTTCGGGGGCGGCCCACGTCGATCCGGTCGATGAACAAACGCGGACACGTTCTCAACGCCCTGCTTTTGAGCATCGGCCTCGGGTACGTGCTCGAACCGTCCGGTGACGTCGTCACCTTCGAGATGATCGCGGCCGTCATCGTCCCGGTGGTCCTCGGTGCGATGGTCCCGGACATCGACACGGCCTTCGGTCGCCACCGCAAGACGCTGCACAATCTGTTCGTCCCGCTGGTCGTCGGTGCCTACCCGTACTACCACGGGAACCTCGAGTACGTCTGGATCGGCGTCCTGAGTCACTTCGCGCTCGACCTGCTTGGGTCCCGGCGCGGCCTCGCGTTGCTGTATCCGCTGACCGACGAGGAGTTCAACCTCCCGATCGGCGTCCCGGTCGACAGCAAGTACGCCGAGGCCATGATGCTCGCGGTGACGGGCTTCGAACTCGCGCTGGCGGCGATGATCGTCTATGAGATCCCGCAGTACGCCTTCGAAGCTGGCCTCAAGGCTGTCGGCCTCTCGTAACCGCTTGCTCAATACACGCTCACGTCGTCAAAGCGCCCCTCGTAGGCCGGTTGTTCGGGGTGGGTCGGCTCCCGTCCCGAGAGGACAATGCGGTCTATCTTCTTCCAGGAGTTTTCCCACCCAAGGTGTGCGAACTCGATTGCCCGCTGACCGTAGTGCGTGAGTCCGGTTCGATGCGCTGGGTCACCGGGCACTCCGGCTCGGAATGTCTCGACCAGGTCGGCCGCGTCGTCGATTTCTCGCTCGAAGGTCGTCCAGACTTCGCCGACGGTTCGGGGCAGGTGTGCATAGGAGGAGCCGAAGGTCGGGAGATCGGCGGCTGTCGCGATCGATTCGGCGCGGCGCTCGTGATGGGGCCAAAATTTCGGATTGCACGTCTCGATCGCGTCGATCACGCCCCGATATTCTTCGATCAGCGCCGGACCTAAACTGACATTCAGGAACGACGGATGTGGCGTCAGTACAGCCACGCCCTGGCGATCGAACTCGTTCATTGCTGCTTCGAGCGTGATGAAATCGGGGATGGGCGCCTCGAGTCCGACCGCGAGGACGTGTCGACGGTTGCGCCAGGAGCCAGTGAACACTTCCCGACCGGGGACGACGAGCAGTTCGTCGTCGGAATACTGCTCGGCTCGCTCCCGGATGTCGTCCAGTCGCTTGAAGTGGGGTGCATACACGAGGACGTCGAGACCGCGAGCCTTCGCTCGACGGACGACCGTCCCGTCGAGTACCTTGACGTGGGGATCGACGGCGGTCACGCCATCCGGTAGCTACCCGTGGATCATATCCGTTCTGGTTCGGCGACACCCAACCCACCGTCAAAAGATGCCTTTATACGACTCTCCCGATATACGTCACGGTATGTCACGCTGGGAGTGCACAATCGAGGGCTGCGGGGACACGTTCGATCGGGTCGAGGATCTGGTCGTCCATCAGTCGACGGGCCACGAGCGCGTCGAGTGTGAAGTCTGCGGGACGGTCCTGCCCGATGGCTACTTCGCCATCCGGCACGCCTTCGAGGAGCACACCCGCGCCGAGTACGTCCGGTCGTACGACGCAAGCGCGGCCGAAGTCCGCCATCGCGAGAACGTCAAGGAGACCATCGAAGACCAGGCCGACATCCGCGAGGTCGTCGACCGACTGGAAGGCGGCGACGGCCGGAGTTTCTGACCGGACGCCTCGGCCTGCAAATACTTTTGCCCCCGGCGGCGCAAGCCACTCTCATGTACGTCCGGGACGCGAAAAACCGAGACGAAGTCTGGTTGCTTGATCGGATCGAGGAGATGGGCCTGGACGAGACGGCCTTTCGATCCCGCGATTACGTGATAGCGGTCGACGAACAGTCCAACGATCGGACGGGATTCGGGCGGATCCGCATCCACAAAGGCGAGGACGGCGATGTCTGTGAGCTTACGAGCATCGGCGTTCTCGAATCCTGGCGCGGACAGGGGATCGGCGCACACGTCGTCGAACGACTGGTTCAGGAGGCTGGCGACCAGGACTTCGAGACCGTCTACTCGCTGACCGACGAACCCGAGTACCTCACCAAGTTCGGCTTCGAACCCATCGATCCGAGTGATCTCCCGCCGTCACTACAGGATCGCCTCGAAACGAAGCGCGAGTCACTCCTTCCCGACGCCGTGCCGGTCGAACTTGCCGTCGAGGCGTTCACCATGCCACAGCATCTCCGTGACGCGTTCAAAGCTGCCGCCGAAAACGAGGGCCCGAGCGAACCCGAGGAGTCGGCTGAAGACTTCGGCATCGACCCCGACGAAGCGACCTACAAATACGACACTGGCAGCTGACCCCGGTTTCTCTCTCTCAGCTCCTTCTCGCTGACTGTTCGCTCTGTTCCCGTTTTTCCCGATCAAGGTGACTTCCATGTCGCAGGCTGTATCACTAGGTTATATAATCTAGTAGTACCACGATACGCTCGATGATGGGAACCCAACTGCAGCGCGCACGCAACGGTGAGATCACGCCGGCGATGGAGCGCGTCGCCGAGCGGGAGAACCGTGATCCCGAGTACGTCCGCGAGAAGGTCGCCGCGGGCGAGGCAGTGATCCCGAACAACCACGAGCACGACTCGCTGGATCCGATGATTATCGGGAAGGACTTTTCGACGAAAGTCAACGCCAACATCGGCAACAGCGAACCCGAAAGCGATATCGAAACCGAACGGGAGAAACTCCACACGGCCGTCGAATACGGCGCGGACACGGTGATGGATCTCTCGACGGGTGGTGACATTCCGGAACTTCGCGCCGGCCAGATCGAACACTCGCCGGTCCCGCTCGGGACAGTGCCGATCTACGAGGCGCTAAAGCAGGCCGGATCACCCGAGGAACTCACGGCGGACCTCCTCCTGGACGTGATCGAGTCCCAGGCCGCCCAGGGCACGGACTATCAGACGATTCATGCGGGGGTTCTCCGGGAGCACTTGCCGCTGACCGACGGCCGGATCACGGGCATCGTCTCCCGCGGTGGGTCGATTCTCGCCGAATGGATGGAAAATCACGGCGAGCAGAACCCGCTGTACACGCATTTCGACGAGATCTGTGCGATCCTTGCGGAATACGACGTGACGATCAGTCTCGGCGACGGGCTCCGACCCGGGAGCCTGGCAGACGCCAACGACGACGCCCAGCTGGCGGAACTGGAGACGCTGGGTGACCTCACCGAGCGCGCCCACGAGCACGGCGTCCAGGTCATGGTCGAGGGGCCGGGCCACGTCCCCCTAGACGAGATCGGCGAACAGGTCGAGTATCAACAGGAGGTCTGTGACGGCGCGCCGTTCTACCTGCTGGGCCCGCTGGTGACTGACGTTGCGCCGGGGTACGACCATATCACGAGTGCGATCGGCGCAACCGAGGCCGCCCGTCACGGCGCGGCGATGCTCTGCTACGTCACACCCAAAGAGCACCTCGGTTTGCCCGACGCCGAGGACGTCCGGGACGGGCTGGCGGCCTACCGGATCGCCGCTCATGCGGGCGACGTGGCCGCCGGGAAGCCAGGCGCTCGCGACTGGGACGACGCGCTTTCCCAGGCGCGGTACAACTTCGACTGGCGCGAGCAGTTCAACCTCGCGCTGGACCCCGACCGAGCCAAGGAGTATCACGACCAGACGCTCCCGGAGGACAACTACAAGGAAGCCCGCTACTGCTCGATGTGTGGCGCGGAATTTTGCTCGATGCGGATCGACCAGGACGCCCGTGAGGGGGAGGAGATGGAGGGACTGGACGCCGACGTCGATCTCGCGGACTCGCCCGCAGCCGACGTCAATCTGCCGCCGACGGGCAAACACGATACAAGTGGCCTGCCCACGGTGCCCGAGGCGTTGTGTGACCACGCCGGGGGCGAGGGTTTGCCGGGCGACGACTGATACGGATTGCTCTCACTGTTTACCGTGACGACCGCCCGACTGCGGGCGGTCGATCTGGTACTGACTGAGAGCAATCCGTATGAGAGGACTGTCTGGCCGTCCACTGATCTTTTGCAGGTAGTTCCCGACAGACCCACCGAGTCACGGACTGTCCCTTCCTTCTCGGGCCATGCTGTAGCCAGTGCGTCTCAGTCACTCCGGCTGATATGGGTTGTTCGCGGTGTCGAGACGGCTGATGTCCTCGGCGGCGTCGAAGTCGTCGTCGAGCGCGTAGAGGTACTGTCGTCCATTGGCTCGCATGAACGCGACGATACAGGCGTCGACGAGCGAGAACGCCTTGTATTGTCGAAAGAGTGCTTTCGCCGTTGCGAACTCGTCAGCCGTCAGTGAGTCGATGTGAAACTGGGCGTTTTCTTCGATCCGATCGAGAAAATCCGTCGCAGCGTCGTGGCCGGCATGTGTCGTCAGCCCGTTCATCGTCTCCGCGAGCACGTAGTCGAGCACTACCGCTTCCGGAAGGGCTGTACTGTCGATGCCCTGTACAATGGGGAGCGCGTCGTCGTGTGCACTGTCACGGCGGTAGGCAGCCGCGAAGAGGACGCTTGTGTCGAGGAGTACCCGAGGCATTTATTCGACGGTGACGCCCCACGAGTCGTGTTCACGTTCGACTGTCGTCGTCTGATCGCCCTCGTAGCCGTCGAAGTCACTGAACGTGCCGCTTCGTTGCTGGACGACTTCCACGCGGAGCGTCCCATCGTCTTCGAGGTGCCAGCGGAGTCGGTCACCGTCGTCGATGTCGAGTTCCGTCCGGATTTGAGCGGGAATGTTCGCCTGGTTCCCCGAGACCTTGCTCTCGGAGTTGATCTGCTCACTGCTCATAGACGAACGGAAGCGATGGCGCTTGATAAACCTAGTGTGCCTTCACACTAGCCCGGACAGGGTGATGACCATCCCTGGACATAGATGGCCAATTGCACTGATGACGGTTGCCCGAGCGCCTCACCCAATGAGACAGTATGGATGACTGCAAAACTCCCGCCGAAACTAACCCTTACCCGCCACTCGCGGTAATCGCCGGTATGTCACAGAGCGATCCCGACGCCCAGCGCAACGTACTGGGCGAGGCACTCGAACCCTGCAGCAAGACACTCTCGACAGGCTACCAACGCGACGGTCACTGCACGGCGGTTCCCGGCGACCGTGGCAGCCACCATCTCTGTGCGAAGATGACCCAGGACTTTCTGGAGTTCTCCCGCGCGCAGGGCAACGATCTGGTCACGCCGCGGCCGCAACTGGACTTTCCGGGCGTGAATCCCAAAGATCACTGGTGTCTCTGCGTCGGTCGCTGGCTGGAGGCCCACGAAGCCGGCGTCGCCCCGCCGGTCGTTCTCGAGGCGACCAACGAAACAGTGCTGGAAGAAATCGAACTGGAGACCCTGCAAGCCCACGCCGTCGAGGAGTGACTGGCCGACTGGCCGTTCGCCAGATCAGACCGGGAACGTCTCTTCGTGCTCCCGACTCACTTCTCCGGGTTCGACACGCTCGCCGTCGACGTCGACGGGCTGTCCGCTCGCCAGTTTGCCGAACTTCGGCCCCTCCGGGACGCCAGCATCCGCGGCCAGTCCGGGGTCGAAGGCTTCTTTCCTCGCAACGACTCGATCGTCTCTGACTGTCACCACGTCGTAGTCCGCGCGGAGGACGTCCGCGAGCGCCTCGACCAGTGCAATTCTATCATCGCCGTCGACAACAGCGGCTCGGTCGCCGACGAGCGTGGCGCTCTGCTCGGTGGTGAACGCGAGTGCGACACCCTCGACGGCGTCGCGGGTCGCCTCGCGGTCGATCCCCTGTGCTTCGTTGAGCAGCTCGCCCGGGATGTCGACGATCTGGAAATCACCGTCGTACCCGCGGGCCGGCTCCCCGAAGCGAAGCCCGTCGTCGATGGCTGCCAGTCGGTCCTCGACGCGGCGGGCAACGGGCAGCGGGACGCCCTCGACGGCCCGGAGCCACGACTCGCCGACGATCTCGAGTCCCAGGTCGTCGATCGCCCGTTCGAGACGCGGGCGATCACCGTCGATCAGCGCGTACTCGGCTGCGCTCTTCTCGAAGGCCGCCCGGAGCACGTCCTCGTTGTCGAGTGGATCCCCGAGTGCGTCCAGTCCCCAGTCAGCGGCGATGTGGCCCACGGCCCAGTCAGTCTCGCGGACGATACGCTCGAACCGCGGGACGTAGTGGTTCCCGTCGAACCCGACGAGGTGCCGGCGGGCGCTTGCCTCGCCGTCCTCTCGGGGCGCATCGGCCGCGACGCCACGCAGGTCGAGGATGGCCTGTGCGACCGCGCGGGCGGCGTCGGGGTCGTCCCACTGGTCGGGACCGCTGCCGACCTCGACGAACAGCGACGGGGAACCAACCTCGGTCGGACCGTGGTGGGTGCACTCCATGCCGACCTCGTAGCCTTCCGGCGCGTGCTCGGCCAGCGCGTCGAGGACGCGGCTATGAGCGTTCGGTGCGGCGCGGGCGAGGTCACGGTCCGCGCCGCCGTACTCGGCCGGCCCGAAGTTGCCGGTGTGGTGGGCGGCCAACAGTGGCCCGGTCTCCCCGGAGTGCCGGGACGCGAAGACGACGAGATCGGGGTCGTCGAAGGCCGCGGCCACGCCGTCGAGCTCGAGGTGCCATTCGTCGAAGACGCGCATTTCGAAGCCGTCGGTGCGGGAGACCTCGCCACCACCCTCGCCAGGGGATCGACTTTCGTCACGGGTCGTCGTCCAGTCCGCCACTTCCAGGAGGTGCTCGTGGATGTGTTCCGAGGCGCGATCAGCTGTCGAGACGACGATGCCGATCATGAATAGCCCTGCTTCGGGCGCGGTACTTTACTCGATATCGAAGTCGCTCCGGCGACCGAACGCCGTCTGGACTACTTCGTAGGTCATGCCGAGCATCTCCTTGACAGCCTTGCGGCGGCGGACGAACATCGCCAGCCCGATGAGGAGGTAGACGGCGGTGTAGCCGAGCAGGATCTGGTGGCTGAGTGCTTCGGGATGGGACAGCGAAAGGACGTTCAACACCATGAACTCGGCGAACACTTGGCTGACGAACAACACGAGCAACGCGACGGCCTCCCGGAGGCTGATGTTGAAGTTGACCAGGATCGCCAGCGCGAAGAACGACTGGGCGGCCGTGATCCAGATCTCCAGGCTCTGCTTGTAGTCGAATTCGAGGACGCCGACCCCGCCCGCCGCGATCGAGTAGACGATCGCGAGCGTCCCGATCAACAGCGTCCACTGGTTGAGTTTCGAGGAGATCAGGGCGTTGAACCCGGCCGAGGATCGGGCTTTGTTGACGAGATAGACGACGACAATCAACTCGGGTGACTCGCTTGCCAGCGGGGCGATCCACTGGATCATGAAGAACTTCGGCACGCCGTACTGCAGGCCGAGGTTTTCGAGGCCGTGGGCGAACGGTTCGACGGCGATCAGGATCATGACGCCCGAGTAGATGAACAGCGAGAGGACGGTTGCGATCCGCTTTGGTTTGCGGTAGGATTGAAGATAGCCCGGGACACCGATCTGCTCTTTTTCGGTTTCGATGCCGGAGCGGATGATGATCAGGATGTAACTCGCGTACAGGCCGACGAGGACGACGGTGTCGATCAGGTCGATGCCGCCACCGAGTGGGACCAGAAACGCCCACAGCGTCGCCAGCCAGAGGAACGTGATTTCGGTCGTCAGCGCCTTATCGAGCGTCACGACATCGGCGAGGAAGCCGGATCGCTTCTCGACGTTGTCGTCCCGAACCTTGTAGGCGCGATAGACGGTGAACAGCGCGATCCCGGACCAACCCAGGCCGATCAGAATCCGGTTGGCTCCCGTCATGTTCGCGATGGCGAGGTTGCCGGCCTCCGCGCCCGCGGTGGTCCCGGCTTGCGCCCCGGCGTCCCAGGCGTACAGCGCGTCGACGGCGTACTCCGGGGCGACGGCGAGGACCGCGAGGACGGCGAGGGCGAACGCCCGGGGGACGTCCTTCTCGGCTGTTTCGGCCCCCCACGCGAGCAGGAACGACGCGCCGACGACGGCCAGGCCGGTCACCAGGACGGTCGGGCCCGTCGAGAGCGCGATCCCGGCGTCGATCGGCATCCAGTCGAGTCCAGCGGCGAGCCGTGACAGTTCGACGACGACCCACGGCAGCGTCAGTACCAGTGCAGCGGCGACTGCCGTCAACGGATGGCGTAGACGAGACACACTGCGTGCTTAGCCCTCCCAAAATAATGTCTTGCGGTGTGGAGTGGCCGTGTCACACAGTGACACCGCAAGGGGCCACCGGTCGACGCCGTCACTGCCGACCGTCGTGGTTTTGACGCTCCCGGCCGTCGCCCTCGCTATGGACGTGTACGGACTCCTTGGCAACCCCGTGGAACACTCGCTGTCGCCGCCGATGCACGAGGCGGCCTACGACGAACTCGGCATCGACGCACGATACGTCACCTTCGAACCACCGGTCGACGCGGCACGCGAGGCCGTCGAGGCGGCCGAAACCCTCGGCGTCTCTGGACTCAACGTGACGATCCCGTTCAAACAGGACGTTCTCAACGCGGTCGCGGTCGACGACCTGGCCGAGCGGATCGGCGCGGTCAACACCATCGACTTCAGCGGTGATCAACCGACGGGGCACAACACTGACGCGATCGGTGCCGTGCGGGCGCTCACACGTCACGGTGTGGCCCTCTCCGGGACGGCCGTCGTCGTCGGAGCGGGCGGGGCTGGTCGCGCGATCGCCTTCGGTCTCGCTGACGAAGGCATGGACGTCGCAATCGCCAACCGGACCGTCGAGACGGCCCACGCCCTCGCCGAGGAGGTCCCGGGTGCCAGCGGGCATGGCCTCGATGCACTCGACTCCTTGCTGGCGGACGCGGATGTCCTCGTCAACGCGACGAGCGTGGGGATGGACGAGGACCGATCGCCAGTCCCCGCGACGGCGCTGCACGCCGACCTGGCGGTACTCGATGCAGTCTACAGCCCGATCGAGACGCGATTGTTACGCGAGGCGGCCGCGGCGGGTGCGACGACCGTCGACGGTGCCTGGATGTTGCTGTTCCAGGGCGTCGAGGCCTTCGAACGCTGGAGTGGGCAGGACGCTCCTGTCGAGGAGATGAACGAGGCACTTCGTGAACGCCTTTAAGTCCTGGCGTGTGTATTGAGGAGTATGGCACTCTTCCAACAGATCAAGGAACTTCTCGGTCTCAGCTCGGGGGAGTCTGATACCGAGATGCCAAGCCAGAACGCGGGGGAAACCGAGAACGTGGCCGTCACGGTCGAGCACGAACCGGATACCGAAAGTGAGGATGCAGTCAAGGGAACCAGAGCGGTCGCAACCAGCGAGTCGAGCGTAGACACGTCGACCGATGTCGAGACCGACACTGACGCCGCTGAAGACGCGGTCGAGAGAGACGACGAACCTGTCGAATCCGCCGATACGGAAACAGACGAGCCGGACGAGTCGGCCGAGGCGGAAGCGTCCGAGGAGGCTGAAACGGCTGGCGAAGGCACGGCGGCGACCGCAGACGAACCGACAGACGGAGCCGAATCTGACTCGGCAGCGTCGGCGAGCACAGAACCGGTCCAGTCGATCAACGGGATCGGGCCGGCCTACGCCGAGCGACTCGCCGAGGCGGATATCGAGACTGTCGGGGAACTCGCCGCCGCCGACGCCGACGCCGTCGCCGAGACGACCGGCATCGCAACTTCGCGCGTCGAGGGCTGGATCGACCAGGCCGGCGAGTGAGCACTCGCCAGCAGTCGGTCTTGCGAGTTGTGCCCCGATCGTAACACGATTAGTAGTCCTCCGTCTGTGTGAGTGTAATGACGGACCCGGAACTCGTGACCGACCTGGCGACGTTCCGCGCACGTGCGGCCGGGGCGGATCCTGGCGATCGCGTCCCGGTCGAGGCTCGCGTCACGGTCACGGATCCCTACGAAGCCTACCGGCGCGCGCGCCGGTCGACCGGCGGCTGTGTGCTGGAAACTACCGGCGGCACCGAGGGCTGGAGCTACTTCGGGGTCGAGCCCATCGAGTGGCTGACTGTCGACCCGGGCGAGGACACGATCGGACGGCTCGTCGATCGACTCGGCGAGGAGCACCTCCATCGCGCCGGGGCGGACGTTCCCTATCCGTGCGGTGCCATCGGGTGGCTCTCCTACGACATCGCCCGGGAGATCGAGGCGCTCCCCGGCTCGGCCGAGCGCGACCGGGACCTGCCACGCCTGCAGGTGGCCGTTTACGACACGCTGGTCGCCTGGGAGGAACCCGCCCAGGCTCCGGTGACGCTCCGCGTGACGGCGTGTCCGACGGTCGACGGCGATCCCGACGCGGCTTTCGAGCGTGGGCGCGAGCGCGCGCTGGAGCTGGCTGGCCGCGCCATCGACGGCGACCCCGGCGTCGAAGAGCCGCCGGCGACGGGGCCAGTTCGCTTCGAGAGCGACACCGGCCGCGAGGCCTTCACCGACCGCGTCGAACGCGTCAAGGAATACGTTCACGAGGGCGACACCTTTCAGGCGAATATTTCCCACCGGTTGGCCGCGCCGGCGGCGGTCCACCCGGTCGAGGCCTTCCAGTCGCTCCGGATCGGCAACCCGGCCCCGTACTCGGCGCTGCTTGAATTCCCGGCCGCCGACCTGGTGAGTGCCAGTCCCGAACTCCTCCTCCATCGCGAGGCCGACCGGCTGGTCACCGAACCGATCGCAGGGACGCGGCCGCGGGGCCGAACGGCCGACGCCGATGCCGGGCTGGAGAGAGAACTCCGGGACGACGAGAAGGAACGCGCCGAACACGCGATGCTGGTCGACCTCGAACGCAACGACCTGGGCAAGGTCAGCGAGTACGGGAGCGTCGACGTCGAAGAGTACCGACGGGTGGATCGCTACTCCGAGGTAATGCATCTCGTCTCGCTGGTCGAGGGGCAACTCAGGGACGATCAGGACCTGGCCGACGCGATCCGCGCGGTGTTCCCGGGCGGGACGATCACCGGCGCGCCCAAGCCACGGACGATGGCGATCATCGACGAACTCGAAGCGACCCGTCGTGGCCCGTACACGGGCAGCATCGGGATCTTCGGCTTCGACGACCGGGCGACGATGAACATCGTCATCCGGACGCTCGTCCGGCACGGCGAGCAGTACCACCTTCGCGTCGGCGCGGGGATCGTCGAGGACTCGGTGCCCGACCGGGAGTACGACGAGACCCTCGACAAGGCCCGGGCACTGGTGACCGCCGTCGACGACGCGCTCGCGGACGGGACGGACCTCTCGGTCGTCGAGCCCTCCCGCGCAAGGGATGCCGGGCGACTGGACGCGGGCGAAGAGGGGGCGTCCGGGGGGCCGGAGGAGGGCGAGGATGGCTGAGCCGACGGTCCTCGTCGTCGACAACTACGATTCGTTCGCCTACAATCTCGTGCAGTATGTGGGCGAGGTGGTCACGACGGACGCGTGGCTCCCCGGCGTCGACGGCGAGGTCCTGGTCCGGCGGAACGACGCGGTCGACCTCGCGGATATTCGGACGCTGGACCCGGACGCGATCGTCGTCTCGCCAGGCCCGGGCACCCCGCAGGCTGCCGGCGTTTCGATGCCCGTTTTCGAGTCGCTGTCGACACCCGCACTGGGGGTCTGCCTCGGTCACCAGGCGCTGTGTGCCGCACACGGCGCGTCAGTCGGCCACGCCCCGGCGGTGGTCCACGGCAAGTCCTCGGCGATCACCCACGACGGGCGGGGTGTCTTCGCCGCCCTCCCACAGGAGTTTCCGGTCGGCCGGTATCACTCGCTGGCTGTCGAACGCGACGCCCTGCCCGACTGTCTGGAAGAGACGGCCCACACCGACGACGAACGGTCGGTCGTCATGGGGGTGCGCCACCGCTCGAAGCCCCACGTGGGCGTCCAGTTCCATCCCGAGAGTATCCTGACCGACAACGGTAAGGCGATGATCGCCGCCTTCCTCGAGCAGCACGTCGTTTGACGCAGGCGACGTGCTCCCGGTCAAATGGACGTTTGACCGTGAGCAGGGCTTTTCGGCTCCGGGTACATCGGCATGGATATGCTCAGGGACACGTCTCTCGCGCGTTCGGCTATATCGCCCGCCCTTCCACCCAACAGTCGACCCGATCAACAGGCCGGGTGTCGAGATGCGTAGACGGCGCTTTCTCGCGGCGGCGGGTGTTGCCGCTGCCGGCGCGAGCGCGGGCTGTGGTGCGCTCAGATCCAAGACGACGCTTTCGGAGCCAAGCCGTCACTCCGATGCCCAGGGGGTAGCCAGCATCCACTTCAGCGAGGACGGCGAGGAGGTCGGCCACTTCGGCGTCAACGGCGGCGTCGCCGACGGCGTGGTCCCGATGTCGACCGAGATCTGGCACCGCGAGGGGACGACTGTCGAGTCCGTCCGGCTGCGCGTCTGGATGCCCGACGCCGAGACGCCAGCGGACGTGGCGGTCGTCTCGCCGGTCGAGGGCGACAGCTCGCCGCCGCCCGAGGTCAGGCTGTATTCGCCCGACAGGAGACCCGGAACGGTGATCGAACTGTCCGACCTCGACGACCTGGCTGACGAGACCATCAGCACGCTCGAGTGCATCGTCCGCCCGTGGTCGGAGACGGCCACGACGGTCGCCTTCGACGTGACGATGGCACTTGCCGGCGGCGGGATGCTGGGAACCGATTACGAACTCGACGGCGAACTCCGACTCGAGTACCCCGCCCTGGCCGAGTGATCGAACGCCAACACACAAGCCCCGGGCCCCCGTTGGCCGACGCGATGGAGTACCACGTCGACGGCGAACTTGTCCCGGCCGAGGAGGCCAGCGTCAACGTGCGCGACCGCGGCTTCATGTACGGCGACGCGGCCTTCGAGACGCTCCGGGCCTACGGCGGCGAGGTTTTCGCCTGGGACGCCCACGCCGACCGGCTCGAACGCACCTGCGAGACGCTCGGCTTCGCCCGGGCGATCCCGCCGCGTGCGGACCTCCGCGAGCGAATCGCGGAGACGCTTGCGGCAAACGACCTCACCGACGCCTACGTTAAGCTCTCGATCTCACGTGGCGTCCAGGCCGGAAAGCTCACCCCGGATCCCGCTGTCGACCCGACGATAGTCGTGATTGTCGACTCGCTTCCCCGGGGAGGAATCGACGGCGATCCGGTCTGGGACGACCCGGCGACAGTCCGGACGGTCGAGACCCGGAAGATCCCCGACGCTGCGCTGCCGGCGGATACCAAGACGCATAATTATCTCAACGGGATTCTCGCCCGGCTCGAACTCCAGCAGGAGGCCAGTGGCGACCCGGCCGACGAAGCACTCCTGCTCGACACCGACGGGTATCTCGCGGAAGGGGCGACGAGCAACCTCTTCTTCGTGGCGGATGGCGTCGTCCACACGCCGACGACCGACCAGCCGATCCTGCCCGGCGTGACCCGCTCGATCGTCCTGGATCTCGCTCGCGAGGAAGGACTTCCTGTCGAGACCGGCCCTTACGAGCGCGATGACCTGCTGGCTGTCGACGAGGCCTTCCTGACGAACACGACCTGGGAACTCCGCCCGGTCGGGGCCGTCGACGGCGAGTCCATCGGCGGCGGCCCGATCACGCGGCTGCTCTCCCGACTCTACGATCGGCGCGTCGAGCGCTCGTGTTACGAGTGACCAGCGGGTCGGCCGACAGTCTCCCCTCAGTCCGTCCGGGGCAACGTGAGTGCTCCGAGTCCGAACGTGACGAGCGCCAGCATCGACAGGATCGCGAGGTTGGCGGCCGGATCGGGGCCGGCGGGCCAGACGGCGACGACCGTTCCCTCGACGCCCGCGCCGGGATCGGTCACGACCGCTCGGACGCCCCGCGAGAAGTATGTCAGCGGCGAGAGCTCGATCAGCGGGCGGAACCATTCCGGGAGGAGTGCCGGCGGGACGAAGGTTTCCGAGAGGAACAGCAGCGGGAGGGCAAGCGTGTTCGAGGCGGCGATGACGCCGTCCTGGGAGTCCGTGAAACTCCCGAGTAGCGCGCCGATCCCACAGAACAGCGCGACGCCGATCGCGAGGAACGGCACCAGCCACGGTGACGGGGCGACCGTCGCCCCGGTGACGGCCACCATCACCGCGAGCACCAGCACGGCCGCGACGCCGATGATGGCGACGTTGACGAGCGTCTGGGAGAGCAGCCATTCGGCCCGCGACAGCGGCGTCGTCGCCAGCTTCTCGAAGCGCCGATCGTCGCGATGGCGCGCGACCTCGCTACCGACCCGAGAGAGCGGGGTAAAGAGGACGACGACCGCGAGATACCCCGGGACGTAGTAGGCTGGTGGCTCCGTAAAGAGACCGCCGCCGGTGGGCTGGGTCTGGACCAGCGCGCCGAAGATGAGGACGATCAGGAGCGGAAACAGGAACGTGAAGAAGACCGCGGTCCGGCGACGAAGGAACGCTCGCGTCGCGGCGCGCGTCTCGCTCGTGATTCGGCCCAGCCGGCTCACGACGATCCCTCCGTGGGGGGTGTCGGCGCGTTCGGTTCCTCGGCCGCGCTCGCGGCCCCGTCGTCGAGCCGCTGCCCGCCGCGCCCGACGGCGGTCCCCGTCAGTTCCAGGTAGACGTCTTCGAGCGTCGGCTCGGCCCAACTCAGCGATTCGACCTGGACGCCCGCATCTGTGAGACTGTCGACGACGGTGCCGATCTCCGTCGGCGCGACGTCGAAGACCCGCAGGTCATTGTCGACGATAGCGGCTCGGTAGTCGAGGCCGGACGCGTCCACTTCGGCGAGTGGGGACGCCGTCTCGACGGTCAGTCGGCTCTCGCCACCGTGGGCGTCGATCAAGGCACGGGGCGTGTCCACGGCGACCAACTCGCCGTCGGCGAGCAGTCCCACGCGGTTGGCCAGCCGCTCGGCCTCGTGCATGTCGTGAGTCGTCAGAAAGATCGTCGTGCCGTCTGCGGCCAGCCCTTCGAGGAGGTCCCAGAGCTGTCGACGGCCGGCAGGGTCGATTCCCGTCGTCGGCTCGTCGAGGACGAGCAGATCGGGGTCGTTGACGAGCGCGCTCCCGACACAGACCCGGCGTTGCTGGCCGCCCGAGAGGTTCTCGTAGTACGTGTCGGCGCTGTCGATCAGGCCGACGTCGTCGAGCACGCGCCCTGGCGTGAGGGCGTCGTCGTACAGGCCCGCGTAGTACTCGAGTAGCTCACGGGCGGTCAATCGCTCGTGGGGCGAGAAGGACTGGGGGAGCGAGCCGAGTCGGGAGCGGTCGATCGCCCGCGGCTGCTCGCCGAACAGCGCGACCGTCCCATCGTAGTCGGTCGTCCCGGTGATCGCCCGGGCGAGTGTGGTCTTGCCCGCGCCGTTGGGCCCGACAAGTCCGAAGATTTCGCCGGGGTCGACCGATAGCGAGACGGCATCCAGCGCGACAGTGTCGCCGTAGGTTCGCCGGACGTCATCGATGGCGATGGCAGTCACGCTTCGATCACCGCCGACCTCCACCTAAGTCGATTCGGTTCCCGACGGTCGGTCGCCACGCGAGCAGGACCACCGAGACGACGAAGATCGCCGTCGAGAGATCGTAGCCGCCGCCGAAGACGAGGCTCGCCAGGGCTGTCGAGCCGCCGACCGTGCCCGCCAGCGGGACGACGACCGCTGCCCAGACGCAGGACACACACGAGAACAGCCCCAGGATCGCCGGCAGCACGCCAGCGGCTTCGACGACCAGCGCGTATACGAGGTATGACAACGTAATGTATCCCAGAACCTTGTACGGAAGCAGTGTCAGCGAGAGGCCGGCGATATCGGCCGAGACCACTGGAGCCCAGCCGGGCGGAAACACCAGCGGTCGGATCGAGAGGCCGATGCCGTCGGTCATGGCCGTCGAGACCAGGCCACCGAGATATGTGAGGACGAGGGCGTAGCCGGTGGCGACCGCGCCCCCGAACAGTTTCCGGCGACGCGGGGCAGCCGGCGGTCGGACCGTCGCGAGCGCCCACAGTGAGACGTTGATCCAGACGAAGGGGTAGACGTACAGTCTGAGCGACGCCAGATCGAACAGCTGTGAATCGCTGACCGAAAGATACCCGAAGAGGAGGAGTACTTCAGTGTTGACCAGTAACGCGCCCCAGAGGAGGTGACTTTTCGACGGCGTCGGGATCGGTCCGAAGCGTCTCGCGGTGCTCATACGGCCATCGCGTCGATCACGACTGCGACCAGCAGGGCCCCGAGGAAGGCGTTCGAGGCGTGGAAGGCCCGGAAGGCCGCGTCGGTCGTTCGCTCACGGTGCAGTACCAGAACGGCCCACAGGAAGATGGCCCCGACAATCGAGACCGTGGCTCCATAGAGGACGCCGAGGTTCGCCAGCGTCGCCAGTCCGCTTGCGGCCAACAGCGTCGCACCGAGGTACAGCAGGATGTGCTTGCGCGTCACCGTCTCGCCGCGGACGACTGGCATCATCGGGAAGCCGCCGCGTGCGTAGTCGTCCTGGTAGGCCAGCGCCAGGTTGTAGAAGTGCGCCGGCGTCCACAGGAAGACGATTCCCGCCAGCGCGAGGCCTGGAACCCCGAACGTCCCGGTGACGGCGACCCAGCCGATGAGTGCCGGCAGCGCGCCGGCGAACCCGCCGATGACGGTGTTCTGGACGGTGTTTGGCTTGAGCAACAGGGTGTAGACGACGCTGTAGAAGAGGATCGCCGAGAGGCCCAGTGCGGCAGCCAACACGTTGACCGTGGCGAAGATGGCAAGCGAGAGTGCAGACAGGAGTAGTCCGAACGCGACCGCGTTCCGGATCGGGATGCGGTCGGTCACCACCGGTCGGTCGGACGTGCGCTGCATCCGCTTGTCGACGTCACGTTCGAGGACGTGATTGAACGTGCCACTGGCACCGATCGCCAGCACACCGCCGGACAGCGTTGCCAGGATCGTCTCGACCGTCAGCGTCCGTCCGCCCGTCGTCGCCAGGGCCATGCCCGCCGAGGCAACCAGACACAGCAACCACATCAGGCGTGGCTTGGTCAACCGGACGTAGGCTTGCAGCGTCGCCAGCATCTCTCCCGCCGGTCCTCGGTCACGCCGGGTCGACGGGTGGTCGTCATCGACGGCTGTCTCGACCGGCTCTGGTTGGGTCGTCACGCCCGAATCTGGTTCCTCAGTCGGGTCGCCGTACATCGTTTCGAGATGCCAGGCCAGCGCGAGCACGAGCGATCCGAAGATGCTCATCGCCACGCCGAGGTGGACGGCCGGCGAGATTCCGGCGGCCCCGGTGACCGTCACCACGGCACCCAGCGCGACCTGGACTGGAAAGAGGACGACCGCGACGGCAAGAGCGGCCCGGACCCGGCGATCCGAGACGCGCCGGAAGCCGACGATCGCACTCAGTAGTACTGCAACGCCGACGGTTGCCGCAAGCACCCGATGGCCCCAGGCGACGGCAAGCGCTGGCGACTCCGTAGAGGGAAGCTGGCAGGCCGGCCAGGTCGAGCAGGTCGCCGCCGCGTCGGCGATCGAGGCGGTTGCCCCCGCAATGACAAGCAGATAGACGCCGACGATCGTCCCGGCGAGCAGCGTCGAAAGTGGGACATCGTCGATCTGGTTCCGTAGCACTGATTCTCGTTTCATCTCGGTGGCGAGCGATACTTAGGCTTCCCCCCGATGCAACACTTGTCGCGTTTGTCGGCATGGAAGTCGAGTAACTCTCACGGTAGAACGACGGCTGGACAGGAGTGGCCCCCCGACTGTCAATTCAGCCCTCTGTGGCCGCCCAAAGAGTCATCCTTCCAGCCCCCCTTCATTTCAATATGAGATGCCCTCAGCCGCCAGTGTGTCCCGATCGCAATCGGACAGTCCGCTGAGCAGGTGAGACAATGACTCATTCCGAACCGATCCATGTCCTCACGGTTTCGACGGACGGCACGACCCACTCCTTGCAAGCGAGCGACCGGATCGATGTTTCGGCCGTGACGTCGATCGAGGCGGCGATCGATGACATCGATCGGAACGGCGGCGTCGAGTGTGTGGTCTGCGATCACGATCCGCCGGCGATCGACGGTGTGGCGCTGCTGGAGGCGGTCCGATCCCGGGAACCCGACCTGCCAGTCATGCTCTTTGCCGCCGGCGAGGCGGCTCGACGAGCAGCGGCAGCCGGTGTGACTGATACGTTTTCCGACCGGGCGGACACCGATCGACTCCCGACACTCATCGAGGAAGCTGTCGGCTATTACCGCGCGAAACGGGATCAGGTCGCCGCCGAAGCCCGGGCGGCGACGCACCTCGACGCGGCCAGAGATGGGGTGGCGATCGTGCGGGACGGCCGCTATGTCTTCGTCAACACCCAGTTGCTCGAGCTATTCGGTGCCCAACGCCGCGAACACGTCGTCGGTGAATCGTTCCCGGCAAATCTAACCTTCGAAGGAATCGATCTGGATGCGGCTCGTCTCGAGGCCGTTTCGAACGGTGGGCGAACGCTCGACGCCGCAGACGCGATCCTCCAGAGCCAGGCGGGATCGCTTTCGGTGGAGGTATCCGCCCAGCCGACCGAATGGGTCGGTCGCCCGGCGGCTGTTCTAATCGTCAGAGACGTCAGCGACGTCCGGCGGGTCGAGGAGCGACTTCGCAACTACGAGCAAGCCGTCGAGAGTTCGACCGATCTGCTGGCGGCACTTGACGCTGACCGGCGGTTCCTGTTCGCCAACGAGACGTACTGTGCTTACCACGGCGTCGAACCGTCGACCATCGAAGGCAGCCCGCTGGCAGATGTCGTCGGTCCCGATACCGACGACCGGCTCGATGCATACGTCGATCGCGTGTTGGCCGGCGAACGCGTCCAGTATGAGACAGTACGTGACCATCCGGAGCTGGGAACTCGATTGCTCGACGTCCGGTACTATCCGCTCCGGGGTGTCGACGGCGAGGTTCGTGGGTACGGGTCGACGATCCGGGATATTACCGAACGGAGCGAGCGCATCAACCAGTTACACAAGATCGACCGGATCCTTCGGCATAACGCGCGGAACAGACTCAACGTCATCACCGGCCACGCCGAGATGATCGAATCAGCGGGCGATGTCGAAGTTCGGACTCACGCCGGCAAGATTCTCGAGACGAGTGAATCGCTGCTCGACACGTTCAACAAAGAGCGCCGGATCACGCAGCTACTTGCTCACCCACCCAGCCGTGAACGAGTCGACGTCTCGACGGTCGTGCCCGCTGCCGTCGAGATGGCCCGTCGCCAATATCCTGCCGCCCGAATTTCGGTCTCGACGCCCGACGGCGCGACCGTCAAAGCCTCGCCTCGCTTGACGGAGGGCATACTCGAACTCATCGAGAACGCTGTCATCCATGCAGACGACCCGGCACCGACGGTGACAGTCGATGTCAGCATCGATGACGAGGCTGTTCGCATCGAAATCGGTGATTCCGGCCCGCCCATTCCGGACCAGGAAGTCAACATTGTGACGGGTGACAGTGAAATCGACTCCCTGAACCACGCCCGTGGACTCGGGCTGTGGCTCGTCTCGCTGATCGTGAGGCGATCGGGTGGTCGCCTGGAGTTTGATGACAACGAACCGAGTGGCAACGTGGCCCGGATCGTCTTACCCGGTTGAGCACTTCGTTCCATGTCGAACTCGGTCGAGTCCGGCTGGGACACCCGCGAGGAATCGCCGAAATTCGCCGGATGAACGCTCTTTATGACCGGCTGTCCCAAAGCGTTGCATATGACCAAGACGCGAAACGGACTGGTGGCAGCACTCTCGGTGGGGGGACTCGCGACGTTCGTCTCCACTGTGGCCGCCCAGTCCGAGGGAACCTCGACGACGAACGACCTGATCTGGGGGCTGATGAACGAGTTGCTGTGGGTTGCGATCCCGATCACGCTGCTCGTCGAGGCGATCCTGCTCTACACCGTCTGGCGATACCGGGCCGGCAAAAGCGAGGCGGCAAAGCCAACCCAGGAAAACCGCCGGCTCGAAATCACCTGGACGGTCACCACGGCGATCGTCCTGCTGTTCGTCGGCGTTGCCTCCTACGGTGTCCTCGGCCAGCAGCCCGTCACGGATACGGGTCCGTCCGAAGACGCCCTGGAAGTCGACGTGGTTGCCGAACGATACGCCTGGACGTTCAACTATCCCGAACAGAACGTCACCACGGGCGAGACGCTGGTCCTTCCGGTCGACCAGAAGGTGCGTCTGAACGTCACCTCCAAGGACTGGATTCACTCCTTTCACGTCTCCGGGCTGGGGCTGAAACAGGACGCCTTCCCCGGTAAATCGAACCATTTGACCACAACCCCGACAAAAACTGGCTCATACCAGCTGTACTGTGCGGAGTTCTGCGGTGTGGGTCACTCCGCCATGCTCGGGACGGTCGAAGTAATGGAGCAGGACGACTTCCAGGACTGGCTCGATCAGCAATCCGAATAAGTGTCGTCGACGGTCCTGCAGGGTGGCCTGGTGAGGACATTTTTCGAAGCGACGTTTCGGGACTACCCGCGACACGAGGTTGTTTTGTCCGCTCGGCCGCTATGATCCAGCGATGGTTCGGCACTACGAGGACTTTGCTGTCGGTGAGTCCTGGACGTTCGGAACGCGGCGTGTTACCGCCGACGAGATCCAGGACTTCGCACGCAAGTACGACCCACAGTCGATGCACGTCGATAGCGAGGCCGCGAGCGAGGGGCCCTTCGAGGGCCTGATCGCGAGCGGGTGGCACACCGCCGCGCTCTCGACTCGGCTGCTTGTGGATGGACTCTTCGAGGATGCGGCCGGCCGTGGCGGCCTGGGTGTCGACGATCTGGAGTGGCGGACGCCGCTTCGGCCGGGTGACGAACTCACCGTCGACGTCGAGGTGGTCAATACGGAACCGTTCGACGACGACCGCGGCCAGGTCGACCTTGCGGTGCGGACGACGACACAGGAGGACGACGAGGTACTCTCGATGGTCGTCAAGGGGCTGTTCGCGCGCCGGAACGACGGACATTGACATCCTCCCCGCCCTAAAGGGCGAGGATTCCCCGAAGGGGATATTCAGGTTGCGCGTTTCCTCGGTTCTCAAGTACGCTTTCGCGTGGAACGTCGAAGGTCGCCGTCCAGTTGTGACCAAGGACGTGCTTTCCAGCGCGTGTAGCCCTGTCAATGGGGCCTTCCTCCCCGCATACAGCGGGCGTCAACAGCGTGGGACAACGTCCCACGAGCAATCGGGCGTAGCCCGATGACGACGACTGGCTATTCAACCAGCGAGGTAGCACGGTTCGACTCGCCCGAAGGCTACGGAAATCAGAGATTTCCGTGCTCCCGAAAACGCCGAGCGTTTTCGAAGACGTTAGCCCGTGCATGGTTCACCCTCCCGTTGTGCGATATTCTCGGAAGCGTTCAGGTCGGCGTGGCGTCCACGACCACACTCCGAACACGAAAAGTGGTCGCCATCACGGGTTCCCATCGAACCACATTCCGAACACCGCTGACTGGTATGGTACGCATCGACTTTCTCGACGCGGATACCAGCGCGTTCGGCCTTGTACGTGATGAACTGTTGGAGTTGGTGGAAATGCCACGAGTGGACACCTGACCACGAACTGTTCTCGCGGATGCCTTCGAGGTCTTCCATTCGAATGACGGGGTTCTCGAACTGTTCCGCGAACGTGATGAGACGACGGGAGAGTTTGTGGTTCAAGTCCTTGATTCGACGCTGTTCTTTGTCACCCACACGGTTACGTGCGCGAAGCGCACCCGCTTCCGAAAGCGAATCGCGTAGGGAACGATATTTGCGTCGAACGTACTTCGCCTCACCACCAGACACCAGCATCGACTCGTCCTCACCGTAGGCGGTCACAGCGAGGATGTGCCGTTCACCAATATCGACACCGATGGCCGTTTCGCCCGACGTACCAGTGTCGTACTCGATGTTGAACGTACAGTACCAGTCGTCTCCGCGACGGTAGACCTGTAGACGGGTCTTGTCGGCGTCTCCTTCGACCAGTCGGCCTACGGGGTCGGCAATGTCATCGTACACCTCTATGGGAGTGTACCACCATTGAGAGACGCATGGGAAGCCGACGACGACTGTGCCGTTCTCGGTCGTGTCAAGTTCCCAGTTCTGGTTGTTGACTGCGAACGGTTGACTCTCTCGGTAGCGAACCTCTCCGTCCGTGTTGTGGTCGGATTTCGCCTCTCGGATGGCTTGGTTCTGGATGGCCGAGTAGAGGTCGTTGTCGATGCTGGCCGTGGTCACGGACTTGTCGAAGTCGCCGTTCTCCCATCCGTCGATGCAGAACTGTTTGGTGTCACGGTAGAGGCAAGAGGCATGTTGCCACTCCTTCCGTCGTGCGAGAGATGGGTTGTGAAACTTCGCGGTGACAGTCACCGTGACCATTACATTTGTAATTGGGTGCGCCTGCTTAAGTATTTGTTGGAATATCAGGCCGTGCTATCGTCGGTGGTTTGTGCCATCGTTTGTCGGCTTCATCCCCGCCCTGAAGGGCGAGGCTTTCGCCTCGAATTTTCCGTAACACGCTTTTCCGAACGCCGATCAGTCGTCGGCCGGCACCGCCTGTGGGCGTATCGTCTCGGCGATCGCCGGGACGAGTCCGTGAATCGATGCCGTCAGCGCCCGCGATTCGAGGTCGCGATATCGATCTCGTGCGTCCTGGCCGCCGTGATTGCGCTCTCCGAGCGGACGCGTTTCCACCAGGATCGGCCGCCCGCTCGACTCGGCCAGTTCGAGGACGGTCCCGTCCGGCCCAACCTCCGGATCGGCCAGGACTGTCGCTACGGCCGTCCGGCAGTGTTCCTGGGCTTCCCGGAGCGCCGACTCGCTTGGGCCGGAAAGTGGTGGAGCGGTGATCGCCTCGATGTCGAGTTCCGCGGCGACCGACAGCGCGGTGTCCCCGCTCGGCATCGGGCCGGCAGTCACCTCGAAGCCGGCCTGCCAGAGCTTCGTCAGGGCGCGGGCGGCGGTCGCGCCGCTGCCAAGGACGTGGACGTGCGCGTTTCGATCCCGCCGCGGTTCGGCGATGGCCGTCACACTCGGCGTCCCGGTGACGGCATCGGGCGTGACGGCCGTCCGGGTGTCGAAGGCCGGCCGGAGGTGTTCGTCCGACAGGACTGTCTCCGGGTCGCCGACGGCCTGGAGCTCCCCGTCGGCGAGCAACGCGAGTCGATCGCAGTAGCGGGCCGCCAGATCCAGGTCGTGGATCGCCGCGACTGCCCCTCTCCCGTCAGCGATCAACTCTCCCACCAGCTCCAGGACGCCGACCTGGTGGTTGATGTCGAGGCTGGCGGTCGGTTCGTCCAATACGAGCGCCGGTGTGTCCTGGGCCAGGGCTCGCGCGACAAAGGCCCGCTGGCGCTCGCCGCCGCTGACGGCCGTGATCGGTCGGTCACGGAGATCGGCCATTTCAGTTCGTTCGAGCGCTCGCTCGATGGCTTCTCGGTCGGCCTCGTCGCCGGTCAGGTCGGTCCGTGCCCGATAGGGCGTCCGACCCATCCGGACGACGTCCTCGACGCTGAACGCGAACGAGACGGACGTATCCTGGGGCACCGTGGCGACGTGTCGACTCACGCCCCGCGGTCCGAGTTCAGTTACCGCCGTGCCGTCGAGACGGACGGCTCCGCTGTCCGGTGTGATGACGCCGTTTACCGTCCGCAGGAGCGTCGTCTTTCCGGCCCCGTTCGGGCCGACGAGTCCCAGGAACTCCCCGGCATCGACCGACAGTGAGACGTCACGTAGTGCGTCGACCTCGCCGAGCGAGACCGAGACGTCGTCCAGTTCGATCGTGTGGTGGTTCATAGTTCGTGCACCTCCCGGCGACGCAGCAGATAGAGGAAGAAGGGGGCCCCGAGCGCGGACGTGACGATCCCGACGGGCAACGGGGCGGGGTTGGAGCGGGCGACGGTGTCGGTCGCGACGAGGAAGGCCGCCCCGGCCAGTGCGCTCGTCGGGAGGAGAATCCGGTGGTCGGGGCCGACGAGCAATCGCATGACGTGGGGGACGATCAATCCGACGAAGCCGATGACGCCCGCGACGGCGACCGCGGCGGCGGTCACGATACTCGAAAGCGCGAGCAAGATCCGCTTGGTCCGCTCGACCGCGATCCCGACAGTCTGGGCGTCCTCCTCGCCGAGCATGAGGGCGTTGAGGTCCCGAGCGTAGGCAAGCAGACCGAAGAACGTCACCAGTACCACTGGCAGCGTCACCTCGACTTCGGCCCAGGAACTACTGTGAAGGTGCCCCATCAGCCAGAAGACGGCCCGTTCGAGGCTTTCGCCGGCGTGCAAGAGGAGATAGGAGATCACCGCGCCCAGGAAGGTCTGGACGGCCACGCCCGCAAGCAGCAGCGTCGCGACCGGCGTCCGGCCGTTCTCGGTGGCGATCGCGTAGACGACGAAGGCCGCCACCAGCGCGCCGGCGAAGGCGGCAGTCTGGAGCCCGAACGGGAACGCGATCGGAAACGCGATCGTCGCGACTGCGCCGACCGCCGCGCCCGAGGAGACGCCGATGATCGAGGGGTCGGCCATCGGATTCCGGAAGAAGCCCTGCATGACGGCACCGGCACTCGCCAGTGCGAAACCCACGACACCGCCGAGTGCGATCCGGGGGAGGCGAACGTCTCGCACGATCGTCTCGGCCGTTCCGGGCACGCCAAACGAGAACGGGTAGGCGTAGCGTACGTCGACAGTGGGAGCGGGGACCGACAGACTGAGAACCGATGTCTCGACGATTCCGACGTTGAGACCTGCCGGGATGCCGACCGCGTTGAGCGTCGCCTTCGCGACAGTCGGCAGGTCCAGGGCGACTGGTCCGATCGCTGCACTCGTGACTGTGACGACAAATAACGTTACCGTCAGGCCAACTGTCCAGACGCCGATCCGCAACCCCATCCGCATTGACGACAAGTTGAGTTGCATTAGATAAGTATTTATTGGATAAGCCCACAGCCCGGAGTACATGTCACGGACCATCGCAGGCGTACTCGCAGTGCTGTTGGTCGTCGGTGGTGTGGCCGGTGTGGCGCTGTCGCCCGCTGCCGGCCAGGCCGCTACCCACGAATCGACTGTCAACTGCTCGTTCCCGATCACCGTCACCGATGCCAACGGGGCGAACGTGACGGTGAGTGAGCGACCGGAACGAGTCGTCACCCTTGCACCGAGTGCTTCCCAGGTCGTGTGGGAACTCGGTGCCCAAGACAGCGTTGTCGGGATGCCGGTCAACCAGTACACGAGCTACCTGAACGGATCGAGCGAGAAGACGAACGTCGTCACCGACAACGGACAGCCCCAGATCGAGACGATCATCGGACTCGAACCCGATCTGGTGCTTGCGCCGAATATCATCAGCTCTGACGCGGTCGAACAACTCCGGGACGCGGGCGTGACGGTCTATCGTTTCGAAAGTGCGAGTTCGATCGGTGACGTCGTCGAGAAGACGCGACTCACCGGGCGACTGCTCGGCACCTACGAGACCGCCACCGACGTCAGTGCTCGGACGCAGGCAGCCGTCGAGGCTTACCGGAATGCGACCACCGGGGCGGAACGACCGACAGTCTACTACGCCATGGGCGGTGGATTCACCGCCGGTCCCCAGACGTTCATCGGTGACGTGATCGATGCTGCCGGCGCGGATAACGTTGCCAGTGCCGCAAACATCAGCACCTACGATACGATCAGTACCGAAGTTGTCGTCGAGGAAAATCCCGACTGGATCGTCGTCTCGGGGCAATCGCCGATCCCGTCCGATCCCGCGCTGTCGAACACCACGGCGATACAGGAAAACCAGACTGTCCGCGTCGACGCCAACTTCATCAGCCAACCCGGGCCGCGGGTGACCCAGCCGCTACGGACGCTGGCGACGGCATTCCATCCCGAAGCGGCGGCCGACGTGACTGCGGATCCGTCGACGGTGTCGGCCCCGGTCTGTGCGGCTGATGCGATGGAGCCGACGACGACTGAGTCGGCGTCGGCAACGACGACCGATTCATCGGCCGAGACGACCGAGATGACGACCGATTCAACGACCGAATCGACGACGGCCGAGACGGTCACGCTGGAAACTAATCAGACGATGGACCAAGCCACCGAACAGACCACGACCGCCACTGGCCCTGGGTTCGGGATCGTCGCGGCACTCATCGCGCTGGTTGGCGCGGGAACGGTTACCCGGCGTCAGTAACGTGACGATCATCGCGGCGGCCCCAGGCGAGTTCGTGGTTCGCATCCAGCCGGGGATCTGCGTCGCGCTCGCCCTCGCGCTGGACGGGGCTGTCGGCGAACCGCCCGAATCGATTCATCCCGTCGCGCTGTTCGGTCGAATGATCGCTCCCCTTGATCGCGAGTGGCCGTTTTCGCGGGCCGTGGGCACGTCGATCGCGCTGGCTGCTCCACTCGCCGTCGCTTTCCTCGCCTGGCTGCTCGTCGAGTTTGCCACAACTGTCCCGGTCCTCAGCTCGATCGTCGCCGGCCTCGTTCTTTTCAGTACGCTAAGCCTCCGCCGGCTGCTCACGCGGGCCCGAGACGTGATCGATGTCAGCAGGACAGATCTGGAGACGGCCCGGGAGCGCCTCCCCGCGCTGGTGGGTCGCGACCCGAGTTCCCTCTCGCCGCCATTGATCCGGAGTGCCAGCGTCGAGAGTCTGGCCGAGAATCTGGCAGACGGGTTCGTCGCGCCGTTGCTCGCATTCACTCTCGGCGCGCAGCTCTCGCTGTCGGTCGGCGTCGCTGCCGCTGTCTGGATCAAGGCGGTCAATACGCTCGACTCGATGCTTGGCTACCGTTCGAAGCCCGTCGGCTGGGCGAGCGCGCGACTCGACGATCTCGTGATGTGGCTGCCGGCGCGGACGACGGCTGTTTTGATCGCGCTGGCGGCCCGTGATTTCGGGGCACTCTGGCGTGCCCGGGGATGGCGTGGCGCGCCCCCGTCGCCCAACTCCGGGTGGCCGATGGCGACGCTGGCTGCCGTACTCGACACCCGGTTCGAGAAGCCCGGCGTGTACGTACTCAACCCGGATGCAACGCTACCCGACGCAGCGGCGGCGACGCGAGCGATTCGGATCGTGGCGATCGCGGGGACCATCGCCGGCGCGATGTCACTCCTCATCGCGTCCGTTCAGCTCAGTCCTGGCTCACTCGGACTCGTCGCCGTGGGGGTGGGGTCATGTTGAGTGCGCTCCGCGGTGCAGTGGGATTCCTGACGCGGCTCCCGGTGGGCCACGACGAGGCGGCCTGGGAGGCGTTCCGATCGCAGCCAGCAGCGTTCCCGCTGGTCGGCTACGCGATCGGCGCGCTGGCGGCGCTTCCGTTGCTCGCGCCGGTCCCGTCCGCCACGGCGGCCGTTGGCTTTCTCGCCTGGTTGTATGTTCTCACTGGCATCAATCATCTGGACGGCGTGGCCGATCTGGGCGACGCGGCGGTCGTCCACGGCGACTCCGAGCGCCGCCAGGAGGTGCTTGCCGACACGACCGTCGGCGTCGGCGCGGTCGCCGCGGTCGGCATCGTGTTCGCTGGACTCGCGACGGCGGGGTACACCCTGGCCCAGTTGCCGGCACGTGCCGCTTTGCTCGTCGTCGCGGGTGAGGTCGGCGCGAAGACCGCTGTCGCACTCGCGGCCTGTCTCGGCACGGCGACGCACGACGGCCTGGGTGCGCAGTTCACGGACCGGCTTCACTACCGTCACGCGCTCGCTCCGCTGGTCGTCGCTTTTCCCGCTGTCGCCCTGACCTGGCCTGATCCCTCGGCGCTCGTGGCTGTCGCCGCGGCGGTTACGTGTGGCGTGGGCATGGTCGTCTGGGCTCGCCGGACGCTCGGCGGCGTCGACGGCGACGTCCTCGGCGCGACTGCGGAACTCGCCCGCGTCGTCGGGCTACACGCGGGGGTGATCGCGTGGACGCTCTTTTGATGTGTGGCGGCCGCGGGACTCGACTCGGCCTCGACAGGGAGAAACCGCTTGTCGAGGTCGGCGGGCGACCGCTGGTCGATCGCGTCGCGGCGGCGCTGGCGTCGAGTTCGATCGACCGGAGCCACGCCGTCACATCGCCCCACGCCCCGGAAACACGAAAACACGTTTCCCGCCCGACGATCGACGCCCCCGGCGATGGATATGTGTCCGACCTCCAGTATGCACTCGAACGCATCGATTCGCCAGTGGTGACAGTCACTGCGGATCTGCCCCTGTTGACGGGTGCAACGATCGACGCTGTAGTCGATTCCTTTGAAGGTAATTCAATGACAGCCTGTGTTCCAGCGGCACTGAAACGACGGCTCGGAGTTCGCGTCGATACGACGATGCCCGGTGACGGGCAGCAACTTGCCCCGACCGGCGTCAACGTGATTGCGGCGGGTGATGGCGATCGCCAGGTCGTTTTCGAGGACCCTCGACTGGCAGTGAACGTGAACTACCCGCGGGACGCACTCGTGGCCGAAGGGCTCCTTCGGTCGGGGGTGGTCGGGTGACGTTCGTGCTGGTCGCCGGGACGACCGAGACGGCGCGGATCGAGGGGATTAGCGCGGCGGGGGCCGATCCCGCGGCGATAGCGATGACCCCGACGGCCGACGCGGAGATCCTCCAGAAGGGTCGGCTGGTGAACGCACCGGCGGTGCCCGTCAGTCCGACCGGGTGTCCCACGCCGGCGCTCGTCACCCGGGCCGTCCGCGAACTCGTCGGGTTCGACGTCGAAGTCATCGATGCCGGACTCGCGGTCGAGCCGGGGATCACGACGCGACCCGTCGCCTCGGATCCGGGTGGCGACGTGCGGACGAGGGAGTCAGTACCGGACGCCGCTTCACTCTGGGAGCGTGCCAGGGAGATCGGCGAGAAATTGGCCGGGCAGTCCGACGAGCGGGTCTACATCGGCGAGACGATTCCCGGCGGGACGACGACCGCCTTCGGGGTCGCCCAAGCCCTCGGCGTCGAACTGTCGGTGTCGTCCTCGCTTCCCGAGAACCCGATCGAGCGAAAGCGAGCCGCGATTCGAGAGGGATTTACCGCGAGCGAGATCGAGCCGGGGGAGCTGGCTGGGGAGCCGCGGCAGGCGCTCCGACGACAGGGCGATCCGGTCCTGGCCGGCGTCGCGGGGCTGGTCGAGGGCGTACTCTCATCCGAGGTGTCAGTGACGCTCGCCGGCGGGACGCAATTGCTCGCGGCTGCCGCGTTAGTTCGACATGCCGGGATCGAGGCTTCGTTCGAACTCGCGACGACCAGCTACGTCGCGGACGATCCGACGGCGAGCGTCGAGGTGATCGCCGAGGTGTTGGATCTCTCGCTTACGGTCACCGATCCGGGCTTCGCGGGCTGTGGACACACCGGCCTGGAACGGTTTGGGACGGGCGAAGGCAAGGAGGGCGTCGGGATGGGCGGCGCGCTCGCGTTAGGGAAACGCCGCGGGATCGAGCTGTCGGCGGTTCGGGACCGGACACTGACGCTGTATGATCGACTGCTGGGGGATCCCTGATGGATCGTGATCGTGCACGCGAGGTCGGTCGCGTCGAACACGGCGGCAGCGACGACCCCGACGTGCTGGACCTGAGCGCGAACATCAACCCACGGACGCCGATGGGGGTCGAGGAGGTCTACCGGAACGCGCTCGAAGACGCCAGACGATACCCGGCCGAGCCGCCGGACGCCTACCGGGATGCGGCCGCCGGGTACGTCGACTGCGATCCGGAAGCCGTGGTCCCGACGCCCGGCGGGCTGGCAGCGATCAGACTGGCGATCGACCTCGCCGTCGAACCCGGCGAGTCCGTCCTCGTCCCAGCGCCGAGTTTCAGTTCCTACGCGCGGGAGGTCCGACTCCAGGGGGCCGAGCCGTCGTTCGTCCCTCACGAGGAGATACTGACTGCCGATCCGGCCGGTCACTCGCTGGCAATCGTCTGCAATCCGAACAATCCGACCGGGACGCTGTACCCGCGCGAGGACCTGCTCGCGTTCGCCCGGCAGTGTCGCGAGACGGACACCCACCTCCTGGTCGACGAGGCTTTTCTCGGGTTCACCGAGCAGGCGTCGCTGGCCGGGACGCCGGGGGTGACCGTGGCCCGATCGCTGACGAAGCTCTTTGGCCTGCCGGGCATCCGGTCGGGATTTGCGGTGGCTACCGGCGAGATGCGCGAGGCGATGGTCGCCGCTCGCCGCCCGTGGAACGTGAGCGTGCCGGCGCTTGCGACCGGTCGCTACTGTATGTGCCAATCGGCGTTCGTCGAGACGACTCGAAACCGAGTCCGCGAGGAGCGAGCACTCCTTCGGCATGGACTGGACGATCGATTCGCGATTCGGCCTTCGGACGCGCCGTTCGTGCTGATCGATGCGGGAGGTCCCGGCGTCGATGCCGTGCTCAAGACGGCGGCCGACCACGACGTCGCGATCCGTGACGCGCGAACGTTCCGGGGGCTGGACAATCACGTCAGGGTCGCTGTGCGGGACAGTGCGGCGACCGATCGGACCGTGGAGGTGTTCGCGGATGTCTAGGCACTTCGAGACGACGCGACGGGGTGGTGTACTCCGGCTCGAACGCTCGGACACTCGCTGGCTCTCGACTGGCTGGAATGGTGGGTTCTGCCGGGCGGGGGCAGCCTACAACTGTACGGTTCCGGCGGGCTGGAACCCGGATGATATCCGGGCGGACGTTACTCAGCGGCTCGACGATGCCGGGTTCGATCGGGGCGACGGTCCGGTGCTGTTGACCGGCGTCGATCAGCGTCACGCGAGGGGCGCGCGCCTCGGTCCCGTCACTGTCTTTGGGACCGTCGGGCTCTCGAATCCGGCGACGCTCCCCGTCGATCCGGCCCAGAAACCGGCCGACACGAGGGCGGCCACCGGTGCGGAGACGGGTGGACCGCCCGGCCCAGGGACGGTCAACCTCTTTGTCGGCACGACACGGTCGCTGACGGAGGCGGGCATGGCAAACCTCGTTGCGATCGTCGCCGAGGCGCGGACGGCCACGTTGCTCGAACTCGCCGGCTTCACCGGGACGACCAGCGATGCGATCGTCGTCGCCTGCGATCCTGGCGGGGAGCCCGCGCGGTACACGGGCAGTGCCACGCCGGTCGGCAGCGCGGCGAGAGCGTGCGTCCGGGAGGCACTTACGGCGAGCTATCGGTCACGGTACAGCGGTTGGAAGCCGCCTGAAAGTGTCGCCGATGCCGAGCACGGCGAGTCGACCACCTGCCGGGCAACGGTGTTCGAGCCATGATTCCCACGAGATCCACCGCTGAATCCATCAGAGAGACACGATGACACGAAAACCAGCCGACGACAGTGAGGCAGCGACGAGTGAGCGTGAGGCAGCATCGACGACCGACGAGGGCGGCGACGGGCCGGAGACCGAGGCCGTTCCGGATGTCGAAGTGATCGCTCCCGCCGCGCCCGACGCATTCGGCCTCGTCCAGGCGTGGTGGGGCGATGGCAAAGGCAAGACGACGGCTGCCCTCGGGATGGGCTTGCGTGCGGCCGGGCACGGCTATCGCGTGCACGTCCTCCAGTTCATGAAAGGTGGCACGCCCTCGGTCGAGGGTGTCCGCGGGGAGTACAACGCGATCGAGCACGTCCCGGGATACACCATCGAGAACACTGGCCACGTTGGCTGGCACGGCTTCATGGACGACACCGCGGACGACGAACACGCCGCCAGGGCACGGGCAGCACTGGAACGTGCCCGGGCGATCGTCGACGCCACTGGCGAGCGTGATCCAACGACGCCATTCGCGCTCGACGGTGCGCCGACTGACGGTGTCCACATGCTGATTCTGGACGAAGTGCTGTATGCGGCCAACCGTGGACTGATCGACCCCGCGGATCTGCTCGATCTGATCGCCGTGAAGCCGGACGGCCTCGAATTCGTTTTGACCGGCGGCCACGAGCATCCGGCATACCTTGAAGGGGAAGCCGACCTCCTCAGCCACGTCGAGAAACAGGCCCACCCGCTGGAGGCGGGCCAGCCAGCGCGGAAGGGGACCGAGTACTGAGGAGGCCGGGACCACTCATCAGAGGGACACCGACAGACCGGGTATCAACGCAGCCATCACGACGCCGTAGACGAGTGAGTAGGTGACATTGGCGACGCTTCCGGTCAGATAGTACGTCGTGTTGCCGCTCGTGATATCCTGCCAGCGAACGATCGACTTCGCGGTGAAGACGAGGCCGAGGGCGGTGTACGCCGAGAGCAGGGTCAGTGTGAGGATGAGAACGTTCTCGACCTTGCCGACTGCCCGGCCGGTGTCTGCTTCCTCCCCGCTGACTTCCGCGCCCGCAAACCGGAGCGTGCCGTCGACGACGTAGCCACTTGTTGCCACGAGGAGGCCGTAGCCGCCGAGGACCGTGCCGATCCACTCGAGTTCGACGTCGCTCGTGACGGTCGCCGGCGCGGACGCGATCAGCAGGGCGATAGAGACTCCCGCCAGGACCAGCGACGCTGCAGTCCAGCGATTCATGGCGTCCCCTCCGCGAGGTGAGACAGTGCCGTCTCGAGTGTCTCCTCTATCTCGATGATCGTCACGGCCCGCGCACGCTTGAGCGTCTTCGAGACTGATTGCACTGAGACACCAAGCCGTTTCGCTGCGGCTCCCATCGTCGCCGCGTCGCGGTAGGTCCGGACGACCTCTGCCTGCCGTGGCGTCCACGCTTCCTTCCACATCGAGAGCAGTTCCATCTGCGCTTCGATCAAGCCGACCTGCCACGAATGGGCCTCCTCGAGGGACAGGGCAACGAGGCGTTCGCGTTTGTCGAGTCGTCCGAGCGCGTCGTCGGCCGTGTGAAACGCCGGGCCATCCATCTCGGCGACGTCACCAGTGTTTGCACCGATGTCGACCGACCCATGAACGATCGCCACCCGCATCGTGGTCGGATGGATCGCCTCGGTCAACAACTGAAGTGCACGGTAGGCACCCTCCGGGGATTCCAGGACGCCGCCGACCTCGTCGACGCCTTTCAGCGTCGCGAAGGGGGCGACGAGCCGATCAGCAAGCGCGTCGTTGACCGCTTCGAGCCCGGTTTCGAGACGATCCCGCAACGCCGTGCGATCGTCCACCTCGCGGGACCCGATCACGTCGCCGATGACGACACAGCGTCGGGTGGTCATGCGTGAGTATTCAACCACTTCTGGTTTATGCGCTTTGGTTCAACCGATATAGTCTCATCATCGTCAAAGATTCAACCGAAAAAAGTTGTTTGCGTGGAGTTCAACTATATATAGTTGATTCGAGTGGCGGGAACCCCTCACCTCTCTTCTCCCCTCGACGCTGTCACTGACCGCAGGACCGGTCGAAAGACACGTGTCTCCCCGACTCCCAGAAATGGCCAGCAGATGGGACGAACTGTTCTGGTCGCCGGGACGGCCAGTCACGTCGGCAAAAGTACGATCGTCGCCGGACTTTGCCGGCGGCTGGCCGACCAAGGCGTCTCCGTCGCGCCGTTCAAGGCCCAGAACATGTCCAACAACGCCCGGGTGGGATTCAAACCGGGTGCGGTCGGGACCGTCGGTGAGGGCGGTGACAGCGAACTCGCGGACGGCGATCCTGACGCCTACGGCGAGATCGGCATTGCACAGTACGTCCAGGCCCGGGCCGCCGGCGTGGTACCGACGACCGATCACAATCCAGTCCTGCTCAAACCGCGAGGGGACGGCGAGAGTCAACTGGTCATCGACGGCGAGGCCGTGGGCCACTTCGCCGCGGGGACGTACTACGACGACCACTGGGACCGCGCCCGTCGGGCCGCCCGCCAGGCCTACAATCGGCTCGCCGCCCGCCACGACGTGATCGTCGCCGAAGGCGCGGGCTCGATCGCCGAGATCAACCTTCAGGATCGCGATCTGGCGAACGTCGAGACCGCGCGCTTCGCCGACGCGTCGATCCTGCTGGTCGGCGACATCGAACGCGGTGGCGTCTTCGCCAGTCTCTACGGGACGCTCGAATTGCTTCCCGAGGATCTCCGTGACCGAGTGGCCGGGCTCGTGATCAACAAGTTCCGGGGCGATCGTTCACTGCTCGAACCCGGCCTTGCGGCGATCGAAGAACGGACGGGCGTCCCGGTCGTTGCCGTCCTGCCTCACGACGATCCCGGATTGCCCGCAGAAGATAGCCTGTCGCTCCCGTCGGCGGGCGAGCGCGGCACGTGGGGCGATGAGGATGGTGTCCCGCCGGACGACTGCGTCACGGTCGGCGTCCCGCGACTTCCACACCTCTCGAACGTGGCCGACGTGGCACCGCTGGCCCGTGAACCGGGCGTCCGCGTCGAGTTCCTGCCACTCGACAGTGGGGCCGCGACCGCTGACGCGCTCGCTCTGCCGGGGACGAAGAATACCGTCGACGACCTGCTTGCAGTACGGGACTCACGACTCGGTGCTGCAATCAGTGCGTTCGACGGGCCGATCGTGGGGATCTGTGGCGGCTATCAGTTACTCGGCGAGCGGCTCCGGAACGTCGGCGTCGAGAGCACGACGGCGACCGGGACGGTCGCTGGCCTTGAGCTGCTTCCCGTCGAGACCCATTTCTCGGCCGAGAAGCGTGTAACTGCGGGGACCTACGAGGCGACAGGTGTCGGCCCGATCGCGGGTGCGACGGGGACCGTCTCGGGATACGAGATCCACATGGGCGAGACGACAGTTCCGGACGGTGTGGCCCGACCTATCGGCCCGGAGAGCGTCGCGAACCAGCAGGTACTCGGGACGTATCTCCACGGCTGCTTCGAGAACCGGAGACTCCGGGACGCGTTCGTCGAGAACGTCTTCGAGCAGGCCGGCGTGGAGCGTCCCGAGCGCACAGTAGCGCAGAGCGATCCCTTCGATCGCGCTGCCGAGCTGGTCGAACCCATCGACCTCCCGGCGGTGGTTCCGTCAGTCGCGGAGACGAGTGGACGCGACCAGTAAGGGGTTTACCCCTGGGCCAACGATCGGGACACATGGTCGAGAACGTCATCTGGCCCGCGGCCCTCGATGCCGACCTCGCACGAAGCGAGGGGCGTCGCGTCTCGGAGGAGCTGGCAGTCGAGGAGCCGACGATCGAGGAGATCGCGGAGGCGGTTCAACAGGTCGGGTACGACGCGGTGATCGAACGCGAGAAGACGTATCCGCGGGAGTACGAGACCCGTGGCCGCGTCCTCGTGAAGGATGCTGACGACGCAACGAAGAGTGACCTCCTGGGAGCCGTGGCGGCGTACGTCGCCGCGCTCCGCGAGTGATGCGCCGAGCCGGGGAGGTTCGGGGCATTGCTCAAAGTGTGGCCGTCGTGCAGTGTCCCGACGAAACCCATCCTGATATCGGAACGAGCGTCATCGACGACTCCCTGGCGACGGTCGGCCGCGTCGTCGACGTGTTCGGGCCGGTCGAGCGGCCGTATCTCGCGGTCTCGCCGGTCGACAGCGTTCACCCGCCAGCGCTTGTCGGCCAGCCGCTGTATTATCGCTAACTCGCGTTCGGCCGTCGCCGGACCGAAATCGCTTTTCCTGACGGCGTCCCGAAAGGTATTGTATGGCCCGGTACCGCGGACTCACGCTTTCGATTTCGGTGATCGTCTCGATCTTCCTGTTCGTTCAACTCGGCGCGCTTGCGCTGGTCGATCCGTTCAAGACTGCCGGACTCCAGGCGGTCGAGGATCCCCAGAACCCGGTCAATAGCCTGCTGTACATCGCGGCGATCCTCGTGATGACCGGCGTGATGCTCGCCGCGTTCAAGTACGAGGTCCAGTGGGCGATCCGTGGCCTGATCGTCGCGACCGGCGCGTACATCGCCCTGCTCGTGTTCTCGATCCTGCTGCCGCCCGTCGTGACGCTGCCAGTCGGGGACGGCCTCCACGGGCTTGCGTGGGTCGGCGCGATCGGCCTCGGCGTCGCACTGTACGCCTATCCGGAGTGGTACGTCATCGATGCCACGGGTGCCGTCATGGGTGCGGGAGCGGCCGGCCTGTTCGGTATCACCTTCGGTGTGTTCCCGGCCCTTGTCTTGCTCTCCGTCCTGGCTGTCTACGATGCCATCAGCGTCTACGGCACCGAACACATGCTGACGATCGCTTCGGGCGTGATGGATCTCAAAGTCCCCGTCGTACTCGTCGCGCCGATGTCCGTCGGCTACTCCTTCCGGGAGGATACGGCAGGGCTCGACGAGGAGTCCGACAATGAGCAAGCGGATCCGACTGCGGACGACGCCACCACTGAGCCGGAGGACACCGACGTAACTGCCGAATCCGGATCAGCCGAGGCTGCTGAGGGCGACAGCGCCGATCCACTCGAAGACCGTGAGGCGCTGTTCATCGGTCTCGGCGACGCGATCATTCCGACGGTGCTGGTCGCATCAGCCGCATTCTTCGCGGATGCGTCCGTTCCGACCGTCGATATCGGCGCGTTCTCGGTCGCCGTGCCCGCAGCCACTGCCGTGGTCGGGACGTTCCTCGGGCTGGCCGTGTTGTTACGGATGGTTCTGGCCGGGCGCGCACACGCCGGGCTCCCACTGTTGAACGGTGGGGCCATCGCGGGGTACCTCGTCGGGGCACTCGCCAGCGGGATGACCCTCGTCGAGACGCTCGGACTGGGGCCGTATCTTTAGAACCACTCAGCGTTCTCCCAATCAGAGGTACGGTGAAGCGACGTCGGCAGTGTCGCCGCTCTATTCAGTCCGCGACGCCTCGCATCGCCTGCTCGGACTCTGTCTGAATCGGGGTGCGAACGAACAGTCCGTGGGCGATGAGTCCGATCGCCACCAGTGATGCGAGTGCCATCGCCGTGAAATGCCCGATCCCTGCGCCAGTGAGCCCGCCCGCGACGCTGACCAGGACCAGCGGGATCAGCCCCAGGACGAGGTCGTAATATTCTATCATGGTATATTATAATACTCATTTGAGGTCACTGAATAGTTTCCCATACCCGACTTTACAGCGTGTTATACCACATGCAGATCCCATTTAACTTATTTTTCATGGTTCAAGCAAATATTCTCATAACTTACGCAAGCTATTTTGCGGTTGGAATAGCGACGACACTGCGTCCGAGCCCAGTCGCTCACGAGCGAACAGGCCGGCAAAAGGAACTGTCGGAACCGTCGGGCGTGGTTCGGTGCGGACGGGACGGTCGCTGTTTCAGGTCAGCGTTCCGCCGCCGAGCCAGTACGCCACGCCTGCTCGCCAGGGGACCAGCAGGGCCAATCCGACGACGGTCGAGATGAGCAGAAAGATCGGCGAGAACGAGCCATGGAACAACGTCGTTGCTCGCAGTAACTGCCCGACCAGTGCCGCCGTGATCCAGGCCGGAACCGTCCAGGAGATCGCCCGCAGAACTGAGCGCCGGGCGTCGGTCGTATACAGACTGCCGAGCATCGAGGCGGCCAGCCAGCCGATCAGAAAGGGAAGGAAGGTTCCGACGTGTCTCCCGACGTTCCAGAGTGATTCGCCGTGGCCGTACACTGCCCCGATAAGGACGAACGCCGCGATCGCGACCAGGTCGCCGACGGCAAGGATCGCCGTCGCTCCGGAGATATCGATCCGGCTTCGGATCGTGGTGGTCACCGTACCCATATCCGGGACGTACGGTGCCGGGGACTTGGGCGTTCTCGTTTCGACTGTCGCATCCTCCTCCGAGAGGGAGCGAACGTGAGAAGAGCGGGGTTGTCTCACGGGAGCAAGCGGGGCGCTCGGAACACTCCCATTCTACGGCCGATATGTTGTCAGTATAGAAATACTGCGCCGGCTCGCTAGTTATCAGTAGTTGAATCTACGAGCATTTAGTTCGCAACTGAGTGAGATCGCCTGTGGAGAAACGGCCTTGATGCGGCATAATACTCCGATATGTCGCCGCGGTCCCCCATTATCTCGTCTGATATTGTGGTGCAAGTGTTTATTGCTGTTGCGTGATCACTGCCATATAGGAGGTAAACGAGGCACCCAAGCCATCGTGACATACAATGAGCGCAACGCACACGGACGATATGGCCGACCGGCAATGCCAACAGCCGGATGACCGATACGCCCAGCTGATACTCAACGAGGACAAGTGCATCATCTACGACCGGGAGAACTACACAGCCTGGGTACAGTCGTCCGTGGCGGTGTCCCCCGAGGACTACCGCTGACGTCCCCGCCTCTTTTGGAATCGTTCAACCGCTGAGCCGTTGGGTTGTTGATTGCCCCACTCGTCGTTCGACCGCTACGATGATGGTGACTATCGTGTATCAAGCGAGTACATGACGAACGAGCGCGATCCGTAGGTATTCGTGTTCGAGACACCGGACTGATCGGTCCACTACTTTCCGCGAACGCGGGTAGCGCTCTCGGACCCTGTCTCCGGTGGAGTCAATCACTTTTGGCTTCCGCCCGAAGCAACCGACGTGGAGTACTCCATACGCGGGTGGCCCGCCGATGGACCGACGTTGAACCTCGATCACGAGCGCTTCGCCTACGCCGGGAAGTTCGTCATCTCGACGACTGGCAAGGCCGTAGTACGGGCGGACGACGCCATCGTCGCCGCGGCCGCGTTCGACACCGATCGAACCGACGAGGACTGCCTCCGTCTCCGGTATGTGACCGTCCGCGAGGATCGACGTGGCGAGGGGATCGGGTCACGACTCCTCCGGTTCGTCGTCGAGCGAGCCCGCGAACGCGGGTACGACGAAGTGAAGGCCGGCGTCAACAACCCCGTTGCCTACGAGGCCTTTTATAAAGGTGGGCTGGCCTACACCGGCGAACAGACAGGACTCGCCGAACTCGTCTGCTCGACGACGGCCGAGCGACGGCCCGGCCGCTATCGGGCCGGTCTCGAGGCCTATCGTGAACGCGATCTGAGTGAGACCGATCAACGGTTCGTCGACGACCGAGCATCCGGGGGACCGCCGTCGGTGATCGACAGTCCCGAGTGAACGCGGACAGCCGCCCGTCGGGTGGCGGGGGATTCAAACCACTCAGGTGCCTACTGGACGGTCATGGGAAACGCCGATCTCCGGGATATCGCCGTCATCGAGGACGTCAGCTTTGACGTGTTGGAGGGCTCGGTCGTCGCCGTCGACGCCCACAACTGGCTGTATCGGTATCTCACGACCACGGTCAAGTGGACGAACGACGACATCTATACGACTGCGGACGGAACGGAAGTCGCCAATCTTGTCGGCGTCGTCCAGGGCCTGCCGAAGTTTTTCGAGGCCGACGTCACGCCCGTGTTCGTCTTCGACGGCGCAGTCACGGACCTCAAGGACGACGAGGTACAGCGTCGGCGCGAGCAGCGCGAACAGTACGAGGACCAACTCGAAGACGCTCGCGAAGCGGGTGACGCGGTCCGGGTAGCCCGTCTCGAATCCCGGACCCAGCGACTCACCGACGTCATTCTGGAGACGACTCGTGAACTCCTCGCGCTGCTCGACGTGCCGACCGTCGACGCCCCAGCCGAGGGGGAAGCGCAAGCCGCCCACATGGCCCGGCGGGGCGATGTTGACTACGTTGGCACCGAAGACTACGACGCCCTCCTCTTTGGCGCACCCTTCACGCTCCGGCAACTCACCAGTTCTGGTGACCCCGAGCTGATGGACTTCGAGGCGACGCTTGCGGAACACGACCTCTCCTGGGAGCAACTCGTCGACGTCGCCCTGCTCTGTGGGACGGACTTCAACGATGGTGTCCGGGGTTACGGCCCCAAGACAGCGGTCAAAGCCGTTCGCGAGCACGGCGATCTCTGGGGCGTCAGCGAGAACGAGGACGTCTACGTCGAGAACGCCGATCGGATCCGCGAGCTGTTTCTCGATCCCGCCGTCACCGAGGAGTATACCATCGAGACGAGTATCGACCCTGATCTGGCAGCCGCCCGCGAGTTCGTCACCGACCAGTGGGCGGTCGACGCCGAGGAAGTCGCTCGCGGGTTCGAACGGATCGAATCGTCGGTCGTCCAGACGGGCCTGGAAGACTGGACCTGACTCCAACTGGTCCAGTCATCCGCCCGGGACCACTCACAGCGAAACCGAACTCGAGTGCCAGCCGGCCGAGCCACTCGGGTGAGGCGGTGCCGTCTGGCTGGTCTGACGAGTTCCCTCGCCGTCAGTGGCCCGCACGACCGCGTCCAGTGGCCCCGCATCCGGGCGGTCCACGACGAGTTGCCACCGCCGCCAGGCGTGTGGTGAGATCGGCGCTTCGAGGTCCGCGTCGGTCCAGGTCTCGCCGCCGTCGAGGCTCACCTCGACGCCCTCGATCCCGCGGGTGCCAGCATACGCGACGCCGCCGATCCCGACGCGATCGCCACGTCGTTGGATCGCCCGGATATACGAGAGTGTGTTGACGACTGCCTCCTCGTCCCAGCCGCGCTGGTCCCAGTATGCGGTGTGGTCGCTGTCCGCGAGTTCGATCTCCGTGACCCACTTCGTCGACTTCATCCCGTATCGACCCGGGATGAGCAATCGAACCGGAAAGCCGTGTGCACGGGGCAACGCCTTGCCGTCCATGCCGACCGCCAGGATGATGTCGTCACGATCACGGACGACCGACCACGGGATCGCCTCGGAGTAACCGTCTCTGGCGTGTGTGACGACGTCGACCGCGTCGTCGGTGACGTTCGCCTCCGCGAGCAGTCTCCGGACTGGAATCCCGATCCAATCAGTGGTCCCGATCAGGTCGCCGCCGACCTCGTTGGAGATACACAGCGTCGTGACGGTCAGTTCCCGACGGTCGGGGTGCTTCCGGAGCGTCTCGTAGGCGAAATCGATCTCGTCGTCGACGGCACCCCTGATCGCGAGCGCCCAGTTCTCGGTATTGACCTTCGGTGCGGAGATGTTTTTGTCGACCACGAAGTGATCCGCGGCACTCTGACTCTGTGGGGGCATCCCCGCGAAGTCGAACGCGAAGTCGGTCTCGTCGTTCGAGAGTGACACCACGACTCCCTCGCTCGATCGCCGGGATTCAATGGCAGCTTCGTCACGTGCCCCTCTCGTGGTCGGCGTGGTCGTCCCGGTTTCGGTCTTCTCTTCGAGTTCGAGCGGTTCGCCCGGCTGTGGGCCACCCTTTGGGACTGGCTGGCCGATGAGTCTGGCGACCGCTCCCCCCGCAACTACCGCGCTGATTCCACCACCGATCCTGCCGAGTGCTCGCCGCCGCCCGATTGACGCGCGCGTTCCTGTGTATATCCACCAGACCATACCCGGACCCGTCAGCGCAATACCCGAGGCAAGCAGCCACCGGGTCGAGACCCCGCCCGCTGCCAGGTAGAAGCCCCCCGCCGTCGCGATCGTCGCCGTGACTGCGGTGCTCCGTAGCACTCGGCTCCGCTGGCGTCGGGAAACCTCGACTCTGTCGCCGATCGCGCCGACGATGCCGGCCGCGATGACGATGCCCACACCGACGCCGGCGACGAGTACCGTCTGGGCGGCAACGCCGAAGGTTTCGATCGCCCACGTCGCCAGCGAGCCTGGTGCCGTCTCGATGACGGTCTGGGAGATGACTAACAGCGGGTCCGAGCCGACAAGCGGCCGCGCCGCCACCATCGCCAGCACCCATGCAATGGCGCCAGCGGTCCAGGCGAACTCGCCTGTCGTGTTCTGTGGCATACGGTCACACAGGACTACGTGTGCTAATGCCTTGGGTAACCGGCGATACCGCGGGAACGCATCGCTCGCGGCCGACAACGAGTCGAAAACAAATGCACGAACGCGACGAACGTCAGACCCAAAATACGAGCGACTGCGTCGTCGAGTTAGAGGTCGCTCTCGAAGTCCGAGAGCGAGTAGGCCGGCTTCGCACCGCGGCGATCGAGCGTCTCGTTGGCGAGCAGCCAGTAGACGACGCTCAGTGCCTTCCGTCCCTTGTTGTTGGTCGGGACGATCAGGTCGACGTTGCCCGTCGTGTTGTTGGAGTCACACATCGCGATGACCGGGATGCCGACCGTGATGGCCTCCTTGACGGCCTGGGCGTCACCGATCGGGTCGGTCACGACCACGACGTCCGGCTCGATGTAGCCGTCGTAATCCGGGTTGGTGAGCGTTCCGGGGATGAACCGGCCGGTCCGGGCGCGTGCGCCAACGGCGTCGGCGAACTTCTCGGCCGGGAAGCGACCGTACTGCCGGGAGGAGGCGACCAGGATCTGCTCGGGCTCGTAATTGGCCAGGAAGTCCGCGGCGGTGCGGATGCGCTGGTCGGTCATGCTCACGTCGAGCACGTACAGCCCGTCGGTCCGGACACGGTGGATGAACCGGTCCATGTCGCTGGTCTTCTGCTGGGTCCCGATGTGAACCCCGGCCGAGAGGTAATCGTCGACCGGAATCAGCAGGTCAGCCTCCGATCGCTCGTCCGGCATGACGTTCTCATCGAGCTGGGCCGGACTCTCTTCGGCCGCGTCGTCCGTTCCAGCGTCGTCCTGTGCCCCAACCTCGTCGTCGCCCGACGGCTCCGCGTCGTCCGCCTCGGGCGCGCTCTCCTCGGTCACCACGCCGGCGTCATCGGCGGGCTCCGAGGCGGCGTCGGTCTCGTCTGCCTCGATGTCACTTTCCTCGTCGCTCATGCGTTCTCTTCGATCCTGATGAGTTCGTTCAGCTTGGCCGTCCGCTCGCCGGCCACCGTCCCCGTCTTGATGTAGGGGGCGGCCGCGCCGACGGCCAGGTGGGCAATCGTCGTATCCTCGGTCTCGCCCGAACGGTGGGAGACGACCGACTGGATGCCGTTCTTCGATCCGAGTTCGATCGCGTCGACGGCGTCGGTCAGCGTCCCGATCTGGTTGGGCTTGATGAGGATGGAGTTCGACGAGCCCAGGTCGATCCCTTCCTGGAGGCGCTCGACGTTCGTCACGTACAGATCGTCACCGCAGATCAGCGTCTGGTCACCGACGCGCTCGGTGAGTTCGGCGAAGGCCTCGAAGTCGTTCTCGTCGAGGGGGTCCTCGACGTAGGCCATGTCGTACTCCTCGACCATCTCGACGACGTAGTCGATCTGCTCCTGGGTGGTCCGGTCGGGCTCGCCCTCGTACTCGTAGACGCCTTCCTCGGCGTCGTACATCTCGGCGGCGGCCATGTCCAGCCCGAAGCTGATCTCGAAGCCGCGCTCGTCGCTGATCCGGTCGGTCGCCTCGGCGACGACCTCGAAGGCCTCGTCGTCGCCGATCGGCGGGGCCCACGCGCCCTCGTCGCCCTTGTTGACGGGCACGCCGCGACCCTCGAGGATCTCGCTGATCTCGGCGTGGACCTCGGCGTTGGCGAAGATGGCCTCCGTCACGCTCGGTGCGCCGACGGGTGCCGAGAGGAACTCCTGGATGTTGGTCGCCTCCTCGGCGTGCTCGCCACCGCCGACGACGTTGCCCAGCGGGGTCGGGAACTGATCGCCGCGGAAGGTGCCACCGAGGTGCTGATAGAGTGGCGCACCCAGGACGTCGGCACCGGCCTTCGCGGCGGCCATCGAAATGGCGACCGCGGAGTTCGCGCCGATCTCCGAGAAGTTGTCGGTGCCGTCGGCGGCGTGCAGTGCCGCGTCGACGGATCGCTGATCGCCGGCGTAGACCTCGCCCTCGAGTCGGGGGACGGCCAGGTCGCGGGCGTTCGCGATCGCCTCGCTCGGCGGGAGTTCGATCGCTTCGTGCTCGCCGGTGGAGGCACCGCTCGGTGCGGCAGCGCGACCGAAGCCACCGCTCTCGGTGGTGACGTCGGCTTCGACAGTCGGGTTGCCTCGTGAGTCCAGTACGCGTCGGAGTGTTACGTTCGTGATTAGCGTCATTGTTAGTTACCTCGATTGACCGTAAACGGCAGGACACCAGCGTCGTACTCCTCGGCCGCGATGAGGATCGGCTGGGTCTGATCGGTGTCGATCAGTACCGGTGCACCGTATGCCACCTGCAGCGCTCTGGCACCGAGAATCCGGGCCTTTTCGTAGCGGTTGTATTGTTCGTTCGGCATTATTGGTAGGGGGAAACCACGTCGACCAGGTCCTCGTGGGAGACGAGCATCCGGCGACAGCAGTGTCGATCGACGCCGAGTTCGTCGAGCACTGCCTCGGGATCCTCCTCGCCCTCTCGAGCCCGTTCTTTGAATTCCTCCCACTCGTTGCCGATCACAGTGCCACAGGTGAAACATCGAACCGGTATCATCATAACGTGTGGTCACCTCAGCGGTAAGATTTTTGGTATCGGGCGCGGGCACCAGGGCCGCCCCACTTCTTGGGCTCGCTCTGGCGCACGTCGTTGACCAAAAGCGAGCGATCGAACGCCATGTAGGCGTCCCGGAGTTCCGCGTCGTTGGTGTGCTGGACGAGTCCACGGGCGATGGCCGTCCGGATGGCATCGGCCTGTCCCATCACGCCGCCGCCTTCGACAGTCACGTCGATGTCGACGTTCTCGCGGAGATCGTCGTCGGCGATGCGGAACGGTTCGAGCATCTTGAGTTTCGCCAGCTCCGGGTCGATGAGTTCGACCGGGCGGGAATCGATCCGAATCCGCCCGCCGCCGTCCGACACTGTCGCGCGGGCGACTGCCGTCTTCTTCTTGCCTGACGTGTTCGTTACCATGTTACGTTCGCTCCGAGATCTTCCGACAGTTCGCCCAGTTGGACGAACTTGATGTTCGACAGTCGATCCAGTGACGTGCCCTCGAGGACGTCCGGTTCGTCTTCCTCGTAGGGGTTGCCCAGATACACACGGACGTTCTCCAGCGCCTCACGACCGCGTGGCTTCTTGTAGGGGAGCATGCCCCGAATCGCACGCTTGAAGATCCCGTCCGGGCGCGTGGGGTAGGCCGGCCCCCGGTCGGAGCCGACGTCGGTCCGGGTCTTGTACGTCCCGTAGACGTCATCATCGCTGCCGGTGATGACCGCCCGCTCGGCGTTGACGACGGCGATCGTTTCGCCGTCGAGTGCGCGCTCGGCCACCTGGCTCGCGACGCGACCCATGATGCAGTCACGGGCGTCGACGACGACGTCCGCATCGATGGTTGCGATACTCATCGGATCACCCGTACGTTCGAACCGTCCGGATTGTCTTCGAGTGCCTGTTCGACTCTCAGTGTCTCGCCGACCTGGTCGATCTTCCGCTCGGCCGTCGACGAAAAGTCGACGGCGGCGACGGTAACGTCCTTCTGCAGGACGCCGCTGCCGAGAACCTTCCCGGGAACGACCACGGTTTCGTCCTCCTGGGCGTATCGCTCGATGCGACCCAGGTTGACCTCCGCGTGGGTCCGTCGGGGTTTCTCTAAGCGCTCGGCGACGTCGCTCCAGACGTCACCGCCGCCGTCGCGGGCGACCGACTTCAAGTCGGCAATGAGACTACGCAGTCTCGGATTTGTTTTACTCATGACGTCCCTCCTGAAAAGTGCAGGGAGCAGGATTTGAACCTGCGGACCCCTACGGGACAGCGCCCTGAACGCTGCGCCGTTGGCCAAACTTGGCTATCCCTGCGAACATGATTCGATTCTGTCTGCCCCGTAAAACCCCTTTCGGTCGAACCGATGGACGCCGCGCTCGCACCACGAGGGGCAGGCGACGTCGGTGTAGGGGTTCGGGGGCTGGTCATCGTTATAGCTGGATGGTTTCGGTCAGTTCCTCGGCGCGGCCTCGAAGCGTGCCCACACCCGCTTTGACGAGGGTGTCCACGTCGAAGGACCCGTCAGTCTCGACGTGGAAGACGAAGGCATCGGTCACGTCTTCGATCTCGACCTGCGTGTCGGGGTATCGGTTCGTCAGATCGTGATCGAAGTCCTCGGTCGGGACGAGTTCTCCGTCGTCCTCGATGACGCCGCGGACGATCTCCGCGTCGTCGTCGGCGAACTCCTCGCGCTCGCCCTGGGGCTCGACGCGCTGGAGGTGTCGATAGGAGACGGCCACGCCACCCTGATGTTTCGCGTGCTCTCGCCCTTTGTCCAGCACGGCGTCGGCCTCCAGTTCCAGCCGCTGGTCGTCCTTGAGTTCGATGATCGGCACGTCCGGCTCGGCCGGCTCGACCATCTCGTCGTTGCCGACCAGGTCGCCGGAATAGGCCGTATCGGGGCCCTGGACGTCGAGCGCTAGCGTGACTTCGTCGCCGATCTCGAACTCGCCGACAGGGGTCGTCAGCGGCACCAGTCCGAGGCGGAGCCCGATCTGTTCGTCGAACATCACGCTGGAGTTCTCGATGACGCGGACGTTGTCGATACTGAACGTCGGCACGTCAGCGATCATCGCCCGGCGGACGCCGTTCGCGAACGCAGGTGTGACTCCCCGGACGAGAAACCGGGCCTCGCGTTCTCCGCGTTCGATGAACGTGACGTCGTATTCGGCCATGTTAGAATCCGCTGGATTTTGGGCTGCGGGTGCCGTCGTGTGGGATCGGGGTCACGTCTTCGATCCGACCGATCTCGAGGCCGGCGCGAGCCAGCGCCCGGATGGTCGCCTGCGCGCCCGGCCCGGGGTTCTGCTGCTGGTTCCCCCCGGGACCACGCACGCGGACGTGAACGCCCTCGACGCCCTGCTGGAGGACGTCCTCGGCGACGGTCTCGGCCATCTGCATCGCGGCGTACGGCGAGGCCTCGTCGCGATTCTGCTTGACGACCGTCCCGCCACTGGATTTTGCGAGGGTCTCGGCACCGGTCTGGTCGGTGATCGTGATGACCGTGTTGTTGAACGATGCGTGCACGTGGGCGATGCCCCACTTGGATTGCTCTCCGGACATGGTTTTATCGTTCCTCCGCGCGCTCGGGGTGGAGGTCGTCGGCGAGTGGGCTGTTCTCGTCGAATTCGATGGCGCCCTCTTCCTCGACGGCGACCGTCTTCGAGGGGATCGAAACCCGCTCACCGTCGACGGTGACGTGGCCGTGGCTGATGAACTGGCGGGCCTGCTGGGCCGTGTTGGCCAGCCCCTTTCGGTAGGCGACCGTCTGAAGACGACGCTCGAGGACGTCCGTCACGTCGAGCGACAGCACGTCGTCCAGGGCGTCGCCCTCGTCGAGGATACCGTAGCGCTTGAGTCGCGCGATGAACTCCTCGCTTTCCTCTGCCGTGCCACCGCCACCCAGCAGCTTCCGGGCCTCACGCCGGTAGGAACGAAGCTCCGACTGCGCTCGCCAGAGTTCCTCCTTGTTTTTGAGGCCGTACTGGCCGATGAGACTCTGCTCGTCGGCGATCCGTTCGCCCTGGAAGGGGTGGTTGGGCGTCTCGTAGAACTTGGTGTTGGAACCGAGTGCCATTATTCCTCATCCTCCTCGGCGGCCGCCGCTTCCTCGGCCTGCTCTTCTTTGATCGCTTCGACGTTGACGCCGATGGTCCCCTCGGTCCGGCCGGTGGATTTGGTCCGCTGGCCGCGGACCTTCTGGCCGCGCTTGTGACGAACGCCCTTGTAGGCGTTGATCATCTTCATGCGGTTGATGTCCTGCCGGCGGGTGAGACTGAGGTCGGTCCCGATCTCGTGGGTCGTCTCGCCGTCGAAGAAGTCGTTGCGGTGGTTGGCGAGCCACTCGGGAACGTCGTCGGCGAAGCCTTCGACACGGTCGACGATCGCTTCGATCTGATCGTCTTCGAGTCGGCCGAAGGTTTCGCGTCGATCGATGTCGACGTCGTTGGCGATGATGCGGGCCGCGCGTTGGCCGATTCCGTTCATGTCTGTCAGGGCACGTTCAACGGACTTCGTGCCGTCAAGGTCCGTCTGTCCGATGCGGACGAAATAGCGGAGGTCCTCGTCGTCCTCCACTTCGGCCGCGTCTGGGTCTTCTGCGCTCATATGTGGTGATCTCGTGAAACGTCGTGGCGGGGATTCGAACCCCGGAGGCTTTACGCCACATGGTTAGCAACCATGCGCCTTGGGCCGCTTGGCTACCACGACTCGCGGTCACGTACTCGCGCCCTCTCGGACTCGGGGCCAATGCCCCTACACGATGCGTACTCTCCCGTACCTGTCGTCGGTATATAAACGCAACGAAAGGGTCGCCGACGTGATGTGAACATGCATCACAGAACTTATGCTCGTCGTGATGCCATCTTTGCTAATATGAGTGATTGGTCCCCTGACGGATCGGACGGTGGGTGGTCCGAGGACAGGTCCGAAACGGAGTGGGGAACCCACGAGACCGACGTGGAGTGGGCAGCCGACGAATCCGAGACGGAAACGGAACAGCAACGGCTCCCCGGCCCTCGGGTTCTGCCAACCTTCCGGTGGGCAGTGAGCGTTCTCCGTGAGTCGCCATTCCTGCTCGTGGTGGCGCTCGTCGCCAGCAGCGTGACACTGGTCGCACTTCAGAGCCCCGTGGAGCTGTTCGCCGTGGGCGGTGACCTGCTTCGATGGGGTGTGTTGTTTCTCGATATCGCACTGGTGGCAGCCCTCGCTGCAGTCGTGGCCGAGGATACTTTCGAGGATCGCCACCGGACCGTCGTCGCACAGCTCGGCGCTTTCCTGGAGTCGCTCCCGGCCGTTTTGCTCACGGCTATCCTATTTGCGTTCCCGATACTTTTCGGCGTCTCTTTCCTGCTATCCGACGGCTACCTGCCGTATAAGCTTGTCATCGCCGTCCTCGGTGGGTATCTGATGGCTGAGCTTCTCGTCGTCGTTTCCGCTGTCGTCCTCGACCGATCGATGAGACAGGGACGAACCGCATTCGCCGAGTCGAGACTCGTTGCACTCGGGTTGTTCCTCGTCCTCACGCTGGGACATGCGCCGATCGTGCTCCTCTCGCCGACGCTTGCCGAGCCGGTCCTTGCGATGGTTCTCGCCGTGTGGGCAGGGGTGGTGACCGTTGTCGTCTCCCTCGCGTATACCCGAGTATACGTTATCCATGGCCCCAAGAAGCAGCGTCAATCCGGCAGCCAGGGAGGAGGCATACCGCGGGAGATGGAGGGTCGTCACGGCATGTGGCAACAACAAAGTGACGGAGCGTGATTTTGTCAGCTACTGACCTCGCTTCGAGCGGAACGACTTTCGGCCAGGGCTGTGATCGCTGTCTCGATGGAAACCGTTCTCGTTACCGGCGCTGGCTCCGGGATCGGTCGGGCGACAGCCCGCCAGTTCTCCGACGACGGCTGGCAGGTCTACGCCGTCGACGTCGACGCCGACGGACTCGGGGACCTCGACGGCTGTGAGACCGCCACCCTGGACGTGACCGACAGTGCCGCACTCGACCGGCTTTACGACCGGATCAGCGCCGAGGCCGGCGGCCTCGATTGCGTGGTCGCCAACGCCGGGTACTGTCAGCCGGGGCCGCTCGAGGACCTGCCGGCGGAGCGCCTCGACCGGCAGTTCGCCGTCAACGTCCACGGGACACTCCGGACCATCACCACTGGACTGCCCTTGCTACGGGAGCGAGACGGGACGGCCGTCGTCGTTTCGAGCACGCACGGCCGCGTGGTCACGCCCGGCATGGGCGCGTACGCGGGATCAAAACATGCAATCGAGGGAGTGGCCGACACTCTCCGGATCGAGGTCGCCGATCAGCCCGTCGACGTGGCATTGGTTGCACCCGCCTGGGTGGACACCGACTTCAGTGCCGAGTCAGATCATCTCCTGTCCGGGTTCGAGCGGTCAGACCGGTACGCGGATATCTACGACGCACTCGAAGGGCAAGCACTGCTCGGTGGCGGGCCGCTGGCCGTCTCGCCCGAACGCGTCGCGGCGGCGATCCAGGACGCCGCGACTGCGGATGATCCGGCTGCCCGGTATCCCGTCGGCCTGCCGGCCAGGCTGGTGCTGGCGACGCGCTGGCTCCCGCGGCCCGTTCAGGACCTGGGCCAACGAGTAGCGATCCGTACGCTCGCAGCCATCGAACGCTTTCGGGAGGCGATCGACGGATGACCGACTCGATCACCGTCTCGACTGGCCACACCTTCGAACTCCCGGTCTCCCTCTCGGCGACGATCGCAGGAGCCGTCTTTCCCGCCGATCGGGCGGCCGTCGAACAACGGCTCCCGGCCGGAATAGCGCCCGTTGGGATGCGGGCTGACAGTGCCGCGATGACCGTCCTCGTCGTCCGGTACGACCGCGTGGGCGAGGAGACCATTCCGCCCTATGATGAGGTCGGCGTCCTCTTTCCCGCAGTCGAGGCTGGAACGCGAACGATACCGCTGCTCTCATTGCTCCGGCGAGCGGTCAGCGGCTACGTCGAGACGCTTCCGGTGACGACCGAACCCGCCCGGGCCTTCGGCGTCGACATCTGGGGCTACCCAAAGCTCGTCGCGGATATCGACGTGACCGACGAGGGAAAGACACGGACCGCGACTGTCAGAGCCGATGGGGAGACCCTGCTCTCGGCCGCGATCCAGCGGCCGCCGACGCTGCCTGCCCGACTCTCCGGGTACAATTTCACGCTGAAAGACGACCGATTGCTCCGGGAGCCGACGAAATTACGGGGTCGCGTGGGTGCCTGGCCGGCCACTTCGCGAGCGTCGGTCTCGTTCGGCGAGCATCCGATCGGTCGGCAACTGGGCGCGATCGACGTGGGCGATCGGGCCATCCTCAGACTGGCGGCCGACTGTACGTTCACGATCGGTGCCGGCGAGCCAATCATCGACTGAATTCCCTGTGGGCGATCCGTCCGCGCAGGGTCACAAGTCTTTTCGCTCGTTCGGAGCCTACCGCGGTGTATGGACGAAGCCGAGCTGCGGGAACTGCTGGCATCGGTCGAGGACCCGGATCTTGACGACGACATCGTCTCGTTGGGCCTGGTCAACGACGTCGAGTTGGAAAACGGGACGGCACATATCGACCTCGCGCTGGGTGCGCCGTTCTCGCCGACTGAGACGACCATCGCCGACCGCGTCCGCGAGGTGATCGGCGACGCCGCACCGGATCTGGCCGTCGAGCTTTCGGCGACGATCGACCGTGGCACCGAGGGCGACATCCTGCCGGGCGTCAAGAATGTCATCGCTGTCGCAAGCGGGAAGGGCGGCGTCGGGAAGAGTACGACTTCAGTCAATCTCGCCGCGGGGCTCGCCGATCGGGGCGCTCGCGTCGGGCTGTTCGACGCCGACATCTACGGACCGAACGTCCCGCGGATGCTCGACGCTCACGAACGCCCCGAAGCCACGGACGACGACAAGATCATCCCGCCGGAGAAACACGGGATGAAGCTCATGAGCATGGACTTCCTGCTCGGCGAGGACGACCCCGTGATCTGGCGTGGGCCGATGGTCCACCAGACCCTGACTCAGCTGTTCGAGGATGTCCAGTGGGGCGAACTCGACTACCTCGTCGTCGACCTCCCGCCGGGCACCGGCGACACCCAGCTCACACTCCTCCAGACCGTCCCGGTCACGGGCGCGGTGATCGTCACGACACCGCAGGGTGTCGCGCTGGACGACGCCAAGAAGGGCCTGGAGATGTTCGGCAAGCACGACACGCCCGTCCTGGGCATCGTCGAAAACATGAGCTCGTTCAAATGCCCCGATTGTGGCAGCGAACATGCCATCTTCGGCGAGGGCGGCGGTCGGGAGTTCGCCGAGCAGGTCCAGATGCCGTTCCTGGGCGAGATCCCACTCGATCCGGAGATCCGCGAACGCGGCGACGAGGGCCGACCCGCGGTGCTGGCTGATGACCTCGACGTGAGCGATGCCTTCCGGAACTTCGTCGCCAACACGGCGAACAACCAGGGGATCGTCCACCGGAATCGGGTTGCAGAGCAGAGCGAGTGAGCGCTCGGGCGACAGTCCGGTCGAGCCGGGAAACGAATCGTTTTAGGGACGGACTCCGGACGAACGCGTATGGACACGGACGAGCGAGTCGACCTGGCGACCCGCAACACCGCCGAGGTCGTCACCGAGGACGAGTTACGCGAGCTGTTCGAGGACCGCGAGGAGCCGTCGGTCTACATCGGCTACGCCCCGACCGGCGAGATGCACATCGGCCACTTCACGACGATCCGGAAACTCGCCGACTTCCTGCACGCCGGGATGGACGTGACGGTGCTGATCGCCGACCTGCACGCCCACCTCGACGACGCAAAGAGCCCGTTCGACCTGCTGGAGGCCCGCACTGCCTATTACCAGGAAACAATCGAAGCGATGGTCGAGGCCGCCGGGGCCGATCCCGAGCAGATCACCTTCGTGCGCGGACGTGACTTCGAACTCGATTCCGAGTACACCCTCGAACTCCTGCGGATGACCGCCGAGACGACGATCGCCCGCGCCCAGCGGGCCGCAAGCGAGGTCGTCCGGGAGTCTGACTCGCCGAACCTGGGTGGACTGGTCTACCCACTCATGCAGACCCTGGACGTCGACGCTCTCGACGCCGACGTGGCCTACGGCGGGATCGACCAGCGTGGGATCTACATGCTCTCCCGCGAGATCCTGCCCGAACACGGCGGCGAGGCCCCGACCTGCGTCTTCGCGCCGCTGCTTTCCGGCCTGACGGGCGGGAAGATGAGCGCTTCCGAGGAGTCCTCGAAGGTCGCGCTCACGGACGATCCCGACACCGTCGTCGAGAAGATCGGCGACGCCTACTGCCCGATGGGCGAGGTCGAAGGCAACGGTGTCCTGGAGTACGTCCGATACCTCGTGTTCCCGATTCTCGATGAGCGCGAGGAGGCCTTCGTCGTCGAGCGCCCTGAAGAATACGGCGGGAACCTCACCTACGACACCTACGCCCAACTGGAAGACGACTTCGTCAGCGAGGAACTCCACCCCCAGGATCTCAAGAACGCCGCCGGCGAGTACATCGGCGAAATTGTCGATCCGATTCGGGAACGTCTCGAATCTCAGCCGGAGCTACTGGCCGAGGCCTACCCTGAGAAGTACGACTGATCGAGGATCGAAATGGATCGCTCCCGCGCGGACGTGCGTGAAACGTACGACCGCATCGGCACGCACTTCTCGAAGACCCGGGTGAACCCGTGGCCGGAAGTCGAGGCGTTCGTCGCCGACGCCGCCGACGCGGACCTGGGTCTCGACGTCGGCTGTGGCAACGGCCGCCACGTCGAGATCCTAAAGCAGCGCGCCGGTCGAGTGGTCGGTGTCGACGCGAGTCGGTCGCTGCTCGATGCTGCGACCGAGCGCGTCCCGGATGGTCGCTTCCTGCTTGGTGATGCGTCGAACCTCCCGATAGCGACCGATCGCGTCGATCTGGCTCTCTACATCGCGACGCTGCACCACCTGCCATCCCGGGAAGCGCGGATCGAAAGCCTGGACGAACTCGCGCGGGTGCTCGATCCCGACGGGGAAGCGTTCGTCAGCGCCTGGAGCACCACCCACGACAATTTCGACGCACCGCCAGATGCCGAGATGGGCTTCGATACGACTGTCGAGTGGACGCTGCCCGGTGGCGAGACCGTCCCGCGATTCTATCATATCTACGCGCCTGCAGAGTTCCAGGCGGATGTCGAAGCGAGTCAGCTTTCGCTTGATGCGTTCGAGCTCTCGAACGGGAACTGCTATGGGACCGTTAGTCCGGCGTCGCACTGAAAGGAAACACCCTTAACGAGGGCTGGATAACGTCCGGATGCGAACGCGGGTTCGACACGGGCCGAAGTGTGCCCGTCCCGTTGCAGTCGAGCGCCGGTGTCTTGCCGAACGAAGTGAGGCAAGGCTCGGCGCGCGAACGAGTGAAACGAGTGATGCGCGCCGGTGTTGAGACGGACGGAGTCCGTCGATGCTCGGCGCGAGTGAACGCAGTGAACGAGCGCCGGTGGTCTAGTGGTATGACAAGAGCCTTCCAAGCTCTCGACCCGGGTTCAATTCCCGGCCGGCGCATCTCATTCCTCCTTTCAGTCGTCATTCGATGCGCCGCCCGTAGATCGCAAACGCTTCGCGTTTGCTCACTCCCGGCCGGCGCACTATCTCTGCATATGATTCTGGTTCTGAAAATTTATTAATAGTTCTGTGATAGTATTATAAAATTGTTTGTAGATCATATCCAAGTGCTCCAATTATCAGAATTCCTTTTCCAATAGATATGATAAACTCCTGCTTCAGCGGGAACCTAATTTCTGAGAAGTCTTCCGCTGCACCGTAGTTGAAATAAATATATCTAGCTTGATCTCTTAAAATGAGGACTGAAAATACAGTTAAAACCGCAACTAGTGGATCAAGGAATAGGCTGAGGATAGCCCAAACGGGGAGCGTGATCAATATTAAACCGACTGTAAATATACTGAAATATATGGCGAATTTGATTGAGTGTCGGCTTGTTCGATTATCGTTTCCCGTCTCGCTAATCTCTTCTTCTGCAAAGTCAATGAATCCGCGGAGAAGATCGCCAACCAAGTCATCTTCTGTCTCTTGGTATACAACTTGTTTCCATGGTCGAACGTATTCACCAAGAACCAATTGGTTTACACATATGAATAATACTGTGAAAGCTACAGCAAGAATCGAGAATAGTCCAGCTGGGGGTATGAACGCAACTGAGGAATTGAGGCCAAGAGTAATAGATACTAATACCCCGATCATGGAAAATTGTAAAATATTTGAACTTAATGGGAGGGATTTTTGAATAAAGTCAATATTCGGATCGTCAGCCTTCCCAGCCATACTACGTAATATCATAATAGTTATAAGAAATGCTGGAGAAAGTTGAAATATCCAGAAATATTTCCAGTCTGCTGGATATAGTCCTAATATTAGACTAATAAGAGTAACCACCAAGATTTCTACCGCAATAGCATCCGAACCGACGATCTCGTCATTTCTGTCCGAAGGCATTTACTTTGATTTAGATGTATCCCCATATTAGTGTTTAGCCAAGCATCTACCGCGAGCTTATTGTGAATATAAACAGAAGTATATTACCTTACAGCCGCCGGTGATTGAATATTTGACCCTCACAGTACCCGAGTGAACGCCTGAATTCGGTCCGCCACCGTTCGCATTGTCCCCGTATCGACCTGCGCAACGCGTTTCACGATGTCTTGCTCAGGGAAGACGTGTAGCGACCACGGACTGACGTAACTCGGATAGGTCTTGAGTTCGCCCTCCGTCAGCGAGCGTTCCGCAATCGGGACTGCGTCATCGCGTTCAGTCGACGTGATAACAGCCACAGTGTATCGGTCGCCGAAGAACGGTCGATCGGCGTTCGAGACGACGAGATACGGTCGTTGTCCGCGCTTGAACGTCGCCGGTGCGATGACCACGCTTCCCTGGGCGTAGGCCATTGCTACGCGTTGTCCCCGAGATCGGGGGCGTCCGCTACCCATTCATCGTCACCGTAGGCGTCGTCGCCGTACGTTTCCTGAATACTCTGGAGACTAACGGCGGAGGCAACTTCCGAAGCTGCCACGTCGTCGGCGACCGCCCAGTATGAGTCGATCTTCCGGACGAGTCCACGTTCTCGCATCCGCGAAAGTGTCTTGTGGACGCTTGTGTGTGGGACGTCCGTGAGTTCCGAGAGTTCCTTCGGGGTGAATCCCATGTCCGGGTGATCGAGAAGGGCGGCCAGGAGTGCCTGTGCGTTCGTCCCCGGCTTGACCCGTGGTGTCTCTGTATCGTCGTCCGGATCGAGCTGAATCGGCATGTGATGTCCGTCACTGTCAGCGTATGTCCGCAATCGTCATAAACATACTCCTCACGCGACCGACTGTGGGCTCGGCTACGGGTCTGCGGAGTTGAGTTGGCCCGTCACGTTTTATCCGAGAAGAAAGATATGACTGGTCACCGGCGAAACGCGGTAGAACCGAGGATCAGCTACGCGACGTTGAAGCCCTTATCACGGAGGAAATCCTCGACGCGGCCGGTGTGGTTGCCTTGGAGCTCGATCTGGCCGTCTTCGACGGTCCCCCCACACGCAAACTTCGATTTGAGGTCCGAAGACAGGCTGTCCATGTCGACGTCTTTCGGATCGAACCCTTCGATGATCGTTACCTCTTTCCCGTAACGGCGCTCGTCGATGCGGATGTTGATTTCCTGGGATTCTTTGGCGACGTCTTCACAGACGCAGAGCTCCTCAGGCAACCCGCACGTCGAGCAGACTTCCGACATTACAATCTGCTGTTGGGAATCTTGGTACAAAACACTGTCGGGATTTACCACGCAATCCGGCGTGAAACCGCGACTGACCGGACATTCAATCACGATTCGCCGACGAGCTCGTCGACCAGTTCGATCGCCTCGTCGGCCGCCTCGCGGTCGACGGTGCCGGCGTACCGCGAGCGTTCCCGGATCGTTGCGACGCGCCAGGCGCGCTCGTCGGCGTCTACCGCCTCGAAGTAGTCCCGAACGGTTTCGCCGGGCTGGCGGTTGCGGTGACGCCGTTCGAGGAGCCATTCCAGCCGCTCGAAGGCGCGTTCGATGTCCGTCGCGGGGTCCTCGCGGGGTTGCCATCGGAGCCAGACTGCCCGATAGGTTCGGCGGGTCAGCCCGGTTCGTCGGGCGACGCCGGCGAACCCGAGCATCGCGAGTGCGCCGAGTGTGAACTGTTCGACACTTGGAATCGGCAGCCCCGAGTCGTCTTCGCGATCCTGGCTGTCGTTGGCAGTGCCAAAGCCCGGTGCGTTCCCGGGACGAGCGAACTCGGTGACTGTGCCACTGGAGACGTTGCTTCCGTTGAGTTCTACCTCGTCCGGAGCGTAGTATTCGGGGATCGAGATGTCGCTCTCGTCGAAGGTTTGTTGTTGACTGTCCCCGCTCTGGGTTTCTGTTTCGGTCGGTGTGGGCGTCCACTCGCCGTCCTGGCTTCGGTTGGTGTCGACGTTAGACTCGTTGGCTTCACGAGCTGCGTCGAGATCCTGCTGGGCAGTCGATTCCCGCGGGCCGGCCGGTGTCGGATCGAACCGGATCCACCCGACCTCGGGGAAGTACACTTCGACCCAGGCGTGGGAATTGTGGCCGCGGACGACCCATTCGTCTTCGGCCACGCGCTGGCCCGACGTGTACCCGACCACGAACCGTGCGGGAATGCCCTGCGTTCTGAGCATGGTGGTCATCGTCGTCGCGTAATACGTACAGTACCCCCGTTCCATCTCGAAGAGGAACGAGTCGGCGATCGACCCGGACGGCTTCGAGACGTCGAGTGAGTACTCACGGTTGGTTTCCAGCCACCGTTCGATGACACGGGCCGTATCGTAGGGATTGTCGGCGTTCGATGTCAGGCGTTGTGTTCGCTCACCGATTCGATCCGGCGTACTGTCGGGTAGCTGGAGGTACTGGTTCGCGATGGAATCGGGATACGCTGTCCCCGCTTCCCGGAGGTCCGCCCCCGCAGCAATCGGCATTTCGCTGGTCACTCGATACGTGTCGTTGGCGGCGAGCATCTGACTGGGTCGCAGGCCACCCAGCCGGGTGCCACGGGCGAGATCGGCTGCCGGTCCCGCGATATCGCTCGGCCGCCAGACGGCCGGCATCGTCCCGATCTTGGTGATCGCCCGGTAGGTTTGCTCGACAGTCCGGGACCGTCCCGGCGGCGAGCCGAGCCGTCGGTCGACCGGACCGGTTTCACCACGCCTGACCCAGCCGTCACCGGTGTAGAGGTCGTAGGCACCGACTCGCCAGTACGTTTCCTCGTCGCTTCTGACGGCGTACCTGAGTTTGGACGTCAGGTCCAGGCTCCCCTGGATCGACAGCTCCTCGGACGTACTGATGAGACTTCCTTCGAGGGTGTCGGCGGAACTGCCGCCGCCGGAACCGCCCGCGGCCGAACCGCTCAGACCGCTGTCCGGCGAGAACGCGAAGACGGCACCGGCGGGAACGATGGTGATCGTCGCGGAGACGACGATGGCGACGGCGACGACTGTCGCGACGACGTCCGCTTCGCTGATAGGGGCATCCAGCCGATCAAGTTCGCCCGCGCCAACGAGCGAGACGACGCCCACGACGCCAAGCAGTGTCAGATCTGCCCCCGCGTCGCCCGTGAGGACGAAAAACAACATCGTTGCCCCGCCGACGATGGCGCCCGCGACGTGACAGCGCCGGACGGCGAGATACCACGTCAGAAATATCGGGGCTGGCGTCACGGCCATCACCCACGCTTCCAGATTGACGATCCCGAGGATCGAGTTGCCGGTCATGAGCGCGAGCGTGTACCTGATGTGTGGCCATGGCCACAGCGACGCCCCGGAGAGTCCCATGAGGTACCACCCGAGACCGCCAGACAGCAACACGAATGCGACGATGATCGCGTTCCGAACGGTGAGATATCGTGCGGCGATCGTCGAACCGACGAACGTCAGTACCACCACGAACTGTAGCGCAGTCGGATCGCTGATCACGTCGACGATGTCGTGGACGACGCCGACGAACGAGCCGATCACCAGGAGTGCCCCACCGAGCGCGAGCACCCGGAACAAGCCGATGTCCGGGTTGCGGTCAGTGATATTCATGTGGCTGTCACCGCTGCGGTCTCGGGTCCCTCGTGGTCGGAGGGTGATTGGTCGCTGTCGTCCGCTCCGCGCATGTCTTCGAAGGTCGTCACCCGGCCGTTGACGTCAACGGTGACCGATCCGTCTTCGCCGACCATGCGAACGTCGGCCTCTGCCCAGTCGTGCTCCCCGATCGTGCCTGGCCCCGTTTCGGCCAGCAATAGCAACAGTTCATCCTGGTGGGTCTCTCCCAGTGCTGGGTCGAGTTCCCCGTCAGGCAGGGTCACGCCCACCTCGAGTCCAGCTCTGGCGAAAAACAGGCCGACGCTGCCGACTGCACTGGTCGCCGCTTCGACGGTGTCACGGTCGGTGCTGACGGCGATTTTGATCGTTCCCGTGGTTTCCCGGCCGATGAACTCTTTGACGACGAGGTCGGGGAGACGCTTCGCGGAGGACTTCCAGTCGATGTCGCGTAACGGGTCGCCAGGGACGTACTCGCGCAACTGGTCGATCTCCTGGCGTTCCGGTTGGCGATTGCGTTGCAGTTCGGCCGTGAGGATAGTCGAGCCAGTGACATCGTATATCTCCGGATAGACGATAACCCTCGTCGAATCACCGATCTCGAGTTCCTGGGTGACCAGTCCGAACACGTCCCGGAGGTGAACCGAAAGTGGACCGATCGACTGCACTCCACGCTCGGCCAACGTCACCTCGTAGGTGACCGTCGACGGAATGCTTGCCGAAAACGTGTTTCCAGCACTCGAGAGACCTGAATCCAGTGGATCGCTGGCTTCGACGATGGTTCCCTGGGTACCGGTGACCGACACGGTGACGTCACGAGTGTCCCCCGGGAAGCCAGCCGGTGGGTTCGAGTGCTCTGCGGATGGGCGATCGGCCAGTCGGACCTGGGCGACCGCGGCGATGACAGCGACTAGCGCCGTGACGGCCACGGCGTTCAACGATCGAGCACCGAACAGCCACGCCATGACGATGGCTGCGACGACGATGCCAGCCGCCATTCGACCGCGCGTTGTCAATTTCATCTCACTCGACGGGGACGTTCTCGAGTGCGTCCGCGACCAGATCCGCCGCAGTTCTCTCGGCCGCTCCGCTCCGGATCCGGTGTGGCAATACGACTGTCGCCTCGGTCTGGACGTCATCCGGAACGACGTAGTCCCGGCCGTTCAACACAGCCCGCCCTTGGGCTGCCCGGAGCAACAGTACCGAGGCACGCGGACTCGCCCCGAGTTCGGCGTGATTGCGTGTGAAGCGGGCCAACCGCGTGACGTAGGTCCGAACCGGCTCTTCGACGGTGACGTCCGCAGTCACTGCCCGGATGTCTTCGAGGTCAGCGAGTGACGCAACGGGCTCGACAGCCTCGATCGGGTGGGTGCCGACGACGTTTTCGAGCATCTCGGACTCGTCGCCGGCAGTCGGGTAGCCCAGCTCCAACTTCTTCATGAACCGATCGAGTTCGGCCATCGGCAGGTCGTAGGTCCGGTCGCGTTCGACCGTGTTCTGGGTGGCGATGACGGCGAACGGATCGGGGACGGAATGGGTCTCGCCGTCGATGGTCACCTGGCCCTCCTCCATGGCTTCAAGGAGTGCGCTCTGGGTCTTGGGGGGTGCGCGATTGATCTCGTCACCCAGGACAACGTTGGCAAAGATCGGCCCGGACCGGAACTCGAAGGTCTGGGTCTTCTGGTTGTAGACGTTTGCCCCCGTCACGTCCGATGGGAGCAAGTCCGGGGTGAACTGGACGCGCTTGAACGAGCAGTCGAACGACGCCGCGATCGCACGCGACAGCATCGTCTTGCCGACGCCGGGAACGTCCTCGAGCAAGACGTGTCCGCGTGCAAACAGCGCGGTGAGAATATGCTCGATGGCGTCTGGATGCCCCACGATGACGCGTTCGACGTTTTCGATGACGTCGTCGGCGATCCCGCCGACGTCGTCGACGTCGAGATCCCGCTGTGTCTCAGTCGGTGTCGATTCGATATCAGTCATTGATAGGGTTCGACGGTTCTGGCTGCAGGGCTGTCTCCGGCCCCGTCCGAACTGGGCGTGTATTGATTCCGTCCTGCCATGGTCTCTACACCTTGCAGGGATGACGTCGTGGCGAAACAGCACCCGGGCACTCGCCGGCTGTGAGCACGTCCCATGATTGTACGTGATTGTCTAGGTGGGTTGTCTACTTGTGGGTCACGGTCGGAGCGAACTGTGTGTCGATCCGTCGGGACGGCCGCGTTGACGCCTCTCGATGTCCCGTTCCGGATCGCGTCCCAGAAGCGTCACTGGAGGGTCGGTACGTCTCCAGACTACCGAACGGCTGCCGTCGCCGCACTCATCACGTCGATCGCTTCTTTGAGCTGTTCCATGTCGGTCGCGTAGGAGATGCGCGCGTATCCCTCGCCGCCATCGCCGAAGGCCGCTCCGGGCACGACGACGACGCCGCGGTCGATCACTTCCTCGACCCACCCCTCGGGAACTTCCGGCATCGCGTAGAACGCACCCTTTGGCGTCGGTGTCTGGAGTCCCATGTCTTCGAGGCCATCGAGCAGGACGTTTCGCCGTTCTTCGAAGGCGTCGACCATCTCCCCCACGCGGTCCTGTGGTCCTGAGAGGGCCGCTTCGGCGGCGTACTGAGCCGGGGCGCTCGCACACGCCTGGCCGTACTGATGGACCCGGAGCATGCGCTCGATGCGCTCGTCGCTACCCGTAACCCACCCGAGTCGCCAGCCGGTCATCGAGTAAGCCTTCGAGGCGGCGTTGATCACGACGACGTTGTCGCTCTCGGCGAACTCGGCCGGCGATCGGTGCTCGCCCTCGAAGACGATGTGTTCGTAGACCTCGTCGGAGATACAGAGCACGTCGTGTTCGTCGGCGATCCGGGCGAACTCACGCATGTCTGCAGGCGACTGGACCGCGCCGGTCGGATTGGCGGGGCTGTTGACCACAAAGGCGGCAGTGTCGTCGGTGATTGCTGCCTCGACGTCGGCGGGGTCGAGCGTCAGATCGTCGCGCAGTTCGACTGGTCTGGGCGTTCCCCCGGCGAGGTGGGTCAGTGCCTCGTAGGAGACAAAGCCCGGATCGGGATAGATGACTTCCTCGTCGGCATCTACGTGGGCTTCTAGGGCGATGTGGAGGGCTTCGCTGCCGCCCGAGGTGGCGATGACGTTGCCGGGATCGACGTCGAGGTCGTTGTCACGGGCGTGTTTTGCGGCGATGGCCTCCCGAAGTTCCAGCGTGCCCTTGTTGGATGTATAACCGTCAGCGTCACCGGCGCGGATGGCTTCGACGGCTGCCTCGCGGGCGTGTTCCGGCGCGGGGAAATCCGGTTGGCCAAGCCCGAGGTTGATCGCGTCCTCGCTGGCTGCCTCGAAGACTTCGCGGATACCTGAAATCGAAACCTGCTCGACGCGATGAGAGAAATCGGGCATACACGGTTTCCGGACCGCGGGGGCGATAATCCTTGCTATGATTGGTCCGTCTTCGAAGCCAACTCCGCTGGGGGCAACCGCGAGTCGCCCACAGTTTTACCCCCCGGGCCAGTAGAGGCGGGCAATGAGTGACGAGGAGATACACCGCGGACTGGCGGACGTGACGGTCACCGAAACGCGGCTGAGCGACATCGACGGCGAGGCCGGCCAGCTGTGGATCGCGGGGTACCCAGTCGCAGACCTGGCGGCGAACGCGACCTACCCCGAGACAGTCTATCTGCTGTTGCACGATCGCCTGCCGGACGCCGAGGAACTGCAATCCTTCGAGGATCGGCTGTGTTCGTACCGGACGCTGCCGGAACCCTGCCACGATGCCGTCGTCGCGGCCGCCCAGCGCGGGGCCGGGCCGATGGCCGCCCTCCGGATGGGCGCGGCGACAGCCACGGCGGTCGAGCCGAACGATCCCGAGGCCGACGCCCTCCGGTTGATCGCCCGGCTGCCGACGATCACGGCGACCTACTGGCGCGTGCTCCAGGGCCAGGAACCGCTCGAACCACGGCTCGATCTCGGCCACGCCGCCAACTATCTCTACATGCTGACCGGCGAGGAGCCGACCGATGCCCAGGTCGCGGGCCTGGAGACGTACCTCTCTACCGTCGTCGATCACGGCCTCAACGCTTCGACGTTCACCGCGCGAACGATCGTCTCGACGGAGTCCGAGCTGGTCTCGGCGATCACCGGGGCGATCGGCGCGCTGCGGGGGGACCTCCACGGCGGTGCGCCGGACCTGGTTCTGGAGATGCTCGAATCGCTAGAGGAGAGCGAGGATGTCCGCGGCGAACTCGGGGCGCGGCTCGAAGCCGGGGAACGACTGATGGGCTTTGGCCACCGGGTGTACGGCGCGCGCGACCCGCGAGCGGCAGTCTTAGAGGACGCCGCCGCGTCATTTTACGAGGGTGAGGACGATTTCTTCGCCGCGGCCAAAGCAATCGAGGACGTCGCGACCGACCTCCTGGCCGAGCACCGCCCCGACCTGGACCTGGAGACGAACGTCGAGTTCTACACCGCCGTCCTGCTCCACGGTGTCGGGATTCCGCCGGAACTGTTCACGCCGACGTTCGCGATCTCGCGGGTCGCCGGCTGGAGCGCGCACTGTCTCGAACAACTCGAGGACAACCGGCTGATCCGCCCGCGGAGCGAATTCGTCGGCGAGCACGACCGCGGGTGGGTGCCGCTCGACGAGCGATAACCGCGAGCGGCTCGCTCCACAAACGCTTACTCGGGTGGCCCCGGAAATTCAGGTATGGTCTCCTCAGACTGGGGCGAGTGGCTGCCGGCTGCCATCGAAAGTACGACTCCGGACGGCGTCGCGATCTGGTATCTGGGTTGCAATGGCTTCGTTCTGAAGGGTGCCGGCGGGACGACGATCTTCATCGACCCGTACCTCGGGACGGGCGATCCACCCCGGACGGTGCGGATGATTCCGGTCCCGTTTGATCCCCGGGACGTCCGCGCGGCCGATGCGGTTCTGGCAACCCACGACCACGTCGATCACGTTCACGGCCGGAGTCAAGCCCCGATTCTCGCCGAGACAGGGGCGGAGTTCTTCGCGCCCGATGCGAGTCTCGCTGTGACGGACGCGGAGGGATGGACCGACGAGTGGGACGTGGCCGACGACCAGCTGTCCTCGGTGTCGATCGGGGACGAAATCGAGGTCGGTGAGTTTACCATCCACGTCGCGGACGCGAACGATCCGGACGCCGAGGAACCCGTTTCCTATGTCATCCAACACGAGGCGGGGACGTTCTTCCATGGCGGGGACGCTCGCCCGGGTGCCTTCGAGTCGGTCGGCGGACGGTTCGACATCGACCTGGGCGTGCTGGCGTTTGGCAGCGTCGGGATGGTGCCCGACGCGATCGGCGAGGAGCCCGTGCGCACGCGATGGTATAACGACGAGAACATGATCGTCGAAGCCGCCAACGAACTCCAGCTTGATGCGCTGTTGCCCAGCCACTGGGACATGTGGAAGGGGATGACGGCAGATCCAACGGCGCTGTACGATCACGTCCGGTCGTTTCCCTACCCGAAACGGCTGGATATCGTCGAGATCGGTGATCGGATCGATATGTAATATGAAGGATAGGTCTTCCCGAGCCGGAAGTAACTTTAATACGGTTGGTTAACCCACATATGGGTATGAGCAACACGCAGGCGTACGAGGCGGTGACGGTGTCGGACGAGGGGGTCACCGTGGTCAAACAGTTCGAAGCCGACGAGTTCCCGGTGCCGGCGATCGCGTTTCGGATCCAGTCTCAACGAATCGAGCCCGTCACGGTGCGGCTGCGGGACGACGTGCCGGAAGACGTGGCCGTCGAGGACCTCGGGTTCCACCCCGAGTACGGGAGCGAATACTGGACGATCGATGATGACGAGATCACCTTCGAACGGGAGATCGACACCGACTCGGAGTACACGACCGTGTACGGGATTCGCGCGACAGGGACCGACGACGTCGAGAAGTTCCTCACCGAACCGGAGATCGAATCCGTCGATCCGCCCCTCGAGGACGAGGGTGATCTGGTCGACGACGCCAGTACCGACGTGGTTCGTGACGTCATCGCCGGCGACAGCGAGAGCGTCCCGGGCCTCGAAGAGACCGACGACGAGGAGATCGAGACGCTCAACCTCGCCGATCCGAACGACTCCGGCGAGACGGCCGATGCGGACTCGACTGACGGCGAGGGCGGCGACGATGAGGTCGGCCAGGTCCAGCCCGGATCGGTCGCCAAGACGCTCGCCGCGGAAATCCGCCAGGATGCTGTCGATGACGCGGCGCTCAGGGTTCTCAAACAGGAGCTCGATCTCGGCGGAGGCGGTGGCGATACCGACGGAAGTGCCGTCGATGCCAGAATTCAGCACCTCCAGAGCGAGATGAGCGACCTCGCCGCCTATACGACAGCTCTCGAGGAGTTCTTGGAGGAGAACGGCCAGGGCGAGGAACTCATCGAGGAGTTCCAGGGCCGACTCGAGGAGTTCCAGGGCGAACTCGACGGCGTGCGCAACGAACTCAATTCGATGTCCGGTGACGTCGACTCGGTCGAACAGACGGCTTCCTCGAACGCCGAAACCGTTTCGGAACTCGACGAGGAGGTCGACTCTATCGACGAGACGGTCGATAGCCTCGACGAGGAGGTCGATGGGTTGCGCGAGGAGGTCGAAGCGATGTCAGACCAACTCGGTGAGGACGGCGACCTGGCCGATCGACTCGACAGCGTCGAAAGCGAGATCGAGGAACTCAACGAGTGGCGCGAACAGCTGTCCTCGGTCATCGGGTGATTTCCGAGAAAACAGTCCAACGCCGCGAACCGCTCGATACTTCGTCGAAACCGCCCCGCCTGCGATCATCCCTCCGTCGATCTCCTTTCCGTTCCTTTCGGCCCCTCGGCCGTTTCCTTCGAGTGTCAACCGTACGTTCCCGACGAACAGCAGCGGTTAGACTGGTTCGCCGAGCATCTCGGCGAGGTCCTCTTCGGGATCGCCGATCGCCTGAAGCCCGAACTCGTCGTTGAGAATCTCGACGACATCCGGTGTCAGCCATTCCGGGATCGTCGGGCCGATGCGCACGTTCTGAATGCCCAGGTCGAACAGCCCGAGCAGGACCGCGACGGCTTTCTGCTCGAACCACGAGAGGACGATGCTGACGGGCAGATCGTTGACGCTACAGTCGAAGGCCTCCGCCAGCGCTGCCGCGATCTTGACCGTCGAGATGGAGTTGTTACACTGCCCCAGATCGATGAAGCGGGGGATCTCCGTGCCGGGCACCGTGCCGTATTCCAGATCGTTGAACCGGAACTTGCCACACCCGGTGGTGAGTACGACGCAGTCGTCGGGCACGCTCTTTGCGAGTTCGCGGTAGTACTCCCGGCCGTCGGTCGGCGCGTCACAGCCCGCGATGACGAAGAAGTGCCGGAGCTTGCCTTCCTCGACGGCCTCGACGATCTGGGGGGCCATGTCGAGGACGGTCTCGTGGTAGAAGCCCGTCGAGAGGGTTTCGTCGCTGTTCCACTCCCCAGCGTCCGGTTCGGGGAGTTCCTTGGCGTGTTCGATGACCGGCGAGAAGTCGCCGTCTTCGAGGTGGGTTGCCTCCTCCAGGCCCGCGACTGTCGTCGTGTAGAACCGATCGGCGTAACTGCCGGACGGCGGCATCAGGCAGTTCGAGGTCCCGACGATCGCCCCGGGGAACTCACGGAAGAGGTCCTGCTGGTCGAACCACGCTTCCCCGACGTTGCCCTTGAGGTGGTCGTACTTCGCAAGTTCGGGGTAGCCGTGGCCGGGCAGCATCTCCGAGTGGGTGTAGACGTTGACGCCTTCGCCCTCGGACTGTTCGAGCAGCTCCTTCAGGGCGTAGAGGTCGTGACCGGTGACGACGATCGACTTGCCCGCAACCTGGTTCTCGGGCACTTCGGCGGGTTCGGGGGTGCCGAGCGTTTCGGTGTGGGCGTCGTCGAGCAACTCCATCGCGTCGATGGCGGCCGACCCCAGGTCCAGGGCCTGGCCGATGGTCTCGTCCATGTCGAAGTTGACGTTTGTCAGTGTGTGGAACAACGTCTCATGGACGGTCGCGTCGACGCTCTCGTCGACGTATCCCATCTCGCGGGCGTGGTGGGCGTACGCGGAGACGCCTTTCGCCCCCAGGATCATCGTCTCCTGTAAACTGTCCAGATTCGGGTCCTTGCCGCACACGCCGGCGGTCGTACACCCGCCGTCTAACGTCTGCTCGCACTGCAGGCAGTCCATCATACACGAACAACTGGCAGTCCCTCGTATAAACACGGTCCAGTAACTCCCCGCTGTCCGGGAACGCGGTCGAAGATGTTCGCACCATTCGTTTATATACGGTGTCCTGTTGTCAACGATTCACGGCAGGAAATCAGCATCCGTCCAGAACCATGGACGTTCTTGTAAAATAATGCTGTTTCTGGGTCGTGGGTCGTTCAGACCAGATCAGCGGGCGGCCCGCCGGGAAGTTCGTCCCGGTCGTGGGGTGCCTCAAAGTCGGGAGCGGGTCCTTTGGGCACGATCCGCTTGGGGCTGACGTCCGGGTGGGTCGTGTAGTAGTGCTCTTTGATGTGGTCGATGTCCACTGTCTCGGCGACGCCATCCGTCGTATAAACATCCCGCAGGTACGGCCAGAGGTTGTCGTATTCGGCGATCAGCTTGTGGTTGCACATGAAGTGCGTGTGATAGACCTCGTCGAAGCGCACCAGCGTGGTGAACATCGCGATATCGGCTTCGGTCAGTCGATCGCCGGCGAGGTAGCGCTGGTCTTCGAGCACCGAGTCCCAGTGATCGAGGGCGTCGAACAGCTCCTCGACCGCCTCGTCGTAGGCGGCCTGGGAGTCGGCGAATCCGGCCTTGTAGACGCCGTTGTTGATCGGCTCGTAGATGGCCTCGATGATTTCGTCGATGTCCTCCTGGTAGCCCTCGGGATAGAGATCGACGTCGTGCTCGGCGACATCGTCGAATTCGGTGTCGAGCATCCGCATGATTTCGGCGGATTCGTTGTTGACGATCGTCTCCTCCTGTTTGTCCCAGAGAACTGGGACAGTCACCCGGCCGGTCATGTCGGGGTCGGCCTCGACGTAGACCTCCCGGAGGTAGTCGCTCCCGTTGACCGTGTCCGGCGTACAGCCGTCCTTCTCGGGGGTGAACTGCCAGCCGTCCTCGCCGCGGTAGGGGTCGACGTAGTCGACCGTGATCGCGTCTTCAAGCCCCTTCAGCGCGCGTGTGACCAGCGTCCGGTGGGCCCAGGGACAGGCCCGGCAAACGTAGAGGTGATACCTGCCGGCCTCGGGCTGGAACCGCGCGTCCGGATCGTCCTCGATACGATCCCGAAAGGAAGTCGTCCCGCGTTCGAACGCGCCATCCTCGTTGGTTGTCTGGTAGGCGTCGGTGCGCCACTCCCCGTCGACGAGCATATTCATCGTAGCCACCGATACGGGGGCGGTACAGAAAAACGTCGCAGTGACGTCGATGTTACCGCTTCGTGGTGAGGCTCCGGCGTCTCCCCGCCGGGCTTCGAAGCCCTTATTTGAACGCTTTCCCTCTCTTCGGCCAAGAGAACTCATGTCCGAGAAACCTGCGTCGATGTACCGTGACATCGACAAGCCGTCGTATACCCGGCGCGAATATATCACCGGCATCCCCGGCTCGAAGATCGCACAGCACCAGATGGGCGACACGAACGCCGACCCCGAGGACTATCCTGTCCAGATCTCACTGGTCGTCGAGGAGACTGTCCAGCTTCGGCACGGCTCGATGGAGGCCTCCCGGCTCTCGGCGAACCGACACCTGATCAAGGAGCTCGGCGAGGGCAACTACACGATGACGCTGCGGAAGTTCCCCCACCAGGTCATCCGGGAGAACAAACAGGCGACCGGTGCGGGGGCCGACCGTGTGTCCGACGGGATGCGACAGTCCTTCGGCAAGATCGTCGGCACGGCCGCCCGCGTCCAGGCCGGCGAACGACTGTTCACCGCCTACTGTGACGTCGAGCAGGCCGAGGCCGTCAAGGAAGCCTTCCGACGTGCGTACAACAAGATCACGCCGCCCTGCCGGATCAAGGTCGAGCGCGGCGAAGAGCTCCTGATCGCCTGAGGCCGGACCGAACAGTTTTCCGGATTGCACCCCCCAGAGAGCGTATGCTCCGGCTCGCGGTCGCGACCCAGGCCGAATCCTACGAACGACTCCGGGGATCACTCGACGCACATGGGATCGAAGTCATCGCCCTCCAGACGAGCGAGCGGACGATCCCACTCGGCGAGGATCCGTTCCCCGATGTCGACGTCGGCTACGTCTTCCCGTCGCGACTCATGGAAGGCGGTGTGGCCGCCGCGGCGCTGTCGGTCCCGTGGCTCAACGGTCGGGAAGCGGTCCTTCGATCCCGAAACAAGGCCGGGACGCTGCAACGACTGGCCGACGCCGGGATTCCGGTTCCCGAGACGGTGCTGATCTCGGACCCGGTCGACCGGGCGGAGCTCGTCGCGGCGTTCGAGCGCTTCGATCCACCGGTCGTCGTCAAGCCGAATTCCACGTCTCGCGGTACCGGAGTTACCCTCGCGCATGATCTCGACTCGTTTCTGGGGATCGCCGACTACCTCGATCTGGTGCACGACTACCGCGCGACGGGTGACCAGTCGTTTCTCCTCCAGGAGTACGTCCCGGACGCCCGCGATTATCGCGTGATGGTTCTGGATGGCGAGTACGTCGGCGCGGTCGAACGGCGCATGCCAGAGACGGCGGGGCGGCACCACTGGAAACACAACGTCCATCACGGCGCGACGCCCACGCGGGTCGACCTGTCCGACGAACACAAAGCGGTGGCCGAACGTGTCGCTACCGTCCTGGGCATTCCGCTGCTCGGGGTCGATCTACTGGTGACGGAGGATCGCACCCTGGTAACCGAAACCAACGCGCGGCCGACGATCGATGCCGAGCACTACGCCGAGGGGTTTTGGGAGCACCTTGCGACGGTGATACGACGCACCGCTCGAACCGACGGACAGCAGTAATTCACGAGAGAGACTCCGTCTCAAGTCATGATAGAAATATTATGGTTAGGTCCCGAATGGGTTGCATGTTATTAACAACCACATCAAGAGGGTAGAGTAATACCTCACGGTACAACTCTATTGTATCCAACAGGTAATGTATCCCTACAAAAATACTATTATTAAACAGGTACAATACGTCAGGTACCATGTCAGCCTTACAGCTACATCGGTGCCCGGCGTGTGGGAGCGAAGATCGGACGAAAGTCGATCAGCAGGCGGTGCCCGGCGGCACGGACTGGCGGTACTACGAGTGCAGTTCCTGTGGCTACGAGTGGCGCGAGTGATCGACTCCCCCCTATTTTCGAAGCGAGTAGCGAACGCGGACCGCGACTGCCGTCCGAGAACGAGACGGTTTGACCGGAATCCCTACGAGAGGTCGATGTCGGCCGAGTGGCCGCTGGTCTCGAAGCTGACCTCGAGAATGCCGTTGTTGTAGCTGGCGTCGGCGGTGTGTTCGTCGACGCGCGCGGGCAGGTCGACCCGATCGTGGTACTCACGCTGGGTGCCGGCCGCGTCGATGGTGAGTTGTTCGCCGTCGCACTTGAGATCGATCGCGTCCTTTTCGACGCCGGGGAGGTCCGCGACGACGCGGAGCTGGTCGTCTTCCTCGTAGACGTCGAAGTGAATCCCGGTCGACTGGCCGGGTGCCTCAGGGTCACGCCGTTCGACGTGCATGTCGAACTCGCCGCTCATCATGTCGTTCATCATCCGCTCTAGCTCTGCGAAGAAATCGTCAAACGGGTCGTCACGATCGTCTCGTCGCATACCGATAGATAGGAGAGAGCGTGTCAAAAGCCTTCTGACAGCCGAAATATCGGCCGGGCTCTCTCCCCGTGAGGCCGATTGCACGTTCGTAGATTTGTTCACGAATATAGTGATATATACATCCTTCACGCCACACAATCGTGAGAGTCTCGTCCTTCACAGCCGTATATCGAAAAACATTTACTCAATACTGACCCATCTTTCGATTGGAGTTAGATAACTATGAGTGCAAGCGATCCGGTCCGCATCGGGATCAACGGTTACGGTCGAATCGGCCGTTGTACCCTTCGTGCAGCCCTGGAGAACGACGACGTCCAGATCGTCGGTATCAACGACGTAATGGACTTCGAGAAGATGGAGTATCTCACGAAATACGACAGCGCGTTGGGCACCCTCCCCTACGATGTCTCCCTCGAGGGGGACTCGCTGGTCGTCGACGGCAACGATATCGATCTACTCAACATCCAGAACCCCGAGGAACTCCCCTGGGACGACCTCGATGTTGACGTCGCGATCGAGTCGACGGGTATCTTCCGAACGAAGGACGAGGCCAGTGCCCACCTCGACGCCGGCGCGGAGAAGGCGCTGATCTCCGCCCCGCCGAAGGGCGACAAGCCCGTCCCGCAGTTCGTCTACGGCGTCAACGACGACGAGTACGACGGCGAGGACGTCGTCTCCGCCGCCTCCTGTACGACCAACAGCGTCTCGCCGCCGATGCACGTCCTGCTGGAGGAGTTCGGCGTCGACGCTGCCGAGATGACCACGATCCACGCCTACACGGGCAGCCAGGCCATCGTCGACGGTCCCAAGTCCAAGACCCGGCGTGGTCGCGCAGCCGCCGAGAACATCGTCCCGACGACGACCGGCGCGTCGACCGCGACGCCCGACATCCTGCCCGAGCTCGAAGGCAAGTTCGAGGCGATGGCGATCCGCGTCCCGGTCCCGAGCGGTTCGATCACCGAGATCGTCGTCGACCTGCCCGGCAACCCGGACGTCGATGAGATCAACGCCGCCTTCGAGGAGTACGCGGCCGGCGAACTCGAAGGCTCGATGGGCGTCACCGACGACCCGATCGTCTCGCGTGACATCGTGGGCCAGCAGTTCGGCTCGGTCGTCGACCTGGGCAAGACCTCGACGGTCCAGGGTGGCAAGCTCGCGAAGATCTTCGCCTGGTACGACAACGAGATGGGCTACACGTCCCAGATGATGCGGCTGGCCGAAGACATCGTCTGATCACCGGATCCCACGTCGTGTACAGGGCCGCAATTTCTTCAGCATACAACACGCACCAATCATGGCTGCATTCAACACACTTGATGACCTTGCAGATGGACAGCGCGTCCTGGTCCGCGTCGACCTCAACTCGCCGGTCGAGGACGGCGTCGTCCAGGACAACCACCGATTCGACCGCTACGCCGAAACGGTTCGCGAACTCGCCGATCGGGACAACAAGGTTGTCCTGATGGCCCACCAGGGCCGGCCCGGCCGCGACGACTTCGTTTCCCTCGACCAGCACGCCGAAATTCTCGAAGAGTACGTCGGCAAGCCGATCAACTTCGTTGAGGACATCTACGGCGACGACGCCATCGCGGCCATCGAGGGCCTCGAAGCGGGCGAGATTCTCCTGCTCGAGAACACCCGGATGGCCGACGACGAACTGCCCGAGAAGGCCCCCGAGGAACACGCAAAGAGCGACTTCGTCCAGACGCTGTCGCCGTATTTCGACGCCTTCGTCAACGACGCCTACTCGGCGGCCCACCGCGCCCACGCCTCGACGGTCGGGTTCGCGCTGGAACTGCCGGCCTACGCGGGCCGCGTGATGGAAGCCGAGTACGAGTACAACACCGGCGTCGCCGAGCGCGCCCGCGAGACCGAGGGCCAGGTCACGATGGTCCTGGGCGGCAACAAAAGCGAGGACGTCATCAGCGTCGTCAACAATCTGGGCGACGCCATCGACACGTTCCTCATCGGCGGCCTGCCGGGTGAACTGTTCCTCCGCGCGGAGGGCCACCCGGTCGGCATGGACGTCGGCGACATGGATCTGCTCGACGGCCAGTGGGAGGAAACCAAGGACACCCTCGAGGACCTCGTCGCGAACCGTCGCGACGAGTTCGAACTGCCCACTGACTTCGCCTACGAGGACGATGACGGCGAACGCGCCGAGATCGCCCTTGAGGACATCGACGAGAAAGACACGGGCTACCTCGACATCGGCCACGACACCATCGAGGCGTACGTGCCGATCATCGAGGAGAGCGAGGCCGTCTTCGTGAAGGGCGCAGTCGGCGTCTTCGAGGACGAGCGCTTCGCCGACGGCACGGTCGAACTCATCGAGGCCATCGGCCGCACCGACTGCTTCTCGGTGGTCGGCGGCGGCGACACCGCCCGGACGCTCTCGATGTACGGACTCAGCGAGGACGACTACGATCACATCTCGATCGCCGGCGGCGCGTACTTGAACGCGCTCACCGGCCAGGAACTCGAAGCCGCCGAAGTGCTGATCGAGCAGGCGACGTAACCCACCTGCTCCTGACGGAGCGAGCGTTCGAACGCGATTTCGAGAAGCGGGCTGTCGCCTGCTTTCGTCGTGGGTGCCGATCGTACCGTGTCATAGAAACAGCTACTCCCGATCGACTGCGGTGCCACCAGGCGTGAAAATACCAGTTTAGAAATACTTACAGAAGGCTGTGAGAGATATAGAGGATGTAGTTAGCAGTCGACTATTGTTGATATCACACCGATCTTGATGAACCAGCTGCTCTGTGTGCCTGCGCACTTAGCTCGCTCCTATCACCGAAATTCAGCGAGGATCGCGTTATGGACTCGGTTCTTGAAGTGATCAGGCACCGTCTCCAGATACGTTCGCCGGGGCGCTGCCATCACTGGAATTACTCCTGAGTGCCGATGGCGAATAGTCTCTCGAAACAAACACTAATTGGATACTATCGATGGCTGTTGCTCCCAAAACTTCCTCTTTGATCTGGTCATCAGCGAACTCTGCTGGATTGGTTGTCGCTAGCTCTGTTTCTCCCGGCATGTTTGCGGCGACATCGTGAGCGTCGATTACAATCCAGAAATCTTCCTCGTCTTGAGCCCGGAGCTGAGTCAATTCGTCCTGTACCGATTCGTGCGAACTAATCCTCAGCCAGCCTTGGAACGTTGCGTAGAGCGTCTCCTTTCGCGCCTCGGCTCGCTGTTCCATCTCACGAATCACCTCCCGCAATTCATCAGTGACCTCGTAGACACCTCTTCCGGCTTTATCGTCGTAGAAATCCTCTAAATACCTCCATGCCGAATTTTCATCCCGGTCAATTTCCGACTGAATCTCCTCGATATCACTCTCACTTAGTTCCCCCTGGTAATTGACCTTCACCTGTTGGATGTTCCGGAGAACCTGGCTCCGGTGCTCATCGATAATTGAGTCCTTCGCATTTCGGAAGATATTCTCAACCTGTTCCGTAACGAAATACTCTGTGTCGCCATTAAACAAGTACCTCCTACATTCTCTGTGGTGGGGATCAGTAAAGAAACAGAAACCGAGGATGACTCCCTTGTCAAGGAAGGCGTTGTCCGCCATTCTATAGTTCGTCTAGCTCCTCAGAAATAGTCATATTGTACGAATCAGCGACGCTGTCCAAAGCCGAGGTGGACTGTCTTTCTGAGAGGGCTCTCTTCCGCTTCTGTGTTACCCGGCTTTGGAGATCTCTGCGCACTTTTTCCTTCTCTTCACGCCAGTCTTCGAGCGCCTCTGAATCAATATTCGAGTGTTCCTCGAATCGGAGAATGATTCGTGTGGCCCCTTCGATGAAGGCCTCTGTGAAGTCATGGAGTTCTCTCGGGCTTCGCCCGATATCGACCAACAGGCGTATCGTGTCGTCCCAATCAAGGTAGATTTCGTGGATTTCCGAGTAACGCTCCGCGTCGAAATTCGCCAGCATCTCATCCAGGAGCTCTTCGATGTGGGTCTTCTCATCGGGGGTGACGAATTGACTCAGCCTGTGCTGATCTTCGTCTTGGGAAACCGTGTTTAAGTACCACCGCAAATCAGCATATGCGATAACGAAATCGTCGGGCGCAAAGTTCTGATACTGATACTCTTCCAGTTCCTCAGCTGTTTTGTCGCCGTGTTCAGTGACTACAGATTGAACCGCGTTGTATATGTCGTCTTTGAGGTCTTCCGACAGGTGGTCGAAGTCGGATTCATTGACTTGCTCGGCCGGATAGTACGCCTGTCCACCGAAGTGATTCGCGTTGGGCCTGTACGTGACCGCTGAATTCAGATGAGCTTCGGAGATGGTCCGGCCGTACTTGTACCAGTACTTCGGCAGACCGACTTCCCGGTCGTATTCCTGCGCTAACAGCCGATCAGCTAAACAGCAAAGTTTGTGGATGCGGGTCCGCCCCGTCTCACGGCCGTCCTGCTCGTGACGTTCCGCAGCCACCCGATACAGAAGATACTCCGGCGGCCCCAAGTCACCGAACTCATCATCCGCCGGTGGCGACTCGGACATTCGTCTTGTTTGGCTTATAGAATCCGGGTACAAAATAACTGACGCTGTGATTACTTCCTGAATTCAGACTGGCCACCCCTAAGAAACCATCATGAATAGGACCAACCGCTCTACTGACCGATTCGGCAGCCCAACGAATGCCAGAGAGTCACTGCTGAATATGCGCGTTGTATCTTGCACGGAAGTCTTGACAAGGCCTGGATAGGGAGAGCGCGCGAAACTTGCTATGACACGCGGTGCCGATCGTACAGCCGTCGCGACGGAGCTACTGCCGCTCTCTCCCGGACTCCATCCCCGATCGCATGAACTCGGCGAGGATGCGGCCGATACGTGAGTTGCCGGTCCACATCGCCTCCTCGCCGAGCGGCCCCTCGTCGGTCTCGACGGCGAGCAGGACGCTCCGGTCGTCGACCATCAGCGCACGACCGGCGAAGTCGGCGGGGTTGTCCTCGGACATGACGAACACGGAGACGGCGTCCGGGAATCGTGCACGGAGCGCGGGATCGGCCGTGACGACGGTGACCGAGACGCCGCTGGCAGCCTTCTCCGCGAGTGCGGTCACGATATCGTCGGTCAGCGAGTCGGCCGTGGGGGCGACGAAGACGACCGCCCCCGCCGCGCGCTCGACGAGGGCGGCGACGCGGTCGTCGATCGACTGCCGGCCCCGAAGCGTCGAGACGTCCCCGCTCGCATCGCGTTCGTCGTCCTGCGTGCGGATCGACTCGAGGTGTTCGAAGGCACGCGTTCGCTCGCGTTCCAGGCGCTCGGTGAGAACGTCGCGGGCGGTCGCCAGCGTGACCGAGCGATAGGCTTTCGGCGAGGCTTCGACCACTTCGACCAGCCCCTTCTCGGCCAAGTCCTCGGCGGCCCCGTAGACCTGCGACCGCGGCACGTCCGAGACGTCGCTGACGTCTTGGGCCGTCCCGGTGCCGAGTCGCTGCAACGCGAGGAACACCTGGGCCTCGTAGTTCGACAGTCCGAGCGTCTCCAGGGAGTCGAGGACGTCCTGTTCAGTCATGGTTCGTGGCCGTCGTGTGTGCTCGCTATAACCGATGGGGTCATATCCCCGTTGCCTTCTCCGTTCGCTCTATCAGTAAATATAGTAGGATTCTACAAACACTTAAGCCATAGTCCCGATACCCCATCCTATGGACCCAGCCGGTGTGCTCGACGCGGATCGACCGGCGCGCAGCCGAACACGGAACTACCCACGATGACAGGGAAGCTATCTCGCCGGTACGCGGATTGGATCGCCACTCACAGCAAACTCGTCGTCCTCGCCGTCCTGGCACTGACGATCCTCGTCGCGGCTGGGACGACGGTCGGCGAAACGGGGAGTGCCGGCGTCGGCCAGTTCCAGGTCGACACCGCAGAGACCGACGCCGCCGCGTTCGTCCGGGAGAACTACGGGGGCAACGAGGGGATCGCCGCACAGCTCGTCGTTCGCGACGAGGGCGGGGACGTTCTCACGAGAGACTCGTTGCTCGAGGGACTTCGATTGCAGCAGACCGTCAGAACCGACGACTCGATCAGCGAAACGCTCGCCGAGCCAGGACTGATCGGCATCGAGAACCTCGTCGGGACGGCTGCCGTCTACGCCGACGCGACCGCCGACGGTGGACCGCCGCCCGCCAAGCCGCCGTCGCTGTCCGAACAGATCGCGGCTCTCGAAGATCGGACCGACACACAAGTCAAACAGCTGCTCGCCCGGGTGCTCGATCCCGAGGGATCGTCGCTGACGGAACGCGATCCCTACGCGTTCCTGCCTCGCGACTACGAACCGGGCGAGACCCGGGCCGAGGCTCGACTGACCTTGATCAGCCAGGTCGACGCGAGTGGCGAGAATAGCGATCCGCAGGTGGCCTACGACGCCCAGGTGGCGATCGACAGAATGGTCGAGGACCGCTTCGCCGACGCGTTCGTCTTCGGCCAGGGCATCCAGGACGACGCCTCCACGCGGGCCACGGGCGACAGCTTCACGATCATCACCCCCTTTGCGCTCGCCCTGATCGTGCTGGTGCTGGGGATCACCTACCGCGATGTCCTCGACATCCTGCTTGCGTTCGTCGGGATCGGGATCGTCCTGGCGTGGCTCGTGGGGCTGATGGGCTGGCTCGCGATCCCGATGAACGTCATCCTGATCGCCGTTCCCTTCCTGTTGATCGGGCTGAGTATCGACTACGCCCTCCACGTCGTGATGCGCTACCGGGAGGCCCGCGCGGGGACGCTTGAGGCCGGTTCGTCGAGCGAGACGACCGAAATCGGGAACCGATCCATCCGGACCGCGATGGCGGTCGGCCTCGGCAGCGTCGTCCTAGCGCTCGCGGCGGCGACTGTCTCGACCGGTGTCGGCTTCCTTTCGAACGTCGTCAGTCCACTGCCGGCGATACGAGACTTTGCAGTGCTGAGTGCCGGCGGGATATTCGCCACATTCGTCGCCTTCGGCGTCTTCCTGCCCGCGCTCAAGATCGAAGTCGATTCGATCGTCGAGAACCGGCTCGGTCGGAGCCGGGCCAAACCAGCCTTCGGCGTCGGTGGCGGGAGTGCGAACGCGGTCCTCGCGAAACTCGGCTCGGTCACCATGCGCGCCCCCGTGGTGATCGTCGTCGTGGCGCTCCTGCTGGGGACCGTCGGGGCCTACGGCGCGACGACCATCGACACGGAGTTCAACGAGGCCGACTTCCTGCCGACCGACGCGCCGGAGTGGGCCAAGTCGCTTCCTGGGCCACTCGCTCCCGACACCTACACTATCGCCGATGACTTCGCGTACCTCAGCGACAACTTCCAGCTCCGCGGGGAGGGCGGCCAGTCACAGGTGTTGATACGTGGGGACGGACTGGCCGAGGGGACACTCCTGTCGACACTCGACGATGCGGCCGGGTCAGTCCCCGAAGACAGCTCCATCCAGCTCCGGCCGGACGGCCGGGCAGCACTCGACGGTCCCCACACCGCGATCCGTGCAGTCGCAAGCGACAATGCGACGTTCGCGTCGCTTGTCGAGCGCAACGACGCGAACGACGACGGCCTGCCCGACGAGAACGTCAATACGGTCTACGCCGCGCTGTTCGACGCCGACGAGGCGGCCGCCTCGCAGGTCCTGAGTCGGTCCGATGACGGCAAGATCACGTCGGCGCGACTCGTGCTCTCGGTTCGCTCCAGCGAATCGGCCCAGACCATCGCCGACGACACGCGGACGTTCGCCGAGGGGATCGAAGCCGAGACGACCGAGATCACTGCCGTCGCGACGGGCGCGCCGGTCTCGACCGCCGTGATTCAGGACGCACTGCTGGAGACCCTGGTCGAAGCTTTCGCGGTGACGCTGGTGGTTATCCTGGTGTTCGCCACCGGGCTGTTCGGCCTGCGCTATGGGTCGTGGTCGCTCGGCGCGCTGGTGCTCGCGCCCGTCGTGGTCTCGCTGGCGTGGCTGCTCGGCGCGATGGCCGCGCTGGAAATCTCCTTCAACAGCGAGACGGCCGTCATCACGAGCCTCGCGATCGGGCTGGGCGTGGACTACAGCATCCACGCTGGCGAGCGCTTCATGGCCGAACGGGCGGAACGCGACACCCTCACTGAGGCGCTCCGGCGGACGATCACCGGCACCGGCGGGACCTTGCTCGCGAGCGCGGCGACGACGGCTGCGGCCTTCGGCGTCCTGGCATTCGCGCTGTCGCCACCGCTCCGGCGCTTCGGCATCGTGACCGGGCTGGCGATCATTTTCGCGTTCGTTGCCGTCGTCACGATGTTGCCCGGCCTGCTCGTCCTCCGGGAACGAGTGGTTGCTAGCGGGCTGCGTTCGGACTGAGTTCGTCAGTCGGTTTCGTCGCCCCCTTCGAAACAACTAGTCGAAAGATTCGTATATATTGTGTGCAAAGTAAACGGCATGGGAACGATTTCGGCGCGCGTCCCCGACGATCTCGAGGACGAACTGGAGATGTACCTCGAGGAGGAGCGTCTCGACCGGAGTACGGCCGTTCGGAAGCTCCTTGCGGAGGGGCTCGAAGACTGGCGACGCGATCGGGCGATCGAACGATTCGAGGCCGGTGATATCTCCTTCTCGCGGGCGGCCGAACTCGCGGACATGTCGGTGTGGGACTTCACCCGTCTGCTCGAGGAACGGGACGTGACCTGGGTCGCCGACGATCACCTAGCGGACGATATCGACTCTCTCTGAGATGTACGTCTTCGATGCGACGCCGTTGATCTATCTCGCGACTGTCGATCGACTCGGGATGCTCACCGAGTTCGAAGACGATCGATTGGTTCCAGAACGCGTCTACGACGAGGTCGTCACGGTCGGCCTCGACGCGGGTCACGCCGACGCCAGGCGCGTCGAGCGCGCCGTCGAGGACGACGTACTGACTGTCGCGACGGTGGAACGAACGGCCTCCTTCGAACGCCTGGCAGCGAACGACAGTCTCAGCGAGGCGGACGCCGCAGTCCTCGCGCTGGCAGCAGCCCGGGACGGGACCGGTGTCATGGACGAACAGTACGGTCGCGACGTGGCCGCCGCCGAGGGGATCGAGACGCGGGGGACGGCATACCTCGTGCTTCGATCACTCAAGCGAGACGCGATCACTGCCGAGGAGGCACGCGAGACCATCGACGCGATGGTCGATGCCGGCTGGTACTGCGCGCCGGACTTATATGCGAAACTCCTTCGCCGCATCGAGGATCTCGCCTGAGCCCGGTCCGGCGTCGACAGTGAGATCATGGTCGCCAACCGTTTTCACCACCCCATCCGTACCGCCATCTACCATGAAAATCGGCGTCATCGCGGACACGCACGACGCAAGCGACGTGATCGAGCGAGCAGTCGAGCGCTTCATCGTCGAGGATGTCGAAGCCGTGATCCACTGCGGCGACATCGTCGCGCCGTTTTCGGCGACGCCCTTCGACGCGGACTTCGATTTCTACGCCGTCCGCGGCAACAACGACGGCGAGTGGGCACTCGCCGACACGGTCGAGGCGTTCGGGACCTACCTGGAGGAGATGGGTGAGTTGACGTTTGACGGGGTTGATTTTGCGGTCTATCATGGGACCAGCGACGCCATCGTCGACGCGCTGGTCGAGTCAGGGAGCTACGACTACGTCCTCCACGGCCACACCCACGAACGAGTCAGCGAGGAACGCGACGGGACGGTCCGGCTCAATCCCGGCGGGGTTCCGATCCCGCAGGCCCCGAACCCGCCGGCTGCGCTCGTCGTCGACACCGAGACGGGTGGGATCGAGGCGTTCGAACTCGATTGAAACCCGATCGTGGAGACCCGCGGACGAAACACACTATTCTCCCCCCGCCGTATCGGGTGCTATGAGCGATACAGGACTACGTGGCCCGGCCGAGACCGCAGTGTTGCAGTGTCTGGCCCTCGAAAGCGGGGAGTCGTGTCTGATCGTGACCGACGACGAGCGCCGGCCGATCGGCGAGGCGCTGTATGCGGTCGCCAGCGAGACGACAGACGACGCGATGATCATCCAGTACCCGCCGGGCGATCAGCACGGCGAGGAACCGCCGGAACCGGTGGCGACGGCGATGGCGAGTGCCGATGTCGTGCTCGCGCCGACGACCAAGAGTCTCACCCACACCCGGGCGCGGACCGACGCGACCGACGCCGGCGCACGGGTTGCGACGCTGCCAGGGATCACTGAGGAGGTCTTCACGACCGGTCTGGACGTCGATTATACGGAGATCCACGCGGCGAGTGAGCGACTGCTCGACGCCGTCGAAGACGCCGCGGAACTCCGCGTTACGTCGCCACAGGGTACCGACATCACAGTCACCCCCGGCGACAGGGAGTGGCAACTCGACACCGGGATCGTCCACGAACCCGGCCAGCTGTCGAACCTTCCCGCGGGCGAGATATTTCTGAGCCCGGAGACTGCCGACGGGACAATCGTGGTCACGGGGACGATGGCACCCCATGGGCTGCTCGATAAGGCACAGTCGATCCGCCTCGAAGTCGAGGACGGGTACGTTACGTCGATCGACGACGACACGATCCGCGAGCAGGTCGAAACCGCCGCCGAGGAGGTCGGCCGGGATGCGTACAACCTCGCGGAACTCGGTATCGGAACCAACGTCGGGGTCGTCCAGCTCGTCGGCTCGGTCCTCTTAGACGAGAAAGCCGGCGGCACTGTCCACTTCGCAGTCGGTGACGACGCCGGCATCGGCGGGGACACCGACGCGCCGATTCACCTCGACGGGATCCTCCGGAATCCGACAGTGTACGCCGACGGCGAGGAGATCGACTTGCCGACGCCGTAGCTCCGAGGGGTGATCGGGGCTCGCGACGCGGATCGCCGGCCCGGCGCGCTGACGGCGACCTTTTACGTTCCCACCGAGTACCAACGACCATGAGCGAATCTTCACAGCGAGTGGGGCTCCCCTGTCCGGCGTGCTCGCCGGATCTGGAGACGGTCCACGAGGTGCTTTCGACTGGCGGGCAGGCAACGGTCCGATGTACGGAGTGCGATCACGTCCACAAGACGTCCCTCCCCGAGGAGCAGACGGTCCAGCGCGACGTTGTCGTCTCCCAGGACGGCGAATCATTCAAATCGACGACGGAGCCGCCGGCCGAGGAGACCCTGGCCGTCGGCGAGGAGTTCCTCTTAGAGACCGAGGAGGCGATCATGACCGTCCGGATCACGAGTCTCGAACTCGCGGAGGGTCGCGTCGAGGAGGCTCAGACCGAAGACGTCGAGACGATCTGGACGCGTGCGGTCGGCAACGTCGCCGTCAACGCGACCGTCCACCCCAAGTCGGGTGGCCGCGACGAGACCCGCAGCGAGCAGTTGCACGTCCCCGGCGACTACGAGTTCGTCGTCGGCGCGACCGACGACCTCGGCGACCTTTCCTTCACCGTTGAAGGCATCCACCTCCGGGACGACGCCGTCGGGTACCAACACGAGAAACTCGATCACGACAACGACAAAGCCTTCGCAAAGGACATCAACCGGCTGTATCTCCGCGACGAGACCAGCGACGCCTGGTCGGCGTGGTGAGAGCATGGGCTGGTGGGACTCCGGCGGTGAGGGGTCCGGTGATGGCGAGAGCGGTTTCGAGCGCCAGCGCGACGAGTTGATCGAGCAACTCCGAAAGCGCGAGCGCGTCAGCGAGCGTGCGCTCGATGCCCTGGCTGCCGTCCCTCGCCACGAGTTCGTCCCCGAAAGCAAACGTCGACACGCCTACGCCGACCGGCCGCTGCCGATCGGCGAGGGCCAGACCATCAGTGCGCCGCACATGGTGGCCATCATGGTCGACTGCCTCGAACTCGAACCCGGCCAGGCGGTACTGGAGATCGGTACCGGCTGTGGGTATCATGCGGCCGTCACCGCCGAGGTCGTGGGCGGGGAGAACGTCTACAGCGTCGAGTACCATTCCTCACTGGCCGAGCGCGCGCGTGATCGACTCGCCAAACTCGGCTATGGGGACATCTCGATCACTGTCGGTGACGGCCACGACGGCTGGCCCGAACACGCGCCCTACGACCGGGCGTACCTGACCGCGGCGGCCAGTGCAGTGCCGGACGCGCTTCTCGATCAGCTTCGACCGGGCGGAATCTTCCTCGGGCCGATCGGCGACCGTCGCCAGACGCTCGTCCGGATTCAGAAACGTCCGGATGGCTCGACCGAACGCGAGACCTTCGGCGGTGTGCGCTTCGTTCAGATGCAAGGCGGGACGTAGCCGGGTCGTCGGAGCGGGATTGCCGTCTCGAACCGCCGGCGAGCGCGACGTTCATTAGGGTGCAGTCGCAATCTCGCGTATGGACCGGGCGGTGTTGCGCGAGGACATGGTCGACGGGCTCCGCCACCGGCGTGAGAGCCTCCTCAGCGAGGCAGCCGTGGCAAGTGCGATGGGAACTGTCCCGCGCCACGACTTCTTCGATGACGACCGCACGGCGTACGCCGATCGCGAGACCGAGCGACTCGGAACGCGGGTTCTCGCACCGAGTACCGTCGCCCGACTGTTCGACGCGCTCGCACCCGAACCCGACGATTCGGTCCTGATCGTCGGCGCAGGCATTGGATACACGGCCGCGCTCGCGGCGGAGATCGTGGGCCCCGAGCGCGTCCACGCCGTCGACATCACCCGCCGGGTGGTGTACGAGGCTCGCGAGAATCTCGCCACCGCCGGCTACGACGCCGTCCTCGTCGACTGTCGGGACGGCAGTGAGGGGCTGGCCGAGTACGCACCGTATGATCGGATTCTGCTCGAAGCGGCGGCAGTGAACCCCCCGCGCGCACTCCTTGACCAGCTGGCCCCCGACGGCCGACTGGTCATGCCCCTGGGAGCGCGTGACCAGACGCTCGTGACCGTCGAGGGCGGCGAAGTCTGTCAGCGCCACGGTGGTGTCGCCTTCGCCCCGTTGCTCGTCGAGGGCGAGCAAAGCGGTGCCGTCGAGCGCAACCGGACCCACCGCGAGGACCGCGAGCGCGCCCAGCAAGCCGCCCAATCGAGGACCGGCTGGGAACAGGACTGGATCGACTGGGACGGCTAGTAAACTACCCCACCCTACTTCGCTCGGTCTGACGACCTCGCTTCGTTGAGGGTTCCGTCAGACGAGGTCTGACGACGTGGAGGCTGTGAGCCTCCACTGGAGCTTTCGCGTGGACTCCCGCTCTGGCCGGAATTTCCGGCAGGAGGTTCATATTCTCCGTTCGCGTTCAACGTCCCGCGATTCAAGCGCACGCCTACGGGTGCGCCTCCGCCGTCCCCAGTTTGGTTACGACGGAGATACCGCAGTCCGATATTCTTGGCGGCGTTGTAGTCGGCGTGGTTCTCGTACCCGCATTTCAGGCACTCGAAGTCCTCGCTGTCGCGGTTGTCCGGGTGCGTGAACCCACAGTGTGAACAACGCCGTGAGGTGTTCTCCGGGTCCACCTGCTCTACATCGATACCGTGGAGTTCGGCCTTGTATTCGACGTACTCGTACAACCGCTCAAATGCCCACTTGTGCCCCCACGAGGCACCAGAGAGCCGGCCACGGATGCCGGTCAGCTCCTCAAAGGCGATGACCGTACAACCGTTCTCGGCGGCTTCTTCGATGATACCGTTTGCAATCCGGTGGAGCATCATCTTGAACCGCCCCGTCTCTTTGCGCCCGACCGACTGGATGTTCTCGTGAGCGTGACGGCTTCCGCATTGCTGGAGTGAGGCGCGCCGTTTCTCGTACTCGCGCCGCCAGTGGTCGAACTCGTGACCGCTCCAGAACGTGCCCGTTGAAGTGACGGCGAGTTGGTTTACGCCGAGGTCAATGCCGAGGACTGTGCTGTGCCCGGTCGTTGCCTGTTTCGGCGTGTCAGACTCCACCTCCGCCTTTGTGCGGAGATGAAGGAACCACTCGCCGTCCTTGTTGTGAAGTTCCGCACTCGTCACCTCGTGATCGTCGCTGTCGAGATACCGGCTGTGGGGCGTGTCGCGGTCGTCGTCCGGCAGGACGTACTCGACTTCGATACGTCCGTCTATCGTGGCGAGGGAAACGTGGTCGTCGTGGAAGGTCGCACACCGTTTGTCGTAGACGACAGTCGGCTTCGAGAAGTGTGGTTTGCCAGCGTACTCGCCCTGTTTCCAGCGGGCGACGACGCCCTGTACGGCGTCGGCGGCCTTGTTGCGAGCGTTCTGGACGAGATTCGCGTGCAACCGCGTTTGTTCTCGCACGTCGTCGTAGGTTTCCTCCTGCAACTGTGCCTTACTGGTCGTCTTGTAGTCGCCCTGCCAAGCGTGGTCAACGACGTAGTCGGCGGCCCACAGAAACTCAGCAATTGTCTCGCGGAGAAGTGCGGTGTCGTCACTGTCCACGTCGAGTTTCACGGGGACAGTGCGCCGCACCTCCATACGTCAGATGTATGGCTGGTGATTTATTAGCATTTGGGAGAAAAGCCGACGACGGTACGTGGTTTGTGCCGGAGTTTTCGGCTTCTGCGTGCGGGCTTCGCCCGCTCGCACGGCCCGAGGCGCGTAGCGCCTCGCTGTCGTCGGACTACGTCCGACTGCCTGCGGGACCTTCAGTCCCGCTCTGTCCTCTCCGGCCTACTCGCGTCGTCCTTCCGACTGGCGTCGGAACTCTTCTCTCTCTTCTCACGGACGCGAAGCGTCCGTTCGAATGGTCAGAGGGGGCTCCGGTCCCTCTCGACTTGAGGCCGGAGGCTCCGCCTCGAAACTGCTGAGCTCCGGGACTCGGCGACCGCAGCGGCTGTATCGTAACCTAAGAGTGCCCACTTGGCGAAACCCAGCCAATGGCAGGTGAGAGTCACTCGCTCGCGCGAGTCGAACCGCTGGTGTTGATCGCCGTCGGCGGGTTCGCCGGTGCGATCCTTCGATACGCCTTCGCGATGGGGATGCCGTCGGCGATCCACGGCACGCTCGCTGCCAACGCACTGGGGAGTTTCGGGCTGGGTGTCCTGCTGTACGAGCGTCACCTGGCGAACGCGATCGCGCCCGAAACACGGTTGCTCGCCGGCACCGGCTTTCTGTCGTCGTTTACGACCTACAGCACCTTCGCGGTCGAGACGGCTGCACTCTCGCCGACACTCGCCGCCGGGAACGTTCTGGCGAACTACGGGCTGGGTATCGCGGGTGTCCTGGCCGGCCGCGCGGTCACCCGGGGGCTCGTATGAATCCGGCCATCCTCGTCGGGGTCGGTGGGACACTGGGCGCACTCGCCCGGCACCTGGTCGGCCAGCGCGTCGAAACTGACTACGCCGATACGCTCGCCGTCAACGTCATCGGAAGCTTCCTGTTGGGGACGATCGTGGCCGCGCCGGTCGGTGACCCGGTCGCGCTGGCGTTCGGGACCGGCTTCTGTGGCGCGTTCACGACCTTCTCGACGTTCGCCTTCGAGACTGTCCGGCTCTACGAGACCGGGAAACAGCGTCGCGCCCTCGCCAACGCGTCAGTCCACCTCGTCGCCGCACTGGTCGCCGTCGGTTTGGGGTCGCTGCTGGTCGGTATCGTCCTGGGATGAACACTCCCGTCGGTTCAGTGCGCTGTTGTCTGGTGGTGTTCGGTTGCTATGGCATGAATACACAATCCACGCAAAATTTATTATGAACCGCGGACAATCATCAACTGCATTCGAGGTGATCAGCCATGGCACTGCCCACGAGCCCAGCCAGCTCCTGGATGCAGAGCATGGATTTCCCGAGTCGACTGTTCGAAACAAGTAGTAGCGACTACGAACTGTACGAGGAGGACGATGAGTTCGTCCTCAGCGTCGAGTTGCCGGGATTTGACCCGGAAGAGATCTCCGTGACGTGGGACGATGGGGTCCTCAACATTGCAGCCGAACATGAGGACGATGGGCGCGACCAGCGTCGGACCTACCACCGTCGGTTCCGCTTCCCGAAGACCATCGACGACGAGGCGATCGCGGCCGAGTACGACAATGGCATCCTCGAAGTCCGGTTACCGGTGATGGCAGGTGCGACCACCCGCGGCAAGGAGATCGAGGTGCAGGCCTGATACGGCTGATCCGTCGTCCCCGCTTCGTCTCGGGGCATATTTTCCCGAGGTCGTGGCTCCCACCCATTCGAGTTCCTCGAAACGGTGGTCACGGCGAGTCAGCACGATCCCAGTGGAACGACCGCGCCGTCGTCGGTCCGTTCGAATCTGGTGCCGAACGGCTCCGAACGCTCGGCTATCGTCTCGTGCACCCACCGAGAAACGTCCGCATCAGCCAGAGAGACAGCTTTGTTCTCGATCTCGACTGGGACGAGCCGGAGCTCGTCGAGACGACCGTCGGTCACGACCAGCTCGAACAGCGCGCTGCGCTTGTTGTGCAGTCCGTCTTTGTGAATGTAGTCGTCAACGAAGTCGCCGGCGTCGTAGATAATTGGGCGGCCCTGGTACACTTCGACGCCCTGGAGCACGTGAGCGCTATGGCCATGGACCACGTCCACGCCCTGCTCGACGAGCCACCGGGCGAAGGCCTGCTGGGTTGGACTCGGGGACGTCTCCCAGTTGGACCCCCAGTGCAGTGACGCGACGACGAGGTCGGGATCGGCCGTTTCGACGCGCTCGAGGGTGTTTTGAACGATGGCACGCGTCGAACCTGCCGAGCGATCGAGTGGCGTGTGGGCTGTGCCGGGACTGTGCTCACCTGCGGCGTAGGCGGCCCACCGGTCGGTGAGCGAGATCACCGCGATGGTCAGGCTCGGGTCGAAGACGGCGGGTTCGAGCGCAGTACCGCGGTTTGGCCCTGCCCCAGTGTGGGCGATGCCTGCATTATCGAGGTGAGCGAGCGTCCTCTGGAGGCCCGACTCACCGAAGTCAAGCACGTGGTTGTTGGCGAGTGCGGCGACCGAGACGTTCGCTGCTTCGAGTGCTGGTACCGCGAAGTCGGGCTCGGCCCGGAAGTAGTAGGTCTTGCCCGGCCATCGCTCGCCCTTCTCGGGGCTGGCGATACAGCACTCCAGGTTCACCACGAGTCCGTCAAGGGCTTGTAGTCGCTCGATGGTGGATCCCCAGACGCCCGCGGCCTCGTTGTCGGTCCAGCGGTCGTTCACACCCCGTCCAAGCATGGCATCGCCGACGAAGCCGACGGTGGCAGATGCTCTGGACCTGTCCTCGTCACGTCGACTCTGCGTTTCGGTGTCGCTCGCACAGCCTCCCAGGGCCGTCGCCCCTGCCGCCAACAATCCGCGACGAGTCCAGCGCATAAGTGGGCATTACAGCACGATTGCCTTTATGACTCCGTCACCGGCGCGATCCATCTTGGCCAATAGGGTGGCCGTCCGCGTGATAATCATTGTCATTGCCGGAATCCGCATTGTCTGGCCACATTGACTCGCCGAGATCGAGCAGATCCAGATGCCGGCCACTGCCGACAGTCGATCCGTCGCTACCGGTCCAGCTCATTTCCCTTCTTATCAATAAAGAGAGTGCCGGTACGATTCTTAACATCGTCGCCACCCACAAAAACGTGGTCGACAAGAGCAAACAAAATCATCTGTGATAACTGGAAGCCTGTCTATTTATGCGATTCTGTCTTCGGATGAGGTGATGGATCGTACAGTCTTATGCGTCGATACGGACGCTCGGATTTCGACAGTCTCGACAGCAGTTGAGACTGAAGACAATCTCACTGCAATTGAAGCAAGATCTGTCGAGGATGCGTTGGACGTTATCGGCAGCGAACCGGTTGTTGGTGTCGTCACCGCGTACGACCTCGCTGATGGAACCGGGATGGATGTTATACAGGCAGTTCGTGAACAGACTCCACAGACGCCAGTTGTCCTCTTCACGGATGTTTCGCCGGCCGAAATCGATACGAACTCCGTCGAGGAGGTACTCGTCGAGTATCTCAACCGGGATATCCCGGATGCGACTGACCGGCTGGGATTTATCGTCAACGACGTCATCGATCATAGTGCCCAAGTTGGCTTTCTCACCCCCGACAACGAGGACGAACGACTCGACGCACTCGACCAGTATGACATCGACTCATTGCCAATCGAAGAGAGTTTTGAGCGCCTAACGGACCTCATCACGGCACACTTCGATGTCGCAGTCGCGTTCGTTGGCCTCATCGAGGAGGACGAAGAGAACTTCCTCGCCTGTACCGGTGGGGACTGGGACTCGTTGACGCGTGAAGATACGATCTGTACGCACAGTATGCTCCAGGAAGACGTGATGGTTGTCGAAGACATTGCCAACGATAAGCGATTCAACAAAAACGAACAGTTGGAAAACCTCGGCATTGTCTCCTACGCCGGGGCGAACATGACCAGTTCCGATGGCCACGTCATCGGGCAGGTGTGTGCTCTCGGGCACGAGCCACGGCGCTACACTGCGAAAGAAAAGCACGACCTCGAACAGTTCGCCGACACGGCGATGGAAATTCTGGAACTGCGCCAGTCCGTCCTCGACAATCAGGACGTGGAGGTCCACCAATGAGCCTCCGCAACGACGCCTTCGAGACCGCCCAGCTCCCGATCGACGATATCGAAAGCGGACAATCCATCCTGCTGGTCGGCGACGACACCACCGCACTGAAGACGGTGTTTGCCCGGCTCGTCGCTGCCGATGCGGACGAACGCAGTGTCGTGCTTGCGACGAACGCTGGCGGGCGTTCGATCCAGCGACTGCTCGACGACGCACGCGATGGCGCGGGCTCGCGTGCCTCGATACTGACCGCCGAGGGTCCGGGACGCGGTGCGGATGTTTCAACCATCGACGACCTGAAAGACATTACGCAAGTCGGGATGCAGTTTTCGAACCTCGTTGGGACATCCCAACAGTCCACGGCCCGGTTCCGGTCCGGTATCTTTCTCTGCTCGACGATCGTGTCCGAACTTGACGATACACGCTCTGTCTACCGGTTTCTCAATTCGAACTTCCTGACGGAGCTCCGCCGTGGTGACGGAATCGGTGTTGTGGCGATCGATCGAAGCGCCGAGCTCGAAACTGACGTCGACAGCATGGTCACGGGCATGGAGACGTCGTTCAATATCCGCATCGACGTCGAGCAAACAGGGCCCCAAACGGCGACACTGCACCTCTCTGGCGTCCCGGGAAGCAAGGGGCCTGTCGACATCACACTGTGACAACGCTTGTCGAACGGCCGACACGTGGCCTGGGGAGGCCGGGAGGCCCGCACCACGGTTGTGGCCTCGACACGTCCGCGAACCGCTTTGCAGTCTCCGCCGGACTCGCCAGCCCTGCCGACACCCGACTGTCGCCACCGACGCATCGGATACGGTCGTCGCCTGCCGACCCCCGCTGGCGGTACTCGTCAGTCGTCCCCACTGCCGGCGCTGGCGTCGACGCTGTCGGCTTCGATGCTTCCCATGTGGGGTGTGGCCTGCTCACCCCGGGCCGATTGTACCTTGCCCAGCGCGACGGCACAGACGTAGATGCCCACGGCGACGAGGACAATGACGCCGCCGGCCGTGACGCCGGCGTAGAAGGAGACAGCGATGCCCAGCGACACCGCGATCTCCGCGAGGACGACCGAGACGATGAGCGATTCCGAGAAACTGCGGGAGACCTGGGTCGCGCCCGCGACGGGGACCACGAGCATGGCGGCGACGAGGATGACGCCCATGATCTGCATCGCGCCGACGACGACCATCGCCGTCAGCATGACCGTGATCCGGTTGTACCAGTTGACAGGGATGCCGGAGACGGCGGCCGCCGTCTCGTCGAAGGTCACGTACAGCAGCTGGTTGCGCGTCACCGTCACCGTCGCGACGATGACGACGAACAAGACGAGCAGGATCGCGGCGCTCGTGGGCGACACCGTCGCGAGATTACCGAAGAGATACTGATTGACGCCGACGGCAAGCCCGCCCGCGTTGAGGCTGATGAGCGTCGTCCCGAGCGCAAAGCCCGTCGAGAGCACGATGGCCATCGAGACGTCGTTGTACGCATCCGTGACCTCGGATATGAGTTCGATCAACAGCGCGGCGATCATCGCGACGACGACGGCGGTGAGGTACGGCGACACGCCCAGGTCGATGACGGCGTTCAGGAACAGGCCGACCGCCACGCCGGCGAAGGCAGTGTGAGCTAGCGCGTCACCGATCAGCGCGAGCTGGCGGTGGACGAGGAAGGTCCCGATCAGTGGCGCCATCACGCCGATGCAGAGCCCGACGAGTATCGCCCGGTGCATGTACCGGTAGTCCGGATTCAGCATCTCGATCCCCGTGAAATGATACGCCCACTCCAGCGCCCAGTGCCACTGTTCGAGGACCCACAGGAGGAGACCGAAGACGAACTCGCCGACGGCATCCACTCCGACCTGAAGCGGGAGGACCATCGACGGCTCCGCGACCACGGGCCAGCCTGCCAGGACCGCGCCCGCGACGGCACCGCTCATCCGTCTACCCCCGTGAGGACCCGCGCTTCAGTGCCGAACGCGCGGGCGAGCGCGTCACTCTCGACGAACGCCTCCGTCGGCCCGTCGAAGTAGACCTCGCGGTTCAGACAGACGACGCGGTCGGCATGGTCGACGACCGCCCCGAGGTCGTGTTCGATGAGAACGACGGTGATCCCCTCGTCGTTGAGCGCCCCCAGTAGATCGTAGAAGGCGTCGACCGATTCGGCGTCGACCCCGACAGTCGGCTCGTCCAGCACGAGCAGGTCCGCCTCACTCGCCAGTGCGCGCGCGATGAACGCCCGCTGGCGCTGGCCGCCCGAGAGCTGTGTGATACGGCGGTCGGCGAACGCGCTCATGCCGACCGTTTCGAGGGCTTCGTCGACGATGGCCAGATCGGATCGAGACAGTCGGCCGAAGATCGCGTTGACGATCGCCGGGACCGTGCCCAGCCCCGCTCGAACCGTTTCCAGTGGTGCCTCCCGGAGCGCCCCGATCGTGTCCCGGTTCAGGTCACCGACCCTGTCCAGCGTGAGATGTGCGAACCGCCCCATCTTCACGACTTCGCGCACGGTGATGGGCATCTCCTTGGCCGCGCTGGCGTGCTGGGCGACGTACCCGATGCGCTCGCCGTCGTCGAAGCGGACGGCCGACTCGTCGAACAGCCGGGCCGTCCCCGCGTCCGGCTCCAGCAGACCCAGCATGAGCTGCATCAGCGTCGACTTTCCCGAGCCGTTGGGGCCCACGATGGCGACGTACTCGCCCTGGTCGACCGCAAGCGACACGTCCGTCACCACTGGCGTCGACGTGTAGCCGAACGTGACTCCCGAGAGATCGACGACTGGCTCGGCCGTCGGAGTGTCCGCATCGGACCCAGTGGCCGTTCGCGTTGCCGATTCGGCCGTCGACGCGGCATCGCTATCCTGTGTACTCATATCGGTTTGAAGTTCCGCCACTGATCGAGCCAGTCCGTCGAGGGGGCCGCTTCCTCGGGTGTCTCGTTGCCGAGGACGATCTCGAGGGTGGGCATGTTGATGTTGTATGCGATCTCCTCGTAGCCCCAGTTCTGCTCGACCCACTCCTCGCGGACGCCGGCGTACGGCGTCACGGGGAAGTACGCCTCCACGCCCGTCTCGCGGACGAGTTGCTGGGCGGGTTTCTGGGACTCGAAGACGCCGTTTGCGATGTATTCGATGTCGTTCTCGCGGATGACTGTCGACGCCTCGCGGATGTCGGTGGGTTTGACCGTGCCGCTCGCCGCGAGACTCGTCACCAGCGGTCGCATCCGTACGCCGTAGCGTACACCGATGTACTGGAAGGCGTTGTGGGCGGCCAGCTGAACGATGTCGCGATCAGCCCGGTCGAAGATCGCCTCGTAGTCCGCATCGATGCGGTCGAGTACCGTTGCGGTGTAGGTCTCGGCGTTCTCGCGGAAGGTGTCTGCGTGTTCGGGGACGACCTCGGCGAACCCCTCGGCGATGTTGTCCACGGCGGATTGTGCCCGTCGAGGATCCAGCCAGAAGTGGGGGTCCTTCCCGCGCTGTGCGCCGACGCCCTCCTCCTCACGATCGAGGGACGCAGCGAGATCCACCAGGTCGATGCCCGACCGGGCGTTGATCAGTGCCGTGTCCACGTCGTCGCCCGTGATCGTCTGGATGGCGCGGTCGGCCCATGGCTGGAAGTCCTGTCCCACGTGAACGAACGCGTCCGCCTCGATGATGCGCTGGGTGATACTGGTGTTGGGTTCCCAGCCGTGGCCGTGCAGTCCCGTCGGAACGAGGTTCTCCACTGTCAGTGGGGTCCCGTCGGCGATCTCGCGGCCGAAATCGAAGAAGCTGAAGAACGAGGCCACGGCGACCGGCTCGTCGCTTCTGTCATCGTCGCCCGCCTTTGCCTCTCCCGGTGCACTCGGCAGGGCCGAGCAGCCGGCCAACCCCACGAGCGCCGCGGCTCCACCGGCACTGAGCGCGTCGCGTCGCGTCATCCCCCGTCTGTCGTGGTCCGTGCGTGTCATCGGCCATCACCGACTCCAGTGTTTAGGTACATCTAAGTTTTTGTTTCCTTCTACTACACTTGTAGGTTGTGGTTATGAAATACGATGACGCCCAACCCTCGGACAGGTGGAAGCCACTTCTAGAGTGGCCGGACGCCGTGCCGTCTGCCGTCATTGGACAGGGCGACAGGAACTGTTGTATCTGGGGTTGGCGCCCGTGGTCTGGCTACGCTGTTCGACAGCGATGGCATGGAGCCAGCACCAACGGCGGTCCACTACCAGGAAAGTCATCAGCATCCCGACGGCATCTCCTTACACCGGCGATGCGGACCTCGGCACTCACGACGCACAATCTATCCATAGAGACAGTTGTGACTTGGAGGCGGCCGGCACGACGGTTCCCCGGCCCGCCGCTGACTCGTCCGGTCGGCCGTCTACTCGGCGCCGAGTGTCAGTTCCGGGAAGAAGCGGCCGTGGAAGTCGTAGGGGAGCGCGTGAGGGAGCGGCGCCCGTGCGCGTTCCTCGAAGGACTCTCCGTCGAGGACGACGAGCACCGACCGCTCGGCCACCGGATCCAGCGTCACCATCAATACGACGCCGTCGTCCTCGCTGTTCCCGCCTGGGCGCGGGACGAAGATGGGTTCGCTACATCCGCCCGGCCCCTCCCAGATCTGCTGGTTGTTCGTCGCAGTGTCGAGTTTCACGATTCTCCGGGGCCACGCGGTCACCGGCTGGTCGGTCTGCTGTGCGTAGACGAAGCGGTGTTCCTCGAGCCTGACGGCGGGCGAGACGGTCGGCAGTCCGGTCCCCTCGGCGAACCGCTGGACCCGTTCGACTGTCGGGTTCCCACCCGGATTCGAGACCCGGTAGCGGTCGATTCGCCCCGCGATCGCGTCGAGGTCGCCGCTTCGCAGGGTCGACAGGTCGAGCGTGCTGACCGCCGTCGCATCGGGGAGCGTCTCCACGTCGAACACCACGTCGCCGCCGTCCTCGAAGGCGTTGACGTGATGGAAGCCGAACATGGGGTCGGTCCGTGTCTGTCGGACCGCGCCAGTTTCGCGGTCTATCAGGTGGACCGTCGTGCCCGTATCCGGCCGCCACTCGAAGTGCTCGACGAACGGGCCCTGTCGGCCGGGTTTGAGAAACGCCAGCGGGTCCACGTCGAACGGGAACTCGGTCAGGACGGCGTAGTTCGGCGTCAAGGCGAAACTGTGCATGTAACTGGGCCGCTCGGTCGGGACAGAAGCGACCACCTCGCGCTCGCCGGGCGCCGGTAACTCGAAAATGTGATACTGGTGCTGGCGGCCGAATTCGACCTCGAAGGTGACGTGGACGTCCCGTGCGGGGTCGTACTGGAGATGGGCACAGAACAACTGGCCGTTCGCGGCCGGCCCGTCGTACTCGACGTCCCCGCGGGTCTCCAGGGTGGTCAGGTCGACACTGACTCAGCGTGGCGTCTCCGTGAGTGCCAGGTACTCGTCGCCGATCCGTTCGACGATGATGTTCGTGTTGTCGTAGGTGTCGCCACGTAGGAGGCGCCAGACGCGCTCGCGTAGCGTCGAGTCGCCGGTCGCGAACCCGCCGGAGAACTCGCCCGCCTGGGCGGCCGCGTAGCTGTCCGTCCGCAGGAAGCGATTGGCATACCGGACGCGACCCTCCTCGAAGGTGTACCGCGTGAGCATCGCCAACCCGTCGAACCAGTGCTCAACGGTGTTCTCACCAGCGTCGAACGACCCCGGCCCGTTCCGGACGAGACTCCCAGAGAGCCACGCCGGGAGCGACCCCTCGACCGGCAAGTCCGTCTCGCGTTCGTCGGTAACCGGCAGCGAATGAAATCCCAGCACGCCCGTCCCGGTGGCGTCTGACTCTGCCATCGTCGTCGCTTGGGCGGCCAGCCTCAAAGACCCACCATGTCTACCGTGGCCACGACGAGCTACTCTTCGAATTGTCGTCTATCGGCAAATTAGTGGCCTCGGCACTCATAGGGCTCGTCATCACCGGGGAGTCACCCCGGCTCGGCCCAGTCGCTCGTCATCGGCCGGTCGATGTTACGTCCGGGGTCGGCAAAACCGTTGCTCACCGCAACAGCGACAATACATTCAGGACCCGACCGGCCGAAGAGTCGGCATGCTCGAACTCGACGGCAGCGACGGTGGGGGCCAACTCTTCCGCTCGGCGCTCACGCTGTCGGCACTCACGACTACGGCTTTCGAGATGGAGAACGTGCGCGGCTCCCGACCGGAACCCGGGCTCAAACCACAACACTTGACGGCCCTCCAGACCGTCGCCGCCATCACTAACGCGAGCGTCGAAGGGGCCGAAGTGGGCGAGTCGATTATCACCTTCGAGCCGGCGGAGCCGACGGGCGGCCACTACGAGGCGTCGATCGGAACGGCGGGCAGCGTGACATTGCTTTTCGATGCCGTCATCCCGATCGCGAGTGCGCTGGATCGACCGCTTTCACTCACAGCAACCGGCGGCACCAGCGTCGCGTGGTCGCCGTCGATGCCCTGGTATCGCCGGGGCAAACTCCCGCTCCTTCGTGAGGTCGGCCTCCAGGCCGCGATCGATGTCGAGCAACCGGGCTTTTATCCGCCGGGGGGCGGCAAGGCGACGCTATCGCTGGCTCCATCGACGCCGTCACCCCTCCACCTTCGCGACCGTGGCCAGCCCGAGCGCGCTCGCATCCATTCGACCGCGACGACGGATCTCGAAGACAGCGACGTGGCCGAACGCCAGGCAAAACAGGCACGGCAGCGATTGGAAGCGTCCTCCACCGATGTGGAGGTGACAGACCGAACCACGCGCTACGTCACCGCCGACTCGACGGGAACGGTCGCTCTCGTTGGTCTGGAATACGAGAACGGTGTCATCGGCGCTGACGCGCTCGGCGAACCAGGGAAACCGGCCGAGGATGTCGCCGACGAGGCGGTCGATGCGTTGCTCGCCGACCACGAGACAGGCGCGGCGGTCGACGAACACCTGGCCGACCAGCTCATCCCGTGGCTGGCCATTGCGGGGGGTGAAGTCCGGATTCCCCGAACCACGGACCACGTCGAGACTCACGCCGCGCTCTTCGATGCGTTCGGATTCGACGTGCGGATCGAACAGACTGAGGATGAACCCGTCCTCGTCGGTGAAACCTGAGTCCTCAACGATACCAGCCGTCGTTTCGACCTCTTTGCATCACGCGTTCGTCTTGTAGAGATTGCCGTCCTCGTCGTACCGGGCCGCGAAGATGCGCTGGAACTGTTCGTTCGAGATTGTCACATCGAGAGCGCCGAGATTCTCTTCAAGCTGCTCGACAGTCCGGGCACCGACGATCGGGACGCACGTGAAGTCGGGCTGGTCCATCAGCCACCGCAGGGCGACCTGTGCCGGTGTGGCGTCGACCTCCTCGGCCACATGCCGGACTGCATCGAGGACGTGCCAGCCCCGCTCGGAGACGTACCAGGCCTCGAACATTTCGTCGAGTTGTGCGCGGGTGTCCTCGGGGGCGTCGAGTTCGTAGGTGCCGTCGCCGACGCGCTCGTACTTGCCCGTCAGGAACCCGCCGGCCAGCGGCGAGTACGGGACGACCGCCAGGTCCTGGTCTGCACAGACATCGAGATATTCAGCCACGTCCTCGTAGTAGGCCGCGTGAAAGAGCGGCTGGGTGACGGTGAAGGCCTCGTAGTTGTTGACGTCGGCTTTCCAGAGCCCTTTGGTGAGTTTCCAGGCGTCGGCTGTCGAGAGGCCGACGTGGTGAACTTTCCCCTCGCTAACAAGGTCGTCGACCGTCCGCAGTGTTTTCTCGATTGGTGTCTCGTCGTCGAAGCGGTGGAGATAGAGGATATCGAGGTAGTCGATGTCGAGCCTGTCGAGCGATCCCTCGACCTCCGCGCGGACGTTCTTCCGTGAGAGGTTCTCCTGGAATCGCGACTCCTGGGACCAGAAGCACTTCGAGGCGACGACGTAGTCCTCGCGGTCGCGCTCGGCGAGCCACTCGCCGATCCAGCGCTCGCTGTCACCGCGGCCGTAGCCGTTGGCCGTGTCGATGAAGTTGCCGCCGGCCTCGGCGTACGCGTCGAGCAGTTCATGGGCCTCCTTGCGACCGGTCTCGACGACGCCGCTGTCCTCGTGTTCCTTGCCGAAGCGCCAGGTGCCGAGTGCGATCGGCGATACCTCCAGTCCTGTCTTGCCGAGCCGTCGATAATACATTCCCTCGGCAGTTGGGCCGGCGGCCTTATATAATCGATCGAGCGCTGATCACGCGATCCGCTCGCGAGCGGCCGCCACCAGTAGCGGGAACGTGATCGTCGCGTCGGCGTACACCGACGTGTTCCGGGCGGCCTTCTCCAACTTGCCCCACGATCGCGCTTCGTCCAGCGTGGCTCCGGAGAGCCCGCCAGTCTGCGGTGGGTCCATCGTCAACTGGACGCCGTAGTCGTAGGCGTCCGGGCTGACCAGCATCGTCTGGAGGACGTAGTTTTTCGGGACGCCGCCGCCGACCACCAGCGCGCCTGCCTGCTCCGCCTCGTAGGCGATGTCGGAAATCCCGGTCATGTCCGCCAGCGCGTCGAGCGTGAAGTCGGTCGTCTGGCTGTACATCCAGGCCTGTAGTCCCAGCACGGAATCCTGGACGGCGGGGCAGTAGATCGGCACGTCGTGCTCGTAGGCCGCGGCGGCGATGCCGGGCCCCTCCTCGACGTCCTCGCGCTCGTTGACCGCGGCGTTCGCCCGGCCGAGTTCCTCGGTCAGCCGCTGGATCGAGACGGCGCCCTCTTCCTCCAGCGTCGGGAACACTTCCGTACGGAGGTGCTCTTCGAAGGTCGTGAAGAACTCCTGGGGAAGATAGACGTTGTAGATGCGATCGACGCCCTCGTCGCGCAACTGCTCGTCGTGTTCACGGGGCGTCCGATCCTCGGCGACGGCCTCGCCGTGGTGGTGCTTGCCGCCGATGGCCTCGATGGTGTCGTGGGTGAGATTCGCGCCCGTCGTCACCAGCGCGTCGACGTGGCCGTCCCGGATCAGGTCGGCGACGATCCGGCGCATCCCGGCGGGTACCATCGCGCCAGCCAGTCCGAGGAAGTTCGTCACCTCGTCGTCGAGCATCTCGCTGTAGATGTCGACGGCCTCGTGGAGCGTACTCGCGCCGAAGCCCCCGTTGCCGTACTCGTCGGCGAGTTCGTCGACGGTCATGCCGGCTCGCACCTCGGCGTGGCCGATCGGATCGTGATGGAACGTCTCCCGGTGATCGTCCGCGTGGTCGTCAGTCATGCTCGACTCTCGGCGGGCGAGGCGCTTGAAGCGTACGATCGCGCCCTGAGTCAGAAGCGGCCCCCTCTACTCGGGCTGGCTTCGAACCAGCCCCGCGCCACAACAGTCCGAGCGGTACGCCTCGTACTCGCGAACGAACGCACAATCGCGATATCGCCGGGCGACTTCCGTGCCACAATCGCCACACCGGAACAGCCACTCTGGGGTGGCGAACGCTCGACAGCGAACGTCCGTCTCGACTTCCTGAGCCCGGCGCTTGAATGCCGCGCCGTGGCCAGTGGCCCCATCGCGCTGGAACTGCTCGATGTGGAGGAGTTCGTGCCGGAGCGTCGACCCCCACTCTGCCTGCGAAAATGCTTCGAAAGCGCCCCAGGAAAGCGAGACCGTACAGGGAAGCGGTCGACCGTCGCTGTCCGGGACGCGCTCCCAGTCGATCGGCTCGCCGACCGTCGTGTCCGGCACTTCTGGTCGTTTGACCGCTGCCGCCCGCCGGCGCGCTCGCGTCGAAACCTCCCATTCGACGAGGTCGAACCGGACATCGAGCAGCCACTCGCGACGGGCCTCGCGAGCGTACGTTCGCGACCAGGCGACCAGCTCGTCTTGCTCGGTGATTTCCTCAAACGCCGGCACCGCCGACTCTTCGACGGCCATCGATCACAGGCTGGTCGGATGCTCGACGAACGTCGTCTCCAGATCCCATTCCTCGGCGAGGCCCGCCAGCGCGCGCACGCCGAAGGTTTCGGTCGCGTAGTGACCCGCCAGGAAGACGTGGATGCCGTGCTCGCGCGCCCGGTGGTAGACCTGCTGTTTGCCCTCGCCGGTCACCAGCGCGTCGACGTCCTTCGCCGCTGCCTCGTCGATCCAGTCCGTCCCGCTGCCGGTCACGACTGCCACGTCCCGTATTTCGTCGGGGCCGAAATCCAGCACCTGCACGCTTTCACCGCCGGTGTCGAGTTCGCTCGACAGTAGCTCGCGGAGCTCTCCCACCGTAAACGGCTCCCGTGCCCGGCCGCGCTGGCCGATGTACTCGCCGTCGATCTCGCCGAAGGGGGCTCGATTCCCCAGGTCGAGGACGTCGGCGAGCCCGGCGGCGTTACCGAGATCCTGGTGGCCGTCTAGCGGGAGGTGGACGGCATACAGGGCCATGTCGGCGTCGAGGAGCCGCTCGATGCGACGGTACCGCAGGTCGGTCACCCGGCCGTCGCCACCCCACAGCAGCCCGTGGTGGACGACCAGCAGATCAGCGCCCGCCTCGGCTGCCCCCTCGATCGTCTCGACGGCCGCGTCGACGGCGAACGCGACCCGCTCGACGTCCCGTTCTTCGGGTCCCACCTGGAGGCCGTTCTCGCTGGCGTCGATCCCGGCGTAGGCGGCGACGTCGAGTCGGTCGTCGAAGCGCGAACACAGTTCTTGACAGTCCATACGTCGGCTTCGACGGGCCCGGCCGTAGTGATTGTGGTCGACTCGCCGAGGATCGGGCGACTTGCGACAGTGGCGTTCGGCTCCGCTCCAGCTCGCTTCGCGGCTAGTCGGTGGGACAGCGGGCACTCGCCACCATAAAATCTATCACTGATGGATAAGATATCGAGACGATGCCCTCCCGCCGTTCGTACCTTGCAGGCCTGGGCGCAGCCGCCATTTCGGTCGCGGGATGTGCCTCGCTTCCGTTCGTCTCGCCGGTCAGCGGACGCTGGCGAGCCATGCTCGGGTCCGAATCCACGGCGCTGAACGCACCGTTGGCTGTCGGTAACGGGGCGATTTATGCCACCGACGACGACGGCACCCTATGGGCAATCGACGCCGAGAATGGCGATGTCCGCTGGGCCGAGCGAATCGTTGATCCCGGCAGCCACGTTTCCACTGGCCCGGGTGCCGGTCCGGGTCTCGTCTGTGCGGGTCGGCCACCTGTCGCGTTCGCACCCGACGGCCAGCGGCTGTGGTCCGCGCCGACGGACGCGCTGGCGGAGTCGTTGCACGCGGCCCAGCCGGTCGTCGGTCCGGACGCGGTGTTCGTGCGAACGAGCGGCGGAATTACTGCTGCATTCGATCGGTCTGACGGCAACCAACGCTTTCGTGTCGACCTTGGTGCAGACGAATTCGGTGTCCTGGCAGCGGCGGATGGTCGCGTGTTCACGGATGTGGACGACTCGCTGGTCGCGCTCGATGCGGGCGACGGCGACCGTCTGTGGGAGCAAGCGGTGAATGCCCCCGATGGTCTTGCTGTCACGGACGAGTTGATTCTCGTCGCTGACTCGCAGGACGGTATCCGAGCGTTCGACGTCGCGAGTGGCGAGCAGCGGTGGCAGTACGATCTTCCGGAGGCGAACGCGGTGGCTGTGGCGGATGAAAGGGCCGTTGCGGTGGGCGGTTCTCCTGCCGGTGGTGGATCGTCCGGGCCGACATCCAGCGATGTTTCCGGACCGCTCGTGGCTCTCGACATCGAGTCCGGGGACAAAGAGTGGCAGGTCACGCTCGACCGCTTCGCCTGGTTCCCGCCGGCCATCGGATCGGATCGGGTGTACGTCTCGCGGGTGGCCGGCGGGGTCGTGGCGTACTCGACGTCGGGAGAACACGTCTGGACGCACGAGTTCGGCGAGGACACCAAACCCACTACTGGCCCGGTGATCCACGACGGACGGCTCTACGTCGGAGTGGAGGATAGCAGTGAGGAGTACGTGGCTGCGCTGGCGGTAGCGTAACTCGGTGACGACATCGAGTCGCTCGTCGAAGCGGGAACATTTCCAGTGGCAAAAATACTTACAACGCTATAATTTACATTTTCGCATGAAAAGAAGGTCGCTAATCTGTGGGATTGCAATGGGATTCGGGGGCTGTGTCTCTCTCGGAACGGAGGAGGAAAATCCCACATTAGACTCGGAAATTGCGGTTTTCAATGAATTAGATGAGACGCTTTCCGTTGCAATCAACGCCTTTTCGAATGATGAGCGGATTCTACATAGAACGATCGAAATACAAACAGGGAAGGGAAATGAAACGACCTCGATTACTGAAGTTCCGTCCCAGGTCTCGATTGAATCTCAGCAGATCTCGGAACGTACTATCGATATAGACGTGAAGGACTCGTGTACACGAGTAGATATTGGCATCTGGGTCCGGGGAGGCTGGATTGAACACGACATAACCTGTCTATCATGAAAGATATCGTCTCTTCTAGCTTGTATTCTAAGGACTATCGTTCGAGCGGCGCAGAGAGATCCGATTTTGTCAGTCTTCCGGGCGACGGAGCTGACTCCCGTCGCGGTCGATCACACCGCGATCAACCAGCGCGTCGATGATCGCCTCGGTTTCGCGGCGCTCGATCTCGTAGGCACTGCCGGCGATCGTCGTGATCTCCTCAATTTCGAGCGGGAAGTCCCGGTTCTGGAGCAGTCGGACGACGCGGTTGTACGACGACCGGTCGAAGTCCTGAGCGGGCGTCTCCTCAGTAGCGTCCCCAGTATCTGCAGCGTCTTCGTCATCTGTATCGTCGCTCTCTACCGTATCGGCCGTGTCGGCGTCTCCGCCTTTGCTGTCATCAGCGTCCGGCGTCTCCTCTCGCTGATCCTCGTTGCTCAAGACGTCACCTGCTGTCGGCTCGTCGTCTTCAGGTGTCCCCTCCACCTCGATGAGCGACGGCTCGTCGTCGTGGCCGAAGCCTTCGATCAGCGAGCTATCCGCTGGACGGTCATCAGTCGACTCGATTGCTTCCGTTGGTTGCTCAATATCCTCGGCGGCGTCGGCGCTCTCGGACGTGACGGCATCCGGGCTGTTCCCCGCGAGCGTCGTCTGGTCAGGGTCCGTCGCCGCCGCGGCCACGCTGTCGACGATCGTCGAGAGTTTGCGCCGACACTCCGGGCACAGGACAACTGTCTGCTGGTTTTCGACAGATGGGCGCAGATCGCGGGGCACGACGGGGTACTCTTCGAGCGGTGCGTCGACCGCGACGCCACAGAAGTAACACGACGCCAGTCGATCCATGTGACCTACTCGCGGCCGTGGTGGCAAAAAGCTACGCAGTTTTGACGCTGGTCGAGCACTCACTCACTGTCGCTCGCCGTTGCGTGCTCGTAGACGAACGATCGTAGGAGCTTCGCCGCCAGCGTCGCGGTCTGGCCGTCGTCGCGGTCGTTCACCTCGACCACGTCGAAGGCCTCGGCGTGCGGGGCGACCGACCGAACCACGTCGTGGATCTCCCGTGGCGTCAGTCCGAAGGGCTCCATCGTCCCGGTGCCGGGTGCGAACCCGGGATCGGCGGCGTCGACGTCGACGCTGAGATAGATCGATTCGTCCGCGAAATCGGGTGTCCACGCGCTCACTTCCCCCGGCGGGACGACCGTCACGTCGGCTTCGTCGGCGCGCTCCCACTCGGCTTCGCTGCCGGCTCGTGCCCCGAGGATCACCGCGCGATCGGCAACCTCCAGGGCGTGACGGGTGACCGTCGAGTGACTCAACGGGTTGCCGGCGTAGCCCTCCCGGAGATCCAGATGGGCGTCGAGACAGACGAAGACGTCCGGTTCGACGCTCCGGACGCCCGCGACGGAGACGGTGTGCTCGCCGCCGATCAGCAGGGGCACGATGCCGTCGGCCCGCAGGTCGTCGAGTTCGCCTTCCAGAAAGGTGAGATACTCGGCAGCGTCGTCGATCGCCCCGGCGGCCCCGACGTCGCCGTGATCGCTGACGGCGCAGTCGGTGAAGTGACTGTCAGTGTGGTGGTCGTAGTCCTCGAAGGTGGCCGCGAGTTCCCGGACGCGAGCGGGGCCAAACCGGGTACCGGGCCGGAACGTCGTCGAGACGTCCAGTGGCGCACCGACGACCGCATAGTCGGCACGCTTCCGGTCGACACTCGCGCCGGGGAAGGCCATCTATACGATCTTTCGCTGCTCTTCGAGTTCGAGGTACTCGATCTCGTCGTCGGGCGAGAGACTCTCGTCTTCGGGGACGCGCATCGTGAACGTCTCGTAGGTTTCCAGATCCATGACCTGGGCGTCGTTGCCCGAGACCGAGACGACCTGGCCCTGTTTGCGCTCGATGATCGGGACCCATATCTTCGCGTCGACCGGCTGGGAGAGGCTGCGCTTTTTCCCGTCGAAGACGCCCTTGCCGTCGATGCGGGCCTTCGCACTCCCGTGCTTACCGGGTTTGGCCGTGCTGTAAGCGGTGATCTTACACGGCTCGTCGTCCATCATCACGTAACTCCCCTCGTCGAGTTCCCGAACCTCGGTCTGCTGTTTTGCCATGTGGCGGGATTATCCGGGGACGAGTATAAACGGTTTGGAACGCGTCGGGGTGCGTTTCGGTCGGTTTCGATCGAGTCACGTCCAGCGATCTTCCTCGGCCACTTTCGTGTCTTCCTCCTCGATTGGCCCGTCGGCCCCGATCGGTGGTGACTCTGTCCCTTCATTCGACTCTCGCTGTCGCATCTTCTGGCGGGTGAACTGCGGCGTCGCCCGGATCGACCGGCGCTTGCGGAACGACCGATAGAGCGCAAACAGCGACACCGTCGTCACGAGCGCGGCGAGCAGCGTTGCCCGGACCGTCGAGAGCGAGTACAGCACCGACGTCGAGACGAGCCCGCCGGCCGCGATCATCCCCAGGATCAGCCGAGTCGCCAGAATATCCAGGAGATCGTCCGAGTCCTCGATATCCGCCCGGACGTAGAAGTCGTCGCGCTCGATCCGATCGAGCGTGGTCTCGAGCTTCGGTGGCACCCTGACGGCTGACCGACCGGCGTCCCGAACCTCGGTGACGCGATCGGAGACGAACTGTCGGGCGCTCTCTTCGAGGTACCCCTCCTCGCGCAGGAAGTCAGTCGCGACCGAGATGAAGTCGAAGTCGGGGTCAAGCGTGACGGCGACCCCCTCGACGACAGTTGCGACTCGGAGGACGAGCGCCAGGTTCTCCGGCAGTCGGAGCGGGAACTCGTAGATCGTGTCCTCGACGCTTTGGATGATCTGCTGGACGCGGTACTGTTCGATCTGCTCGCCGCGGGCGTCCGCGATGGCGAGTTCCATCACGTCGGCCATGACCTGGCGGTCGACCTCCGGGGAGAGCGTCCCCATCTCGATGAGGGCATCGAGGATGGCATCGATGTCCTGCTCGGCGACGGCCATGTAGAAGTCGATGATCCGGTCCTGGAGGAACGAATCGACTCTGGCGCTCATCCCGAAGTCATAGAACACGAGCGTCCCGTCGTCCTGGACCGCAAGGTTCCCCGGGTGGGGGTCGGCGTGGTAGACGCCGTCCTCGACGATCATCTGGAAGTACGCGCGTTCGAGCGTCTCCGCGAGTCGCGTCCGGTCGATTCCCTTCTCGTCGAGCTCCGCGACGTCGTTGATCTTCGTCCCCTCGACGTACTCCATCGTGAGCACGCGCTCGGTCGAATGGGACTCGACGACTGGCGGGATTCGGATCGCATCGTCCCCAGCGAAGTTCTCACGGATCTCCGTCAACATCCGTGCTTCGCGTTTGTAGTCCATCTCCTGGCGGATGGTCTGGTCGAATTCGTCGGCCAGCGTCTCCAAGGAGAACGAGCGGGCGTCATCAACGAAGTACAGCAGGACCGGGAGGATCCACCGCAGCACCCGCAGGTCGGCTTGGACCAGGTCCTCGACACCCGGGCGTCGAACTTTCACGGCGACGGGGTCACCGTCGATCTCGGCGTAGTAGACCTGTCCCAGGCTCGCCCCGCTGATCGCTTCTACGTCGAAGTCGCTGAAGCGTTCATCGACAGGCCCGAGTTCGGCTTCGAGGACCACTCGTGCGTCGTCCCAGTCGGCCGGCGGGACACGGTCCTGGAGTTTCGAAAACTCGGTGACGTACTCCGGCGGGAGGATATCCGGCCGGGTCGAGAGCATCTGTCCGAGTTTGATGAATGTGGGGCCGAGCGTCAACAGCGACCCCAGCAGCGTCTCGGCTCGTTCGTGGCGCTGGGCCGACGACACGGACCGGCTCGACCCGAACAGGAGGAACCGGCGGCGGTCGCGGGCGTACGTCAGCGCCAGCGGGAGGAACTCGACGAGGACGGTGAGAAACCGTCGGTAAGAGCGAAGGGACACCGACTCCACACCCGCCTCAGGCGTCCTCGATCGGAATTGACTCGGTTGCGGTCTCGGTCATCTTCGGGAGGGTCAGCTCGAGGACGCCCCGATCGACTGTCCCCGAGATACCGTCGGCCTCGACATCCGGCGGTAGTGGGAGTTCCACGTCGAGGAACAGCGACCGCTCCTCCGAGACGTACTCGAAGTCGGTCGGGACGTCTTTTGCTCGCCGTGCTTCGATGTCGAGACGGTTGCCCTCGGTGCGTGCGTCGACCGTTTCGCCGGTCGCTCCGGGCACGTCGATCACCAGCAAGTAGGCTGACTCCGACTCAAGCAGGTCGGCGAAGACGGCGTCAGGGAGGTCGGAAAGTGCGTCGCGGAGTGCTGACATACACGTCCCTTTGGTCGGTAGGGCCAAAAACACGGTGGTCCGCCCAGCCTCGTCCAGCCGGTCAAATGATATCACAAAGGTTAGAAGTCCTCGCTCGCTACGTCGGGGCAGTTATGACAGCCGACGCTACGGCGGACGTCGAGGCCCTCGTCGAGCGCGCCGAGGAGGACCCGAGGTCCGTGACGGCCGAGGACATCCGTCCGTTCCTGGAAGTCGACGAGGATATCGTCCGCAAGCGGGCCCTGGACGTCTGCCAGGCGGTCGCCTACGTCGACTCCGACCGGGTCTCGCCGCTGATCCCCGATATCCTCACGTTCGTCGAGGACGACTTCCTCGCGGTCAAACACTCGGCACTCGGTGCCATTGGCCACCTCGTCCCGGACGAACCGGACGCCGTCGCCGAGGGGGTCGAGACGCTCACTCAGCAACTCACCGGGGAGACGCCGTTGACACGCTTTCTCGCGGCGAAATCCGTGGCGTTGCTCGCCTTCGAGCGCCCCGTAGTCCTGACAGACCACGTCGACGCACTCGTTGCGACCCTGGGTCAGGAGGGGCCAACACTTCCGGAGTCCGAACGGACGACGTTCGCGGACCCGGACGATCCTGTCCGCGAGGAGGTCGGCAAGAACGTCGCCCAGAACGAGAACGCCCGGGAACTCGCCGCCAAAGCGCTCGTCGCCGTCGCCGAAACCGATCCCGAGGCGATCGCCCCCCACCTCGAGGCGCTTCGGCCGTACGTTGACGATCAAAACACGATCGTTTCCGGTCCCATCCTCGAGGTCGTCTCGAGGCTGGCAGCCGACGACTACGCCATCCCCGATGGGATCGCCGAGCGCGTCGAGGCAACGCTCCCTGACGGCTCGACTGAACTTCGGGCGCGATCACTTCGAGCCCTCGGGTATCTCAGCGCGACTGACGCAGTCGACACCGTTTGGACGGTCGCCGAAGAGGCCGAGGACGAGGAACTCGCCGCGTTCGCCGCGGACACCGCCGAGTGGCTCGAGTCGGCCGACGACGCGCCCTGACTGTTGTCTGCGCCCGTCCGGTCCGAAACAGATTCCTCTAGATCGAAAGCCATGATGTATATTTTATATGTATGGCCGGCCAGCGATCGATCGAGCGTTTCGGCGTCTCTGCCGACGTATTTATGGTAAGGTATACGACAAATAGGTGCATAAAGAAAATCCCCCTTGACATAGTTAGATAACAATATTTATTATGGTGGGCTATCGATTTCTCCCCGGACAATGGCTAGTGAACAGTCTTCAGGGAGTTTCGAGGACGTAGTGAATCGCCGCAACTTCATGCGGCTGGCAGGCGCGACCGGCGCGACCATGCTTGCCGGGTGTCAAGGTGAGGAGACAGACACGGAAACGGAGAGCGGTGGAAACGGTGACACCGAGACGGACAGCGGTGGCGACACCGACGTCTACGACGTCACGGTCGAATCCGCTGCCGCCCGTGGGATGGACCTGCTCGACTGGAACGCCCAGTTCGCCGGGTGGCCGAACATCTGGGGGCGCTGGCTCGCTTACGAGCGCTATGCCCAGTACAACATGACGGAAAACGAGTGGATCCCCCGGCTCATCCAGGACTGGTCGGTCGACGGGACGACTGTCACCCTCAACATCCGTGAGGATCACACCTACGCGAACGGCGACCAGGTGACGGCCGACGACATCAAGGCGAACACCGTGATGAACCTCGCGACGGGGGCCGCGTTCGCGGATGTCTTCGACTCGTTCAACGCACCTGACGACAAGACGCTCGAGATCGAGACCACAAAGGAAGTCAATCCGGATATCCTCGAGTTCACGCTCCTCTCCCAGCTCCAGCAGGCGAAGATGGCCGAGCCCTACGACGAGCTCTATCAGCGCTACTGGGAGGACGAGGAGGAGGGCGTCTCCAGCGACATTCAGGGTCGTGAGCCCAATTCGCCCGACTACGTCTCCGGGATCTTCGGGCAGCAGAGCAAGGACGACGAGCAGTACATGATGAACCGTAACCCCGAGCACCCTGACGCCGGGAACGTCAACTTCGAGCGTTACCGGTTCCCGAACTACCCGGGCAACGAGGGTAATTGGGAAGCCATGATCGGTGACGATATTGACACGATCATGAGCGCGTTTACTCCGTCGAACATCCGGGCGGAGCTTGCCGACCACTGGCAGGAATACAACTTCCCCGGCTACTGGGGTGTCGGCTACGTGTTCAACCACGACGAGGAAGCCGCGCCGCACATCTCGAAGCGATCGGTCCGACAGGCGATCACGCACGCCATCAACCGGGAGGACGTCGTCACGGCCGCGGGCGCAGAGATCAAGGAGGCCTTCCCCACTCCGGCCGCCGTCTCCGCGAACGTCCAGGACGAGTGGCTCGACGTGGGTGGCCAGTTCCCCGCGATGCAGGGTGGCGCAGAGCAGGCCGCCGAGATCATGCAGGACGCCGGCTACGAGAAGAACGGCAACGGCAACTGGGCCATGGACGGCGAGACCGTCACGTTCCAGGTCGTCGTCCCGAGTAGCTGGAGTGACTGGGTCACGGCGACCCAGGCTGTGGTCCCACAGCTCCAGGACGCCGGGTTCGACGCGGAGATGAACCGTGTCGACAACATCAACACGGTCGTCGGAGAAGGGAACTTCAAGATGGCGGCCCGTCCGTGGTCGCCCGGCAACGCCCGCTCCTCGCACCCGTACTTCCCACTGAACTGGGTCTTCGGGCGCGCGTACAACAACGCCCACAGCTACCCGGGTGCCGAGGCTGGCACCGAGATCGAGGTTCCGGCGATGGACGGAGACGGTACCATGTCGGTCGACGTCCAGCAGCGCCTCGACGACCTCTCGACCTCGAGCGGCGAGGAAGCCCAGTCCATCGTTCAGGAGCTCGCGTGGGTCTCCCACCAGGACCTCCCGTACCTGCCGATGATCAACAAGGTAGAGCAGTCGTGGATCAGTACGCGGCGGCTGTCGGCTCCCGAAACTGACGACCCAGCAGGCAACGTCAAGTGGCCGACGTTCTACGCCCCGCGTGTCGGAAAGATGCAGTGGCAGGGCGAGTAAGGCGTAATTCCGGCGCATCGACCTGATCGACCAATTATTTATCAAATTTAGAATACCCGATGGTAAACTACTACGTCAAACGGACGGCGAAGGCGATTGTGACGATCTATGTCGTCATCACCCTGAGCTTCGGCCTCACCCGAATGCTTCCCGGCAATCCAGCGGACAGAATCAGAGGGCGACTCTCATCGATAGGGTATACACAGGAACAGATCGAAATCGTCATATCCAACCTCGGATACAACCCGGATGTACCGCTCCCGCAAAAGTACCTCGACTACCTCGTTGGCTTACACCAGGGAAGCCTGGGTTCGTCGATTCAGGTCGCGGGTGGTGGCACCCCCGTCACAGAGATCATGGCGACCCGCCTCCCGTGGACGATCCTGATCACCTTGGTCTCGATCGTCCTCTTCTTCGCGATCTCGATCACGCTCGGCGCGATCATGGCCTACCGTGAAGGGTCGCGTTTCGACACCGCCAATTCGGCGCTCGCGATCTTCGCCAGTGGGATCCCCTTCTTCGTCATGGCGATCATCCTGGTGTTCATCTTCGCGCAGACTCTCGGGTGGTTCCCGACCGGACGGCGATACTCGCTCAACGTGGACCCAGGCTTCAACCTGGCATTTCTCCACAGCGTGATCTTTCACTCGACGCTTCCGATCGCGTCGATCGTCATTTCGCGATATGGCGTTCGCGCGCTCGCGATGCGTGGAAACAGTATCTCCATTCTCGGGAAGGGCTACGTCGAGGTCGCAAAACTACGAGGTCTCCCCGACCGCATCATCGCGCTCCGGTATGTCGGCCGCAACGCCGTGTTGCCGATGTACACCGGGATGTTGCTGTCGTTCGGGTGGGTCCTCGGCGGGACGATCGTCCTCGAACAGGTGTTCAATTACAAGGGACTCGGCTGGATGTTGTTCCAGGCGTACGACTATCGCGACTACCCCGTTTTGATGGGGGCGTTCCTGGTAATTACCCTGTCGCTAGTGGTCGGCATATTCCTGGCTGACCTCTCGTATGGGTTCGTGGATCCGCGGATCAAGACGGGTGATGAAAGTGAGTCATTCTGATTCGGAGATGTCGACGGACGAACTGCAGTGGACCTACGACGCGGAAGACGCCGTCGAGGTAACTCTCCGCGACAAGGCCCAGGAGTTCTATCGGAACCGCATCTACGAACCGGGCATCGTCGTCCTCGACGACTGGCGGTTCATCGCCGGTGGGCTCATCCTCCTCATGTACGTCCTCGTCGCGACGATCGGCGTCTGGTTGGTTCCCTATCCCGAGATCCATCTCACACCGGAGCTGAATCTGGCACCGGCTTTTAACTGGCATAGTCTAGTCAACATCGGCGGGTTCAACCTCGCGTACCCGACGTTCCACGATCTGTCGTACCCGCTCGGAACGACAAAGACTGGCCGATCCATCTTCGGACTCCTCGTCCACTCGACGCCGAAGATGATGATCATGGTCATCTCGGGCGGTGCCTTCGCGACCATCGTCGCGACGATCCTCGGGACAGTCGCCGGGTACAAGGGCGGCCGCGTCGACGGAGCGATCTCGATGTTCATCGACATCGCGATGACGATCCCGGGCCTCCCGCTCGTGATGGTCCTCGCACTCGCGTTCCAGGATCTGGAGGTCCTGGGGATCGGCATCGGATTCGCCCAGCTCGGTCAGCTTCCGGAGCCGCTGAACGTCCTCAGGCCGGCGACCATCGGGATGATCATCATGATCAACTACTGGGGCGGTCTCGGACGGGCCATCCGCTCGCAGGTGTTGACGCTGCGCCAGGAGAACTACGTCGAGGCGTCCCGGACGATGGGCGTCAGTACCTGGAAGATCATCCTCAAGGACGTGATCCCGAACCTGATGCCGTACATCCTGATCAACTTCGTCAACGCGGCCCGGTTCGTGGTCTTCTCGGCCGTTGGGCTGTACTTCCTCGGCGTCCTGCCGACGGACGTCGCCAACTGGGGCGTCATGATCAGCGACGCTTACGGCCAGGGCGCGATCGCCGGGCTCAGCATCTGGAACTGGCTGTTCCCGCCAGTTTTCGCCATGTTGTTCCTGGCGCTGGGACTGATCTTGCTCTCCCAATCGCTGGACCGCGTCTTCAATCCGCGAGTCCGGACGAAACTGTCGTCGTTCGACGCCATTGATTCCGACGAGGACGACGTTGAGGAGGTTATGAACGAATGAGTATTGATAACGTGACTGCGGAGTCTGATGAACAGCCACCCGAAGTCGAGCAAGTCGAGAAGCCCGACCCGATCATGCGCCTCGACGACGTTCGGGTCACCTTCGAGATGGATCGGGGTATCTCGCGGGTCCTCGACGACATCAACATGGACATCGGCCGCGGCGAGATCGTCGGCATCGTCGGCGAGAGCGGCGCGGGCAAGTCGACACTCGTCTCGGCGATGATGGACTCAGTCGAGGAACCCGGCGTCCTCGAAGGGTCGATCGAGTATCGGCCCTCGGAGGGCGAGGCAGTCGACATCCTCGAGTTCACCGACGAACAGCTCCGGCAGTGGCGCTGGGAGGAAGTCGCGATGGTCTTCCAGGGGGCGATGGCCTCGTTCAACCCCGTCAAGCGGATCGAGGATCACTTCGTCGAGACGCTGAAGGCTCACGACCACAACGTCAAAGAGGGAATGCAGCGGGCCCGCGACCTCATCGCCGACCTCTACATGCAGCCCGACCGCGTGCTATCGGCCTTCCCCCACGAACTTTCCGGTGGGATGCGCCAGCGCACGCTGCTTGCACTGGCGATGGTGCTCGATCCCGAGATGTTGATCATGGACGAGCCGACCGCCGCGCTGGACCTGCTGATGCAGCGGTCGATCCTCCAGCTGCTCCGGGACCTGCAGGAAGAACACGACATCTCGATGGTGTTCATTACCCACGACCTGGCGCTGGTGGCCAGCCTGGCCGACCGCCTGGCGGTGATGTACGCCTTCCGGATGGTCGAGGTCGGGCCCAAGGAGAAGATGCTCCGGGACCCCGGCCACCCCTACACACGGATGCTGTTGAACTCGACGCCGGATATCGACGCCCCGATCGATCAGAACCGTTCGATCGACGGGTCGAGTCCGGACCCGCTGAACGTGCCAGAAGGGTGTTCGTTCCATCCGCGGTGTCCGCTGGCCGAGGAGGCCTGTCTCGAGAGCGAGCCCGATCAGTTCTTGCTCGATGACGACCACGGGGCCGCGTGTTTCCGCTGGGAGGAGGCCCAGACGTCGATGCCGCTGGTCTACGAACAGGAGGTCGAGGACGTCGACAGTGAGGGAGCGGAAACCTCGACCAGCGCCAGACGCTCACGGGACGAAGAGCCGTTGCTCTCCGTCAACGACCTCGAGGTCCACTTCGAACAGTCACAGGGGATCATCGAGTCGCTGTTCGGCGACGACCCGAATGTCGTTCGTGCGGTCGACGGGATCAACCTCGACATCTACGAGAAGGACGTCGTCGCGCTGGTCGGCGAATCCGGCTGCGGGAAGACGACCCTCGGGAAGACGATCCTCGGACTCCAGGAGCCCACCAGCGGGTCCATCGAGTACCGTGGCGTCGACCTCGTGGAGGCCAAGAAAGGCAACGCCGAGATGTCCTGGGACGAGATCCGCAAATCGTTGCAGATCATCCATCAGGATCCGGGGAGTTCGCTCAATCCCAACCGCCGGCTGAAGTCCATCCTGTCAGTTCCACTCAAGCAGATCCACCCCGAGATGAGTACCGGGGAGCGTCTCGACCGGATCTACACGCTGATGAACTACGTCGGCTTGACGCCGGCGACGGAGTACGGTGAACGGTACCCCCACCAGCTCAGCGGCGGAGAGAAACAGCGCGTCGCCCTGTGTCGGGCCCTGTTGATGAACCCGGATCTGATTCTCGCCGACGAGGCGATCAGCGCACTGGACGTCTCCCTGCGCGTCGAGATGATGGATCTGATGCTCGAGCTCCAGGAGGAGTTCGACACCTCGTTCCTGTTCATCTCCCATGACCTCTCGAACGCCCGGTATCTCGCCCAGAAGTCCGGCGGCCGCATCGCCGGGATGTATCTGGGCGAGTTTGTCGAGATCGGACCTGCAGAGCAGATCACCCGCAATCCGTCCCATCCGTACACTGACGTTCTGCGATGGGGGACGCCGAATATCGACCCGGAGAAAGCCCAGATCGGGGAAATGCCGATGCGGAAGATCGACATTCCCGACCCGATCAATCCGCCCTCTGGCTGTCGGTTCCACACGCGCTGTCCGGAGGCTCGCGAGGCCTGTATCCAGGAGAAGCCTGCCGGCCAGCAGATCGACGCTGAGGGATTCCACACCTCGAGTTGCTTCCGGGAGTACGGTGAAGACCACCCCTACTGGGACAGCGAACCGGTCACCGACGAGATGATCGACGACTGATTATCCGCGTTCTTACTCGGACCCGCTCTCCGTGCGCCATTCGCCTCGTTGACGTCTGTTTTTCGCGCAACGCCACTGCATGAACACCGTCACGGCCAGCGCGGCGACCACCAGGATCAGATCGATCACTGCGATGATGTGTGAGGGTGAACCGCTCGTGGTGTACACGACGGAAAAGACAGTCAGGAGCAGCAGGACCAACAGGATGGCGAACAGGATCCGGAGACGTGGTGTCTGCTCGCAGACGACGGTCCAGAATTCTTCTTTCATATACGTACCGAGTGCAGGCTCTCGGTGATAACAATTGGCAATCGGATTTTGGGCGCGGAAGGCTCCCCCTCGCTTTGTGTATGCTCCTCAGTCGGTTCCCTACACTACCACCAACCCAAGCGCCAGTAGTCCAGCGCCGACCACGACGGGGACGATGCCGATCTTTGCCACGTCCCAGGCGACGCTGCGCTCGCGACCATCCGCGATGAGAAACCGCCGAATTCCATCGCCAGTGACACGGACGTTTACTTCGCCACCGCGACGACCCGCTCCGCTGTCATAATGTGCCCGTCCGTAGACGTAACACTCCTCCCCGGGATCGAGCCGCCGCTCGATGAACCGCTGATCGTTCCCAGTCTTGAGTTCGGTTACGCCCAGATCGATGGTTCCGTCCTGTGCGGCGACGTTTGGATTCCCGGAGACAAACTCTGCGAGTCGATCCGGCAAGGCCGTTCCGCCTGGAACCTCGACTGTCTGTTCCTCCAGATGCCGAACCGAGCCGGCCGGTTCGACGCGACAGCTCGCGGTGTCGTCGGCGAGTCGGAACGGTCCCCCGAGCAGCCCTTCGTCGAGCGTCTTCCAGTACGTGTTTGTCCCCTTGCCCGCACTGGTCGTCCGACGTTCCTGTACTTCCCATTCACAGATAAGGCTCCGAGAGCCGGAGATCGGCGATTCAACTGTCCCCTCGTCCGGTTCGGCGACGCCCTGGACTTCGACGGGCCCGAGTTCGTTCGGGAGTTCATAGACTGCGAGGGGTTCGCCCCGATAGATCTGCCACGCGAACCACAGCTCTCGGGTGCCGAGCGCGAGAAGGGCCACGCCAGCGACGGCGAGACCGCCGGCGAACAGGAGGGCTCCTGATACCATGCCCCGGATTTCTCAGGCCTGTCGAATCAACGTTGTGCTGTCCGGCACGCAACGGGAGTGACGACAGTCGGATTGCCAGCGGGCTGAACCTTAATATTCGTGCTGTCCTGCGTTACCGTATGGAAGACGAAGCCTGGCGCTCGATCGACGTGATTCACAACAACAAAGGTGAGCCACACGTCCTCCAACAGAAGGTAAAAGTGTTCACTGCTGGGGTCACCGAGGAGTCAAGCGGCTATACGAAGCCGACCGTGGACCATCGGCTAGTTCCACTCGCCGAGGTCACGAAGTGATCCTCACGACGAGCCAGCGGCTACGTGGTGTAATAGTGTATTAGGAAAACGCGAGTCGCGTCGAAGCCTTACTGGCGGACGACGTTGGTCGCGCGGGGGCCCTTCTCGGCCTGTTCGATGTCGAATTCGACTTCCTGTCCTTCCTCGAGGTCCGGGCCGCCGACGTCTTCCATGTGGAAGAATACGTCTTCGTCCGCATCCTCAGTCTCGATGAAACCGTAACCGCCAGTGTCGTTGAAGAAATCGACCGTACCAGTTGCCATTGCATTTCTACCAATGAGAGTCGGATGTATAAGGCTTCCGAGGGATGGCGTACCACGGGTGTGAAGGCCTCTCGTGACCCGTCTCTATACGCTATAGTGGGTCATTTCGGACCACCTTCGATGGCCGGCTGAGTCAAACCGGGCAGCGGGTTCTCGATACGAAACTGTGGGGTCGCCGCCGAAGGGGGCACACCCCGGCTATACAGTGCTCCCGAGCCCTATTTCTCGTCAGTTGTGTTGGGTGCGATCTACGCAGCGCAATATCGCTCCTAGATACCTACAAGGCCACTCGCGCCGCCCTGCTCAGTAATGCCAACGATCGATCACTGTGTGGTGACGGCTGTCGATTCGCGGCTGGTGTATGGGCGTGTGCACGAGGCCGCCCCGGGGCGCGACGATGGAGCCACTCGCGTGTGCTTTCGGCGTAGCGACAATGTCTTGGTTCGGGAGGGCGAGGCCATCTCGATCGAATACCGGTACGAGCGACCCGGCGAAGACCGTTTGCCGACGCTGTTGGTTGACGTCACTTCTGTCTGGAGCGCCGTTGCGTGAGCGTCTCGTGGATGCCGAGTACCAGTGCGGGAACGACGAGCATGAACAGGTGCTCCTCGATCGGGATGGCGAGCAGGTCGACCCCAGTCCGCAGTTCGATGGCGAAGACACCCACCTCGAGGGTGTACCAGTCCCAGACGTACGCCAGTGGGTAGAGGACAACGATCGTCCGTGCTGCCCGCGTGAGTGCCTCGGCCCGGACGAGCAACGTCAGCGCGAGCGCGCCGAACGCGACCTCCGTCGCGAGGTAGGTGTAGGGACCGAGCACGCCGATGTCGACGGGCAGCGGACCGGTCATCGGTCGATACCAAAGCGCGATCAACAGGAGGGCGAGGAAGACGTACGCCCCGCGGACAAGCAACATCGTGGCCAGTCGTGGCTCGGCCCGCCGTCCAACCGCGGCCACCGCGCCGAACGCGAAGACGGCCAGTACCGTCCCCGTCGGAAACACACCGACGGCGGCCAGGACGGCTACCCCAGCGAGCCCGACAGCGAGCAGCCCCTCCGCCAGTTGGCGCGCTCGACGCGGCCCCAGGACGACGGCGACCGTTCGCTTTCCGATCGAGCGGTCGTACGTCAGATCCTGGGCGTCGTCGATGATCTTGATCCCCAGGAGGACGGCGAGCAACACGCCAGCCAGTCCGAGGACAGTCGGGGTCACCGTGCCGGCCCCGGCGACGTACGCACCCACCAGCGACAGCGCGATCCCGGCCGGATAGCCCCCGGTCGCCGTGACCGGATTCGTATCCAGTTGCGGCGCGTGGAAGTACCCGAGCGCCCACGTCGGTGCGGTCAGCGCGGCGGCTTCCGGCCCACCAGTCAGGGCGACGCCGGTCAGCGCCACCGCGAAGAGGGTCCCGGCACCGGCCAGTGCAATCCGACAGCCACCCACCGACAGCGGATGATCCTCGTCCTCGCTCCGGACGAAGAAGTCGACGTAGCCATCCTTGACGTGGGCGGTGTAGACCGCTGCGAAGATCGCTATTGCGTGGGCCGCGACGACTGTGGGAGTGAACGATCCCGTCGCTCTGGCAGCGAGTAGTGAGCCCGTCAATGAGACGGCCACCGGCGGCAGCATGAACACCGGATGGACCTGGGACACCAGCGCACGGACTGCCGCCGCTGGACCGGGACGGTGACGGGCGATCGACATACCTGTTCCTCGGTATCGATCCGCATAGTCGTGTCGCCGCGTTCAAGTGTTGCTGCGGAACCGGTGGTTCACCCACCGTCGGCTCCGACACTGGTCTCGGCCCCGGTGTCCAAGTAGATCCGGCCCGATGGACGGCCATGCCCGAGACCGCCGTCGTCTGGCTGCGTCGCGACCTGCGAACGCGGGATAACGCGACGCTTGCGGCCGCCTGCGCTGCCGATCGCGTCCTGCCCGTCTACTGTTTCGAGCCGCGCCGGTACGGCCAGCGCGCCTTCGGCGGAGCAGCGTCGTTCGAATACGATGGCGTCGGGGCCGGTCGGGCACAGTTCGAACGCGAGGCCGTCGGGGACCTCCGTGACCGACTTCGCGAGATCGGTAGCGATCTATTCGTCCGCCACGGCCGCCCCGACGCGGTGCTGCCCGACCTGGTCGAGGCAGTTGATGCCGATCACTTGCACTATCAGACGCTCCCAATCCCCGAAGAGCGCACCAGAGAACACCAGGTCCGGCGGGCGCTACCGGAGGCGGTCACTGTCGAACGCCACTGGACGCACACGCTCCACCACGTCGAGGACCTGCCGACCCCCTACGACGAGATGCCCGACACCTTCACCCCCTGGCGACAGTCAGTCGAGGCCGAGAGTCGCGTCCGGGAGCCGATCGAGGCACCCGCGGTGCCGCCGGTTCCAGCGGACGCGCCACAGCCGGGGCCGATCCCGGAACTCGCCGATCTCGGCGTCGTCGGCGACGTCCCCGACGACGACCGAATGCCCCTCGACTTCGAGGGCGGGGAGACCCCGGGGCAGCGTCGGCTGGAACAGTACGTCTGGGAGACGGACTCCCTCCGGGCGTACAAACAGACGCGCAACGGGCTGGTCGGGCGGGACTATTCGTCGAAGTTCTCGCCCTGGCAGAACGTCGGCTGTCTGTCGCCGCGAGACGTCTATCAGACAGTCAAAGAGTACGAGCGCGAGCGCGTCAGCAATGACTCGACGTACTGGCTGAACTTCGAGTTGCGCTGGCGGGACTTCTTTCAGTTTCAGTTCGCCAAGTACGGCGGGAAATTCTTCACGCCGGGTGGGATCCGCGAACGAACGGACCTGGACTGGCGGCGCGACGAGAGCGACTTCCGGCGCTGGCAGGAGGGGCGGACTGGGGTACCGTTCGTCGACGCCGCGATGCGGGAACTCGTGGCGACGGGCTACGTCAGCAATCGCGCCCGCCAGAACGCCGCCTCCTTCCTGGTCCACGATCTCGGGATCGACTGGCGGTGGGGCGGGGCCCACTACGAGCACCACCTGCTCGATTACGACCCGGCATCGAACTACGGCAACTGGGCGTATATCGCGAAGGTCGGCAACGACAGCCGCGAGGGGGGTTTCGACGTCCTCTCGCAGGCCGAACGGTACGATCCCGGCGGCGAATACATCTCGCGGTGGTGTCCCGAACTAGACGGGCTGATCGCCGAGTACGCCCGCGAGCCCTGGCGAATGGACGAGGAAGAGCAGCGAGAGCGGGGTCTGGTGCTCGGCGAGGACTACCCCGAACCGATGGTCGATCCCGAGCGGTTGTGAGGAGGGCGACCTGACTCAGGTCCGTACGGAAAATTGTCATTTACTTGCGGCTGTTCGCCCAGCGCCGGGACCTCACAACGAATTTATTGCTCCGCCTCAAATACTGACAGCATGGAGCAAAATCCGGTTGAGGATAATTTCATCACCCGCATCATCCTCGGTTTCGTCGTGCTCTATGCGATGCTTATTGTGGGTAGTTCGCTTGGAAACATGTTTTCGACGGATAATGGATATGTAGCATTGATCGGCTTTGTCATCGGGGCTCTCTTCGTTTTCGTGATTTTTGCGGCTTTGTACAGCAGGTACGATCAATCATATACTAGTTGATTATGGGAGTACTGTCCTCTGTTGTGGTCTTTTGCAACTACTGTTCGGCCCGTTTTTGGAAACGGTGACTGACTGGGCGGCCGGCCGTCGAAAGCGATTACTGACGGCTGCCCGAAGACGAAAATATGACCGCAAACTTCCCAGGAAACCGCAAGCACAACCTGGCAATCGAGTTCTCCCGGTACGCCGAGTTCGGCGTTGGCGACGTCCTCGAAACCGACGAGGGTGAGGAAGTCACCGTCACGGACTTTGCCTTTCGGTTCGAGACCGACGACTTCGTCTACTGGTTCGAGCAACTCGATGGCTCCTACACCGAGAGCGAGATCGAGGAATGGGCGCTGGTCGAGGCCGCCGAGCGCGAGGAGTACGTCGATCCCGGGTTCGAGAGCCAGCAGATCCCAGATCCGGATGACGTCGACGGATCGTCATGACGACCGATCCCTGCGACGGCTGTGGCCGCGAGGTGCGGATCGCGGGCGGGATCGGCGACATGTGGAGTTCGGATCAGTCGGCCACCGGTGGGATGACGCTCGAACTCGCCGACGGGACCGAACACTTCCTGTGTTCGGATTGCATCGACGCGCTGCCCGACGACCGTGAGGTCCAGGCAGCGGACGTAGCCGGCCTCGAAGGTCGAGACGATTGAGCCCTGGTGCTCGGATCCTGGGTCCGTTGGGACTGCTGGAAGATTCGCCGAACGGTGTGCAATCGCTTCGCCCAACCACGGGGTTGGACAGCCACGTCGATCATCCGGACTCGTCAGCGTACTCGAAATAGTCGATGGTTCCCGCATCGATTTCGGTCCACACACCATCGCGTCGCTCCTCTGTAACGCGTCTGATGCGGTCTGTATCCGGCATTTCGAGCACGCGGATTCGCCGCGGTGGTCTCCCGATCGGATGGTACTCCATTTTGAATATTACGGCCATGCCATCACCGGAATCCGGTTTGCAGTTCAGCAGGTGTTTGCCGGCTGTCTTAGCGACTGGTATGTGCCGAACGTAGTGCTCCGGAACACACTTATCGGTACATGGGTCGGCTTCACGTGGGTGTCAGGCTTCGTCTGATCTCATCCCCTGTGCTGGTTTTCCACACGAACGAAGGGGGTTTGAAACAAACAGGGACTCACCGCACTGTCAGGCTGTTGCCGACGGACCCCTTCACACCACGCTTTTGCTATCGCCGGTTCAACTTAGCTCCAATGCGCGCAGACGAGATGAATTCCCAGGCACAGGCCGTCGTCGATCGACAGCGACGGCTCGGGATCTCGCCGATCTCCGATCATGATCACCGAATCATGCGCTTGTTGCAACGGGTGAGTACCTGGTTCGGCAATCGCGATCCGCCCGCGGTCGGCGCGACAACTGACGGCGCTATTCCAGGGCCCGAGGGGGACCTTCCCGTCAGGCTCTATCGCCCCGATGGACCCGGTCCGTACCCGACGATCGTCTTCTTTCACGGGGGCGGGTTCGTACTCGGAAGCATCGGGACCCACGACTGGCTGTGTCGGCAACTCACCCGCGAGACGGGCGCGGTCGTCGTCTCTGTCGACTATCGCCTCGCACCCGAACACCCGTTCCCGGCGGCTGTCGAGGACGCCTACGCCGCCACGCAGTGGGCGGCGGACAACCCCGACCGCCTCGCCTCCGACGGCACGCTTGCGGTGGCAGGCGACAGCGCCGGCGGGAATCTCGCGGCTGTGGTCGCGTTGCTGGCCCGGGATCGCGGTGAGCCAGCTGTCGATTACCAGGCGCTCCTCTACCCCGGGATCGGCATCAGCGACGACCAGGCCTCAGTCCGGGAGAACGACGGCATCGTCCTCTCGGTCGCGGATCTCGAGTGGTTTCGGGAGTGCTATTACGATGGTGACATCCACCAGCGCAATCCGTACGCCGACCCGGCCAACGCCTGCGACATCGGGGATGTCGCTCCCGCGACAGTCGTGACTGCGGGGTTCGATCCGATCCGTGACGGTGGCGTTGCCTACGCTGAACAACTCGACGCGGACGGTGTCGACGTCACGCATCGCCACTACCCGGACATGATCCACGGGTTCGCGACCGAGTCGTCCATCGATCGTGCCGAAGTAGCTCTCCGAGCGGTGGCGAGTGATTTCGCTGCTACAGTCGGGGATGAGTCTTGAACGGCGGCTCGAACGCGGCGAGAAGCGTCCTTACTGTGCGGTGGGAGTGTCGTCGTCGCCCATCGCCTGCTTGACCTGCAGTGCGGCGCTTGCTGCGAGTCCCTGTGCCAGGTCTGTACACTCCTGATCGTCGATCCGGAGATCGGTGTCCGGTTCCGGGGTGTACCCGGCGCTGACCGGTGAGCCGACCGGCGGCTGGACGGCGATCATCGCTTGGGGTCCACTGGCCCCGCTCGATAGTTCCGACCCGACCACGAACTCGCCGGGCAGCAACTCCCGCGTCTTGGCCGCGACGCGAGAGAGGTCGCTCCGGAGCGATCGACGCTCCTCCGGCGTGAGCTCGACATCGGGTTCGGCCTGCCCCGAGAACGGCGAGTTTCCATACATGAATCGTCTCCGGGTGTAGGCGAGGGGTCGGTATAAACTCGCCGACTCCTGTCCTCGAGAATAGGTTTCCTCCGGCGCGTCGCTCTCGGTCGTCAGGATTCGATCAGCGAGTGACTCCGTCCGTAGACAGCCAGCACGATCGCTGTGGCGTATGCCTCGTCCGCGCCGTCCGCACTCGCTGTCTCGAGTGCGACCTGGGTCTCGCCGAAGTCCCAGTCCCGGAGGTCGCGACCGGCCGCCAGCCCTGCCCGGACGTCTTCGCGTACAGTCTGCTTGTTCGACCCGGAGACTTCATAGAAAATGCCGGGTCCATCGGGCTCGCGCGTCCAGCCGATCGCCGCCGCTGCTTCGCCCTCTTCGGCCGTCTCCGCCGCCTGGACGACGTACAGCCCCTGCCCGGCAGGCCCGAGATCCGGGGCCGTCCCGACGCGCTCGATGGTCGCGTCGCCGGGGACGACCGACGACAGCGTCACGAGGTTGTAATTGTGGACGCCGGCCGCGGCCAGCGCGGCGTCGTAGGCGGCTGTCGGCGTCGGGCCGTGGCCCGAACCGCTGACGATCCGAATCGTTCCCATCACCGGGAATTCGGGCGAGCGACAAGTAAAGTCCGTCGTTCGGGGCCTGGGGTCACGGCCCCGAAACGTCGATCAACAACCATTATAATGATAGTTTCTCATTAACTGGGAACGCCCGGTAGGACTTACTCCGACACTGACACTCAACGGACTAAGAGACGAGTGAGGTGCCGATCTCGCACCGTCTCGGGGTGCACGAACCAATGAAAACTATCGATCGATCGGAGTTCGCGGCGTTGATCGACGAGCTGATCGCGTCAGATCCGCGCGACGTCGTCGGGGTAGTGACTGACGGGGAACAGTACGTCTTCGATCACCTGGAATCGGCCGACGAACTCGTCCTGGACTATGACCTCACGGCACTGTCGCCGAAGAAGTACATCATGCCACAGCGCGAGACGTTGTTGACCTACGATCGTCGGGGAGACGACTACGAGATGCGGGCCGAGGCTGACCCGACCGGTCATATCATCGTCGGCGTCCATCCCTACGATCTGGCGGCGATCAATCAACTCGATAAGATCTTCATCGACACGCTGCAGGACGAACCGTACCGCCGCAAGCGCGAGAATTCTGTCCTCATCGGAGTGACGATGCAGGACGTGGCCGAGACCTGTTTCGCCGGGAGTATGGACACGGCGACGGCCGAGTCGGGGTACGATCTCATGGTGACTGACCTTGGCGATCGGTTCGCCGTCGACATCGGCACCTTCGAGGGCGACCGATTACTCGAGTCGGTCCCGACCCGGAACGCGAGCGCCGAGGAGATCGATCGCGTCGCGGAGATCGAGGCTGCTCTCGAAGACGAGTTCGACCGCGAACTCACGTTTCCACCGGCGGCACTGCCGACGCTGCTCGAAGCCAGCTATGACGACATGGACTTCTGGGAGGACTATGCCGAGCAGTGTCTCTCCTGTGGCACCTGCAACGTCGTGTGTCCGACCTGCTTCTGTTTCAGTGTGGATATGATCCGCGACCTCGAGGGCGACAGCGGTCGCCAGGAGCGCCGCTGGGACGGCTGTCTGCTGGAGGACTTTGCGACGGTCGCCCAGGGCGAGAACTTCCGTGAGGAGGTCGCTCAGCGACACCGCCATCGGTTCATGCGCAAGGGCTGGTACATCTACGAGCGCTACGGCGACATCGCCTGCGTCGGGTGTGGTCGATGTACTCGCCACTGTGTCGCCGACGTTGCCGATCCCTGTGAAGTCTACAACGAACTCCGGGAGGCCCAATATGCGTAGTCCGACACGAAAGCGCTTCGAACACGGCACCAGCGAGTACCAGCCGATCGAGGGCCAGATCGTCTGGATCGACAACCACACCGACGAGGACAAGCTGTTCGTGATCGACCTGCCCGACGGCGTCAGTCTGGATCACGACCCTGGCCAGTTCGTCCAACTGTTCGTCCCCGGCGTCGGGGAAGCCCCGTTCTCGATCGCCTCGTCACCGACCAACGAGGGCCCCTTCGAGTTGTGCATTCGCGCGGTCGGCAACGTGACCAACGCCATCCACGACATGGAAGCGGGCGACGTGGTCGGCATCCGCGGCCCCTACGGTCAGGGGTTCGACGTCGACGCCATCGCCGGCGAGAACCTCCTCTGTATCGCCGGCGGGATCGGCCTCGCACCGCTGCGCTCGGTGATCAACTACGCCCTGGATCGCCCCGGAGAGTTCGGCGACCTGACGACGCTGTACGGCTGTACGGAGCCCGCCGAACAGCTGTTCCCGGACGAACTCGAATCGTGGGCCGCCTCCGACGTGATGGCGTACCGTGAGACCGTCGACGAGGTACCCGACGGCCAGGCGTGGGACGGACCGACGGGCGTGATCACGTCGCTGATCCCGCCGCTCGATTTCGATCCTGAATCCACGGTTGCCCTTGTCTGTGGCCCGCCCGTAATGTATCGGTTCGTCATCAAGGCCCTCCGGGAGAAGGGGCTTGCCGACGACCGAATCTACCTCTCGCTGGAGCGAAACATGCACTGTGGCCGCGGACTCTGTGGACACTGCCAACTCAACGAACTGTACGTCTGTCTCGACGGGCCGGTGTTTCACTATCCGACCGTCCGCGACAAGGAGGAGGCCGAAGTATGACGGGCGAGGACAAACCGCGTGTCGCCTTCTTCGATTTCACGGGCTGTGAGGGCGATCAGTTGCAGGTCATCAACCTCGAGGACCGACTGCTGGATCTCGTCGAGGTCGTCGAGGTCGTCAGTTTCCGCGAGGCGATGACCGAACACAGCGACGAGTACGAGATCGCCTTCGTCGAGGGTGGCGTCGCGACGGCTCACGACGAGCGCCGGCTGACCGACATCCGTGACAACGCCGATGTCGTCGTCGCGCTGGGTTCCTGTGCTGCCTTCGGGGGCATCAACGCGCTCCGGAATCACCAGGACTTCGAGACCGTCAAGGAGCGAGTGTACGGCGAGGATGCTGATTCGATCACGTCCTACCCGATCGCCCGGCCCATCGAGGATGTCATCGAGGTCGAGTACGAGATCCCGGGCTGTCCGATCGATCGCGAGGAGTTCCTCGGTGCCGTCACCGCGCTGGTCAACGGTGCTGAACCGTCTATCCCCAACTATCCCGTCTGCCTGGAGTGCAAGTTCGCGGAGAACACCTGCGCGTTCGAGCGCGGCGAGACCTGCCTCGGACCGATCACGCGTGGTGGCTGTTCGGCGACCTGCGTCTCGGCGGGCACCCACTGCTGGGGCTGTCGGGGCATGGTCGACCATCCGAACGAGGACGCCTACACGGACGTTCTCGAAGCCAACGGGCTGACGACCGAGGAAGTGATCGAGGAGTATCAACTCTACTGGGGCTGGCAACGTGATCAGGTGGCAGTCGCTGACGGCGACTCCCAGCCCGTCGCCGACGGGGGTGAGCGATGAGTCACACGATCGACGTCGAGGGCGACCTCGTCACCCGCGTCGAGGGCCACGGCTCGATCGTGGTCAACGCCGAGGACGGCGAACTCGACACCTGCGAGTGGCAGGTCGTCGAATCCCCGCGGTATTTCGAGTCGATGCTGGTCGGTCGCTCTTTCGAGGAGTCCCACCACGTCACCTCGCGGATCTGTGCCATCTGCTCGGTCAGCCACACCATCGCCTCGCTGCAGGCAACTGAGGCGGCCCTCGGGGTCTCCGTCTCCGAGCAGGACCGCCGGCTGCGAAAGCTCGCGCTCTACGGCGAGACGCTCCAGAGCCACGTCCTGCACCTGGGCTATCTCGCGTTGCCGGATCTGGTCGGCGAGAAATCCGTCCTGCCGCTTGCGGACACGCACGAGGACGAACTGGAGACCGTCATTGATCTCCACCGGCTGGGCAACGAGTTGACCGAAGTCGTCACCGGCCGATCGGTCCACGCCCAGCGACTGGTTCCCGGCGGCATCTCGCAGCTTCCCGAGGAGAGCGAACTCCAAGCGCTGCTCGATCGGCTCGTCAACAGCTGGGACGCCGTCGCGGAACTCGCCGATCTGTTGGCCGTTCTGGCCGATGAATTCCCCGCCTTCGAACGGGAGACCGAGTATATCTCCCTGACTCATCCCGAGGAGTACGCTTTCGCCGAGGGCACGATCTACTCTTCGGATGTCGGGGAGATCCCTGTTTCCGACTATCGGGACGTCGCCAACGAGTACGTCGTCGAGCACTCGACGGCGAAGTTCGCGCGGCACGAGCGCGAGTCGTACATGGTCGGCGCGCTGGCCCGCTTCAACAACAACGCCGACCAGCTTGCCCCGCGAGCGACGGAAATCGCCGATCGCTTCGGTCTGGACGCGCCCGTCCACAATCCGTATCTGAACAACGTCGCCCAACTTGTCGAGGTCGCCCACCTCCTCGGCGAGTCCGTCCGGCTGATCGAGGCGTTGCTGGACGATGGCCTCACCCCGCAGTCGAACTACCACGTCCCCGAGATCGACCCGACCGCGGGCCAGGGGATCGGGGCCATCGAGGTGCCCCGGGGCGTGCTCTTCCACGAGTACGCCTACGACGACACCGGCGAGGTGACCGAGGCCAACTGCGTCATCCCCACCAACCAGAACCACGGCAACATCCAGCGGGACATGGAGACGCTGGTGCCGACGATCGTCGACCACCCCGAGGACGAAATCAAGCACTCTCTGGAGATGCTCGTCCGGGCCTACGACCCCTGTATCTCCTGTTCGACGCACTATCTCGACGTCGAGTTCGCCGGTGGCGAGGGATGACCGGTATCGCGAACCCGACTCGTGGAAATCACGCATGACCGCCGATCGCGCCATCGTCGCACTCGGCAATCCCTATCGTCGGGACGACGGGATCGGGCCCGCGCTGGTTGATCGGCTCCGCGAGGAGGGACTGCCGTCGGTGGACTGTCTCGACCTCGGCGACGCGGGCTTCGATCTGGTACACGTCGTCGCCGATTACGACGCCGTCGTGATCGTCGACGCGGTAGATTTCGGCGGTGATCCGGGTGAGATTGTGGTGTTCGATCCGGCTGACCCTGCGACGGCACCCGACCGACGGGGCACCCACGGCACTGATCCGTTCGAACTTCTGGATGTGGCGACACGGCTGTCGGATTCGACGACTCCGATCCGCGTTGTCGGTGTCCAGCCCGCCGAGACTGGATACGGTGACGAACTGAGCCCGCCGGTTGCCGAGTCACTGTCTGCCGGGTGCCGGACGCTTTCGGAGACTGTCCGATCGCTGTAGGCCCATCGGACTGTCCCGATTGATGCTCGTTTCCCGTGGTACGTCATGTGTATCCAAACCAAGATTTGATTATCCCTCCCGACGAAGTATGACTGGTACGATGGATATTGCTGATATAGCCACCCGCGACTACATCGAGGTCGACGCGGACGAACGTCTGGGCAAAGTCCGATCGATCTTCGAGCGCGAAAATCCCAAAGGAATCATCGTCACGGAAGGGGGTGAGTACGCCGGCGTCATCACGCAAAAGGAGCTGGTCCAGTCCCACGTCGAGGACCAGGCCAAGGCCCGCGCGCTGATGCAACACGCGCCGAAGATCAAGCGGACGGGCGACGTCCGTGAGACGGCACGTGTGCTGGTCGAGAGCGGGACCAAGGTCGCCCCGGTGTTCGAGGCCAACAAGCTCTGGGGGGTCATCACCGACGACGACATTCTCTCGGCCGTCATCGACAACCTCGACGCCCTCACTGTCGAGCAGATCTTCACCGGCGACGTCGTCACTGCCACCGAAGACACCGAGGTCGGCCAGGTGATCAACAAGCTTCGCGAGCACGGGATCTCCCGGGTTCCTGTCCTGAACGACGACGGGAAGCTGACGGGGATGGTGACCCGTCACGACATCGTCGACGTCGTCGTCCGGGACATGGACAAGGCGACGACCGGCGAGCGCGCCGGCGACGTCGATCGGGTCCTCGATCTGCCCGTCTACGACGTGATGAGCAGCCCCGTCGCGACGACGACCATCGACGAGTCGGTCGAGGACGCCGTCCGCCGGATGCTCGAGAACGACTACGCCGGCCTCGTCGTGACGCCGGAACGCGACGACTCGCTTGTCGCCGGTATCATCACGAAGACGGATGTCCTCCGTGCGCTGTCGTTCACCGAGGAGGAACACATGGACGTCCAGATCACGAACATCAATCTCCTGGATACCCTCTCCCGCCAGGACGTCCGCGTCGGGATCGAGGACGTCGCCGACAAGTACCAGGCGATGCAGGTTCAACACGCCCACGTCCGCTTTCAGGAACACAAGGAGAAACTCCGTGGGACGCCGCTGATCAACTGCCAGATCCGCCTCCGGACCAACAAGGGCCAGGTCGCGGGCACCGGTGAGGGCTACGGCTCGAAGACCGCCTTCAACGTCGCTCTCGACAAACTCCAGCGCAACGTCCTCGAACGCAAGGGCGTCCGTAGCGACGAAGAGTACCGGGGGCAACTCCTCCGGAAACTCGGCGAGCTGTAATCGTCGACACCGGTTTTCCGATTTTGCTGTGCGGGAGTGATCCTGTGGATTGGCTCTCAGTCAGTCCTGCGTGGCCGAAACACCGGTCTGGGTTCGGTCACCGACCGTCACGGATGCCGCGGCGTGACGGTCCCAGAGCACGAGGAGGCTAGGCAACACCAGCAGGCTGACCAGAAATGCCGTCACCAGGGCGACCACGACGATCGACCCGAAACTCACGAGCTGTGGGTGTGGGACCAGTGTCAACGTCGCGAACGCGCCCGCCGTGGTGAGCGTGCTCCCGACCAGTGCGCCGCCAGTCCCCGTCACGGCCGCCCGGAGAGCCGGGATCGTTGGCGTTCCGGCACGGCGTTCATCGGCGAAGCGGTCACCGATGTGGATGTTGTAGTCGATCCCGACACCGACGACCAGACTCATCAGCAGGGCCGTCAGTAGCGTCAGTGGAATCTCCAGCAGATACATCGTGCCGATCACGCTCCCGACGACCAGGGCAATCGGGACTGCAACGACTGCCCCGAGTGTCGCGCTGCCGTGCATGGCCCTGAACACACCCATGGTCGTGAGGAGAATCGCCGCCAGCGCGAGCACCATCGTCAGGAGGATCCCCGCGACGAGGTCGGCGACAACCGCCTGATTCACTGAGAACGGGCCGGCAAGCGTGGCCGTCCGGTCGCTTCCGTCGACCATCGCCGCTGCGGCGGTTTCCATTTCCGTGACAGCCGTGTCCTGGGTCTCCCAGCCGGCGTCGATCGAGACGGTGACGAGTGCCGACCGGTACTCGCCGTCGGTGCGCTCGAGGACCCGACTCGCCAGATCACTGTCGGCCGCGTACAGAGCGTCGTAGAGGCGCGCGACGTTTCGGTCGGGGATCCCGTCGCCGTCACTGTCCGCGCGGTCGACCATCGCAGCGACGGTCGCGTTCCGGTCGGCGACCCTTCGCAGGGCTGACAGTGGTGATTCGACGCCGCCGGCATCGGCCTGGACGAGCAGCGACGCGGATTCGAGGTGATCGATGCCGTCGGCAATCCCGGCAAGCGTTCCGCCCCCGGTGACGTCTCCGTCCAGGAGAATTTGGGTCCGCGTCGCGTCCGCGGCACTCGCCGGCCGGTAGGTTTCCTCGACGTGGTCAGCCCGATCGTAGTACGCATGCCGGTCCCAGCCGATCGGGTCGGGCAGGTTCTGCTTCCAGTCGGCGACCTCGCCGTCACCCTGCTGGAAGCTCTCCTGATCGAGTGCGAACCACGCTCCGCCGCCCGCGGCCCCGAGCAGGACGGCAACGATCACGACTACTGGGGCCGCTCGCCTGGCGAGCGTGACTGTCCGTTCGAGTGCCGGACGGAGATACCGGCCGTGTCCCAGTGGGGCCTTCCGCCGGTCGAACCCGACACGTTCGAGCAGGCCGTCGATGCTGATCTTCAGGGCGGGGACGACCGTCACGAACAGCAACAGGGCCGAGGCTACGCCGAGCGTGATGGCGATCCCCAGGTTGCGGATCATCGGTAGCGGGTTCGCCAGGTTCGCCAGGAAGCCGATGGCCGCGGTGACCGTCACCAGGACGAGTGCTGTCGCGACCAGCCGGACGCCGCGGTTCATCGACGGGCGAATGCCCGCGTCTTCCCCTCGGCGGGTCGCATCCGCTTCCCGCTCGTCGGTTCGAGGCGCTCGGTCCGCTCCCGCCGCGCGCTGTTCCCGGTACCGGTTGAACACGTGAAAGCCGAAGTCGATGCTCAGCCCCGTTATCAGCACGACCGGGGCGATGATGACCACGCCCGCGCTGACGCCGAGCCACCCCAGCAGGCCGAACATCCAGGCGACCGAGAGGACGACCCCGGTCATCCCGACGATGACGTCGACGAGATCACGATAGGCGAACGCGAGAATCGCGACGATCAACAGCAACGCAAGCGGGAGGACGAGTTCGACCATCTCGCCCGTGAAGTGACTGTTGGCCGCTTCCATCGCCGGCCCACCGAGCGTGAAATAGCCCGACGCGTCACGGTCGTTGGCCGTCTCGAAAATCGCGTTCCGTGCGTCCTCGTAGACGTCTTGGTCGACGCCGGTATCGAGTGCGATCAGTAGCCGTCGATCCGTGGCACTGGTTTCCCCCGCAAAATCCGCCGGGAGCAGGCGACCCGCTCGCGGGTTGTCGGTGACTGTCTCCCTGAGGAGCGTCCGGATCTCCTGCTCGCTGGCCGACTTTACGGCAGCGAGTTGTTCCTCAAGGGAGGCCGCCCGATCGCCCGCCGCGCGTGTCGCGACCAGATTGGCGATCCCGGTCATCCCATCGGGGTGAAGTGCACGCCCGACGGCGTCGTCCTCGCGCAGTGTTTGCTGGAACTCGAGTTCCGCTCGCAGCGCCGGTTTCGAGAGGACGTTCCCGTCGGGCTGGTGGACGTACACTGTCGCGAGGGTCCGATTCGACTGGGAGTGCTCGTCGGCGCGATAGACATCCTCGATGTGCTGGGACGCCTGGACGCGATCAAGGTGCTCGAAGTCCGCGGCGGTCCCGCCCGCCTGACTCCCTGTATTCAACTGGGGAATGCCGGCGAGGACAACGCCCGTCAAGAGCACCATCACCAGCAGTGTGATGCGGTTGTGTTCGGTGACAAAATCAATACAACGTCTGAGGGGCCTTGTTCTCATGCTTACTCAGGGATTGCCACAGCAATACCGTATAAGCGGACCCAGAGTTGTCTCCGGCTCATCTCTGCGAAGGATTTAAGTACTCGATTCGGTTGACGCCGGTCAATTTTTGGCCGCGGTCAACGTCTCGACCAGCGAATAGCCGTCGTCGAGCAGTCGTTGTGTAAGCCATCCGGCCAGCCGGGCCAGGCCGTTGACGACGTTGAGGCCGAGCAGTGTGATACCCACGCCGATCATGGATACGAACAACGCACCTGGGAGCGTCTGGATCCGCCAGTAATCGAGCGAGAGGACGGTCTCGAATCCGATGAGGAGTTTGTTCCAGCCGACGTAGATCGCGGGGTGGATCTCGACCGGACGGTCGGTGATCACGCCGACGTAGACGCCGGGCTCGCCGAAGTACAGGGGCGCAAACACCAGGCTGATGCCCGTCGTCAAGGTTGTGAACACGACGACGACTGTGAGCACGCCAAACACGAACTTCGCCGGGAGATACACGAGCGGCGTATAGGTCCGGAGATCCGTCACGGCGGAGACGAGCTTTTCCCGACTGGAATCTCCCTCCAGCGTCGATCGTGTCTCGAACTCATGCCCGAGGAGGCGGGTCGCGAGCCACCGTTCCCAGCCGGCCAGCAACGTCCCGACAACGACGAGCGTCGCCAGGATCGGGATGCCGACGACGACGATAGACAGGCCGACGCCCAGCGCCAGCCCGACCACCACAACCACCAAGTACGCGATCCCGAGCGGAAACGCGAGTCCCAGGTACAGGAGATTGCGATAGGTCTGGCGGCGAAACGGGGCTCCGAGAAAGCCACGGAATCGAGACCGACTGTTCACCGACGTCACCCATGCCATCGATGTATGGGGGTGCCCGGCAACAGCGTATAAAGGTTCTGGGAGAGTTGGCGAGTGTCCAACCGATCAGGACAACCTTGTCGAGGGCATCCGAAGCACTACTGAAGCGGCGTGTATCCGCAAAGGGATCCATGGAACTATGACGTGCGGGCTACCACCAGCATGACGATGGATGACGGGGATCCGAAGGCGATCGTCGACCTGGTCAGCGACGGCTACGGCTGGCGGATCCTCGTCGAGACGCGAAACGAGTATAAGTCCGCCCAGACGCTCAGCGACAGCTGTGACGCCGATCCCTCGACGATCTACCGACGGATCGAGCGCCTTTCGGAGGCTGACCTGCTTGAGGTCCAGCAGCAACTCGACCCCGATGGGCATCACTACAAGGCCTACCGGGCGAACTTAGACGCGCTTCACATTCGTCTGGAGGACGAGGGCTTCACCGTCGAAGTCGACCGCCGTGAACCGCCCGCCGATCGCTTCACCCGGCTCTACGAGGGATTCAAATGACGACAGCGACGCCACTCCCCGCGTTCCCGTTCCAGACAACGGCCACCGGCGGATCCGCGACCGTTGTCGTGCTCGCGCTGGGGGCACTTTTGCTCGCGACGGTGCTGTCTCTCGTCGTCGCCCTCCGACTCTACCGGGGGTATCGGGCCGGCGGCAATCGCGACATGTTGGTGTTACTGATCGGCCTTGTCATGCTGACGACGGCACCGATCCTCCTCAGGCTCGTACTGACGAACGTCACCGAGACAGCTACGATCACGCGTGAGATCGTTGCGAGCGCGAGTCAGCTGCTCGGACTGCTTGTCATCCTGGAGGTGATCTATGTCCGTCGTTGATCCGGCCACCGTGCTGTTGGTCACCGCCGCCGCGACAGCCACGCTCGGTACCGTCGTCGCCTGGCTGGCCGACCGTGGCGGTCGGCGCAACGATAGCGCGACGATGCGGTGGCTCGCGGCCGGGATCGTCTGTATCGCCGTGCTCCCGTTCGGCGTCAACTACCTGCTGGAGCCGCTGGTCGGGCTCTCGGACGCCGCGACGCTACTGGCTGTCCTCGTCTGCTTCAACGCGGGACTGGTTGCGATCCTCTATTCGCTCGAGGGGACGTAGCTGATAACTCACTCAGGACAGCGGCTCAACGGTAACGTCTCCGGTGTCGGTTTCGATGCGCAGTGTCGGTCCGCCGTCGCCAAGCGTCCCGCGAACGGTCGTTCCCGTCATCGTCTCCGCCCGTTCGAGATCCGACAGAGAGAGCCCTTCAACCCTGAGATCGCCAGTTCCTGTCTTCACGAGGATTTCCACGTCAATATCGGTGGCCAGGCGGATCTGCGGATCGCCAGTGTCGGTCGATATCGACGTCGGCCCGTCGATCGCTGGGACGTCTGCCTCGATGTCGCCAGTGTTCGTCTGTAAGTCGCTGATCGTTCCGCCGCCGCTGACTTCGACGTCACCCGTCGACGTCCGCGCCTCGATACTGCCATCGACGTCAGTCGCGATCGCGTCCCCGACGTTCGAGCGTACATCGACGTCGCCGTCGATTGCGGTCGCGGTCACGTCGCCCACGCGAGACCGGAGTCTGACCGGGCCGCTCATTCCGGTGACCGAGACGTCTCCGACGCCCGATTCGAGCCGGTCGACAGTCATCGAAGCTGGTACTTTCGCGTCGATGTCAAGCTGTGCGGAGCCATCGAACAGGCCCCTACCACCGGCCCATTCGGAGTGAAGATGTACCCGGTCGCCCGAACGTGAACTCCGCAAGTCGAGTTTCGAGAGGTCGGTCCCGACGGAACTGGACTTTTTGATGTACGCCACGTCGATGGTCGATCGATCGGTGGCGGTCACCTGCACGTCCCCACCCTCCACAGTGATTCCCACTTCGTTGGCACCAGCCGGGTCGATCGTTCGGCTCCCCTCGATGCGCTTGCCGACGAATGGCGTCAGGCCGCTGCAGCCACTCAATCCGGCCAGGGTGGCAATCGCGCCCCCGGCAAGTACATCCCGCCGTGTGCGTTCTGTCATGCGTTGTTCGTCTCGGGTCGGGCGTTTCAAGATGCCATCCCCGTTGCTGTCAGCACAACCGATCCGAACCATTATATACTCGCCGGGATCCAAGTCGGCTTCGATACCGATCGCCGAGTGCAACGCTACGGCTGTGTTTCCGCGGCGTCGACCCGCGCTCGCTGGGTCTCCCTGACGAACGTCAGGAAGTTATCGAACAGCGCTTTGGCTTCACAGGCCCTGGCGTAGTTCTCCGCGTGGATACCGTCGAGCACAGCCTCGATCAGCGCCGGGGACACCTGCTCGGATTTCCCACGGGTTATCATCTCGGCTGTGTCCATGTCGTATTCCGGATGGAACTGGACGCCGAAGGCCCGCCCCTTCTGAAACCCCTGGATGCCGTACTCGTTTTTCGCGAACACCGTCGACCCGGGCGGCGCGTCGGTGACGTGATCGGAGTGGCTCATGAACACCGTCATCGTCTCGTCGATCCCCGCAAGCAGGGGATTGGATCCGTCCTGGTTCACCGGCCGGTAGCCGAGTTCGTACTCGCCCATGCCCTTGACGCTGCCACCCATGACGTCCGCGAGGAGCTGGTGGCCGAAACAGACGCCCAGCGCGGGCAGCCCCGCCCGGACCGCGTCGCCGACCCAGGTCTTCAACTCGCCGATCCACTCTTTGTCCCAGTAGACAGAGGCACTCGAGCCCGTCACGACGAACCCGTCGTAGTGGAGACTCTCGGGGAGTTCCCCGGCCGGCACGTGGAAGACGTCCAGGTCGGCGTCCAGTTCCCGCTCGAAATTCCGGCGCGTGTCCGCTGCTTCGTGGGCCGCGTTCAGGAGCGCGAGACGTGGACGATCCATTTATGCACGTGTTTCCGTCCGCAGGGAAATACGGTTTCGTCTCGTCATCTTTTGCCACTGCCCCTCGACGCTCAGTCGGCTGTGATCGAACTGACGCGACGGACGTCCGCTTCGAGGCGATCCGCGTATTCGAGGCGGCGGTCTCGCGCCTGTGATTCCGTGAGTTCCGCCGGCGCGTCCATCTCGCCCGCAAGGGGATCGTAGGCCTCGACCGAAAAGCCCATCCGGTCGAGGTAGGACCGAACAGCGCTCGAATCGAGGCCGTCAGTGATCGCGGCGTCGACGTACTCTGAAACGGCGTCGAACTTCGGCAGGACGATTTCCCCGGCCGCACATCCCCCTCGATCCCCTTCGATCCGGACCGCCGCCTCCGTGACTCGGCTGACGATACTGGCGACGTCGTCGGCCAGCCGGAGGAGCTGACTCGGCAGTGCGGCGTCGGGCGAACGCCACTCGACGGTCGAAAAGCGCTCGCGAAGCTGGACGGGCGTCCAGACGGCGCTTTCGGGCCCGAAGTACGACTCGACGCGCTCGCGGTCGAACCCGGTGATGATCGACTGGGTGACGAACTCGCCGTAGCGGTGTTCCAGGCGTTTGGCCCACTCCTCCAGATCCTCCGCGTAGGGCCACAGTCGCCCCTGATGGGGCAACGTCTCGTAGGCCATCCGCCGGTAGAGTTGTGACCGCGCGCCGGTCGTCAGCCGCTCGTGGCCGAAGTACGGCGAGGAGTTGACCAGCGCCAGCGCCGGATCGAGGGCGATCAGCGTGTTCAACTGCTCGATGACGTGGCCCGGCTGTTGTTCGACGTGGATGTGCGTGCCCGCACAGTGGCGGACGTACTCGAAGTCCGACCCGACGACTCGATCCTGGATTCTGGTCCGCTCGCCAGGACGGTCCGCGATCTCCCCGTCGTGCATGGGCGTTCCGAGTGGGACGAGGCGCTTGCCATGGTCCGACGCCCGCCTGAGTACCCCATCCAGCCGCTCGTAGAACTCCGTCCGAAGCGCGGCCGTTGACTCACACGGCGTGGTCTTGATCTCCAGCAGCGGCTCGACGAACTCCCGTTCGACGCCCTCGCCCGCGTCGCTGAGCTCACCCGGATCGGTCAACCGACCCTCGTCGTCGATCACCCAGTACTCGACCTCGATGCTGCGACGCAGTGGGGCGACACCCCCGTCGTTCCCGCCTCCGTCCTGCTTCGCCCCCGTCGTGGGATCGATCCGATCAGGCATGTTCGACGGGTGGGATATGAGAGCCACTCGGCGGCCGACCCAGCGCTGGCCGCCTTCTTCTAGGACGGTGCTGCCTTGTGGGGCTGCTCTCGCCGTGCAGACGCTGCCTGGCTCCGAGCCGCGGCTGTCGCCTCCTGGCCCGGACGCCCGGTCGAATCTCGTTTTTCGTGTGCATAGTTCACATACGTATTGAATCGACTGACGTTGGTATCTTAACGCTTGTGTATATATTGATCGGATATTCCTTATACAATAGCAATGGCTGTGCGTCTCCCGGCCACGTGTCGAGGTGGACGCCGTCCCGTCCGTGAGATTTCCCCGTGAAACGTCCCGTCGCACCCCAAAATTTTCCGATCATCCGTTCTTTTTTCGAGACATGCAACACTCGACCAGGGCGTTTCTGGGTTCACTCGCCGTCGGTACGGTGGTCGGGTTCGGGCTCTACTGGCTCGTGGGCAGGGTCACTCTTGCGGTCGTAACGGGTGTCACCTGGACGGCAGCACTCGGGGTTACGCTGCACATCAGGCGTGCGTATCCAGCGTTCAGTACCGGCGAGTCCTGGGGAGACAAGCGATGGACTGGGCTCGCTGTCGCTGTCGTCACGCTCGCTGCGCTCATCGGAGCGGGACCGGCGCTTCCCGTTTCGGCGGACTTTCAGTTCGCGCTCGGTCTTCTCGTGCTCGGTGCGTCTTTCACTGCATACATGGCGGGAACGCTCGCCGTACTGGACCGCGTCGACGTCGATTCGAACACGACGGGGTCCAGTCGTGTTTCACACGCAGCGGACGACGATTGAGGGCGGGAATCTGGACGGTTCTTTCGCAAATGCCGCTTTAGATGAACCGCCAGCTTGTCATGTATTGGCTCCCCGGTGCGTTCCCCGGAGACTGCTGTTGGACAAACACATTGATAGAGGCTGATCTGATGGAAGATGAAGATGTCCGGCGCGCGTAGCGCGCCGGTTCACCGCTGGAGCGGGACGCAGTCCCGCGACGGCGGCATTTTTGGCCCACCGTCAGAGCAAGCTCTGACGAGCCTTGTCACCGAAAATCTTTGATTTTCGGGATGAGCGTTGGACTACGTCCAACGAACCTGCGAGCGGGCCTGCGGCCCGCGAGCAGATGACGAGAGAGTCGTCCGAAAGAGCGCGACGCGCTCTTTCGTGATCCCGAGAGAGCTGCGCTCTCTCGGACGACTTCGCTCTCTCGAACCACCTCGCTTCGCTCGGCAAGAGAGCTTTTTTGGCGGGGGTCGAGTGCTCGCCGGAGGCGAGCACGAGGCCCCCGTGAAAAAAGGTCGTCTCCTACTGGAAGCCGATCCGGTCGGAGCCGCGGGGCTGGCGTGAGTCGGGGCCGCCGCCCTTGAACTGGTCTTCCATCTGCTCGAAGTACTCGCGGATGTCGTCGGTGACAGTCGGCCGGACCCCCTCCAGGGCCGATCGGAAGTGGGCCATGCCGATCTCCTCGGCGTCTTCGCTCTCCCGGAGGGCCTGGATGGCCGCCTCGCGGGCGATACTCTCCAGGTCGCTGCCGACGTAGCCCTCGGTGATCTCGGCGAGTTCGCGCAGCGAGACGTCGGGCGAGAGCGGCGAGTCGTCGGTGTGGATATCGAGGATCTCCTCGCGACCGTCGACGTCGGGTTCGCCGATGTAGACGAGGCGATCGAAGCGGCCCGACCGGATGAGAGCGGGGTCGATCATGTCCGGGCGGTTGGTCGCGCCGATGACCATCACGTCCTCCATGTCTTCGAGGCCGTCCATCTCGGTGAGGAGCTGGTTGACGACGCGCTCGGAGACGTTCGACCCCGAGCCCTGGCCGCCACGGCCGGGGGCCAGCGAGTCGAGTTCGTCGAAGAACACGACCGTCGGGGCGACCTGGCGGGCCTTCCGGAAGGTCTGGCGGATGGCCTTCTCGCTCTCGCCGACCCACTTGCTCAACAGCTGTGGCCCGCGCACCGAGATGAAGTTGGCGTCGGTCTCGTTGGCGACGGCCTTGGCCATCAGCGTCTTGCCGGTCCCCGGTGGCCCATAGAGCAGGACGCCCGACGGGGGTGCGACGCCCATCCGCTCGAACTTCTCCGGGGTGGTCATCGGCCACTCGATGGACTCCTGGACGTCGTTTTTCGCCGACTCGAGCCCGCCGACGTCGTCCCAGCTGATCTTGGGTAACTCGACGAGCACCTCCCGCATCGCCGAGGGCGACACCTCGTTGAGTGCGCCCTTGAAGTCGTCGCGCTTGATGATCATCCGGTCGATGAGACTCGGCGGGATGTCCTCCTCGTCGAGGTCGATCTCCGGGAGGTACCGCCGGAGGGCCTTCATCGCGGCCTCCTTCGTCAGGGACTCGATGTCCGCGCCGACGAACCCGTGGGTGTCCTCGGCCAGGCCGGGGAGGTCGACGTCGTCCGAGAGGGGCATCCCGCGGGTGTGGATCTTGAGGATCTCCTCGCGACCGGTCTCGTCGGGCACGCCGATCTCGATCTCGCGGTCGAAGCGACCGGGCCGCCGGAGCGCGGGGTCGACCGAGTCGACGCGGTTGGTCGCGGCGATGACGACGACCTGCCCCCGGGATTCCAGGCCGTCCATCATCGTCAGGAGTTGGGCGACGACGCGGCGCTCGACCTCGCCGGTGACGTCCTCGCGTTTGGGCGCGATCGAGTCGAGTTCGTCGATGAAGATGATCGACGGGGACTCCTCGGTGGCGTCCTCGAATATCTCCCGCAACTGCTGTTCGCTCTCCCCGTAGTACTTCGAGATGATCTCCGGGCCGGCGATCGAGAAGAAACTCGCCGAGGTCTCGTTGGCGACGGCCTTGGCCAGCAACGTCTTGCCCGTGCCGGGCGGGCCGTGGAGGAGGACGCCGCTGGGCGGTTCGATCCCCAGTTTCTTGAAGATCTGGGGGTGTTTCATCGGCAGTTCGACCATCTCGCGGACGCGCTGGATCTCGTTCTCCAGGCCGCCGATGTCCTCGTATGTGATCCCGCCCCCGGTCTTGTCGTATCCCGAGATCGGTTCCTCGCGCAACTCGACGTCGGTGTCCTCGGTGATGAGGACGACGCCCTCGGGTTCGGTCTCGACGGCGATCAGCGGGATGGCCTGGCCCGGCGAGCGCATGAAGGGGTGGTTCGTCGAGGACATCACGGGGACGATGTCGCGCTCGACGACCGGGCGTTTGAGGATCTGACGTTTGACCATGCCGGCCGCGTCCGAGCCGAACTGGACGCTCGCCTCCTCGGGCGGCGCGAGCACGAGCGAGTCGGCCTTCTCGGCTTCGGCCTTGCGGATCTCGACGCGCTCGCCGATGCCCACGTCGGCATTTTGCCGGGTGAAGCCGTCGATGCGGACCGTGTCGGTGTTCCAGTCCTGCCGGTCCGCGCGCCAGACCTTCGCGGCGGTGGTTTCGGCCCCTTCGATCTCGATGATGTCGCCGGGGGAGAGCTTCAGGTGCAGCAGCGTGTCGGGATCGAGGCGCGCGATACCCCGCCCCGAGTCGTTCGGGTAGGCTTTCGCGACCTCAAGTTGGACTTCGTTCATGATGGGGATGCAGTATGACACACTCAGGCATCCCGGGAGATATGCTTTTTGCTACTCAGGGTTTCCTCAACGTATCTGGAACGGTCGGTGGCGACGATCGAAAAGAGGCCAAACAGGTGGCTCGAACCGCGTCACTCCTCTCTCGCACCCACCGCTGTCTGTCCCAAACTGCAGATTCGGCTGGCTTCGTCAGTCTTCTTCCCAGTAATAAATGTCCTCTTTGGGTGCGCCGCAGGATGGACACTCCTCGGGGAGTTGCTCGATCTGTCCCATCTCGCCGCAGGACCAACAGCGCCACATGAGTTCAGCCTCGCCCGCAATCCCGCTTGCGAGATGTTCACTCGAAAGCGCTGCGATCCCGTCGTCGGTCGAGACATAAAACCCGTGTTCGTCGAACCCCCGCACTGTCCCGAGCTTGTTGCCTGCTTCGTCATAAACACCTGTCCCGAAGGTCACCTCAGTGGGTTCGGACGCCATCGTGGGTAGTCAAACGATAGCACACTGCAAAAAGCTTCTGTCCTCCTGTCAGGTCTGCCGGCAATCGTTCGGCGTCCACCATTCAGTGCTCAGGGTAGGCCCATTCTCGGGGAGTTAGCCACCGCCGTCGTGCCTTACCGCGAGAACAGGCTCGTGTGGACGGGCGCGAAGTCGCTGTCGGTCGACTCCTCGGCGTCGTTGCTCGTATCCGTGATGGCCGACCCGGCGACGCCGTCTTTGAGGAAGTCCGCGAGCGGTGGGCCGACGTTCTCGGGTTCGACGAGGAACGCGTCGTGGCCGTGGTCGGATTCGATCACGTGGTGGGCCGTCCCGACCGTTGCGTCCCTGAGGGAGTCTGCCAGGGATTCGGCCTGGGCGACGGTGAAGTGCCAGTCCGACGTGAATGACATCACCAGCGCTTCTCCGTCGAAGGCCGCCAGCGCGTCGGCGTCGGACTCGAAGCCCGCGGCGAGATCGTAGTTTTCCGTCGCGCGCGTCATCGTCAGGAACGCGTTGGCGTCGAAACGGCCCACGAACTTCTCGGCCTGGTAGTCGAGGTAGGATTCGACGTCCCGGTAGGGGAAAAACGAGGCCGCGGGTTCCTCGGGGAAGGACCGGTGGGCGTCTCTGCCCGCCGATCGGCGGCCGAACTTCCGATCCATCGAGGCCTTCGAGAGGTACATCACGTGGCCGATCTGGCGTGCCAGGGCCATGCCGTCCGTGGGATTAGGGTGCTCCTCACCGTAGTAGTCGCCGCCGTCCCAGGCGGGATCGCCCGTGATCGCGCGGCGCTTGATGCCGTGCAGCGCCAGCGACTGGGTGTCGAGTCGCGCGGAGGCGGCGATCGGGGCGATCCGGTCGACGTGGTCCGGGTGGCGCTTTGCCCATTCGAGGACGTTCATGCCGCCGACGCTGCCGCCGACCACGGCGTGGAGATGCGGTACCCCGAGTTCGTCCAGCAGTTTGCGCTGGGCCTCCGTCCAGTCGCTGACCGTCACCGGCGGGAAGTCCGTCCCGTAGGGCTCGCCGGTCTCGGGGTTCGTGCTCGCGGGACCGGTCGTCCCGTAGCACGACCCGGGGACGTTCGCACAGATGACGTAGTACTCGGTGGTGTCGATGGCCTTGCCCGGGCCGACGATGTCGTCCCACCACGCGCGGGCCTGGCCGCTGGTGGCGTCGTCGGCGTCGGGGTGGGCGGCGACGTGGGCGGACCCCGTCAGGGCGTGACAGATCAGCACCGCGTTGTCGCCCTCGAACTCGCCGTAGGCCTCGTAGGCGATCTCGAGTTCGGGGATCGACTCCCCACACTCGAACTCGAACTCGCCCACTGAGACCGTCTCGTGTTCGGCGGTGACCGTCATGTAGCTGTCTCGATTCCCTCTTTGAGGTCCCCAATGATGTCTCTGACGTCTTCGATCCCGACCGACAACCGGATCATGTCGGGCGCGACGCCGCTCGCCCGCTGTTCCTCGGGCGAGAGTTTGGCGTGGGTCGTCGAGGCCGGGTGGATGATCAGCGTCTTGGCGTCGCCGACGTTCGCGAGGAACTGCGCGAGGTCGGTCTCCTCACAGAGCCGTTTGGCCCCCTCGTACCCCCCGGAGAGGCCGAACGTGACCATGCCGCCGAATCCACCCTGCAGATACTCGCTGGCTTGCTCGTTGGTCTCGTGGGATTCCAGACCCGGATAGGACACCCACTCCACGGCAGGATGGTCGGCGAGGAACTCGGCGACACGTGTGGCGTTCTCGCAGTGACGTTCCATCCGGACAGCCAGGGTTTCGGCCCCTTGGAGCGTCGCCCAGGCATCGAAGGGTTTCTGGCCGTCGCCGACGTTTCGGACGGCCCGCTGGCGCGTTGCCACGGCGAAGGCCCGCTCGCCGAAGCGATCGACGAAGCTCTCGTCGTCCAGCGCGCCGGCACTCTCGCCCAGCGCGGGATACTTTTCGGGATGGTCCGCCCAGGGGAAGCTTCCGCCGTCGATCACGACGCCGCCAACAGTGGTCCCGGAGCCGTGAATCCACTTCGTCGTCGACTCCCAGACGACGTCCGCGCCGTGTTCGATCGGATTGCAGAGATAGGGCGTCGCAAAGGTGTTGTCCACGACGAGCGGCGCACCGTGATCGTGGGCGATGTCGGCGATCCGCTCGATGTCCGGCGTCACGAGCGAGGGGTTGCCGATGGTTTCGAGGTGGACGTAGGCCGTCTCGTCGTCGATGGTCGCCGCGTAGGCCCCATAATCGAGGGTGTCGACGAACCGCGCTTCGATCCCTCGCTCGCGGGCGGTCGTCGTCAGATAGGAATGGGTTCCGCCGTAGATCGAGGCGGCTGAGACGATATTCTCGCCCGCACTGGCGAGGGCTGTCGTCGTCGCGTCCAGAGCGGCCATTCCTGACGCAGTCGCGACGGCGTCGACGCCGCTCTCGAGCGACGCCAGTCGACGTTCCAGCGATCGGACCGTCGGGTTGTCGAAGCGACTGTAAACGTTGCCCTCAGCCTCCAGGGCGTAGAGATCTGCCGCCCGATCGGCGTCCTCGAAGGCGTAGGAGGTCGTCTGGTAGATCGGCGGTGCGACTGCGCCGGTCTCGGGATCCGGCGACTGGCCCGCGTGCAGACACCGCGTCCCGAACTGTCGTGATGGGGATTCCTGACCGCTCATGTTTCATATGCATATACCTCTGAACTGGTATAACCACGAGTTACGGCAAAATTGGGGATCGTGTCGCTGCAGTGTCCTGTCTGCCGACCGGCGATTTCTCGTTTCGATGTCCTGTGGCCCACTGTCCCTGCGCCCCGTCGATCTTTCGACCCCTCGTGCGTGCAGTCTGCCGGCTTCCGATCGGCAGTTCACACGCGGGCGAGTGAGACAGGGAAATGAGCGCGTGAGCAACTCGCCCCCTGTGTCACTCTCGGATACTGTTTTGTTGAAAAGTACGACCACGTATGTATATGAATAATTATGATGAACTATATACATTGGAACACAGAACTGTTCAGCACGCCAACCATCCGCCGGGCAGGCACCCAGGCCGAGACATCGGATTCGTATCGGCTCAGGAGACAATATTTGCTCGGTCGGCACAGGGTCGGCGACTGGGCGATCGGCGTCATTGGCGTCGAGGCGCCCGGGGAGCGAACATGATTCACAGATTCACACGACGTTCACAGCGGCGATCCGGAGGCGCCGACAGCCGACGATGACCTTCCAGCGCGAACGGGTCGTGATGGTCGGTCGAGGTATCGAGAATCACGGACAACCACACGGGCAGTTTCCGTCGGTGGCCGACGGCAATCACCTGCGCTGGAGTTTCGATCCGGCGGTCGGATTCGCCGATCACGGGTATTACCTGTTCCGTCGCGAACACGTCGGCGACGAGATCGATCCGACGTCGGTCGAGGATTACGTCGAGGGTGGGGGTGCGACCACCACGACGTACTCGGTTTCGACGCCGAACGGGCCGATCACGTTCACCAGTGATCGGCCGCAGTCGTTCGTCTCCGGCGGTGGCCTCGCGGTCGACGTCGACCCCGGACCGGTCGAGGTCGAGTTCCCGGAGCCCGTTTTCGAGGTCGCCCTTGACATACGGGTGAGTGACACCACCGAAGTCCGGGCGGTCGCCGGCGACGTCACCGTCGACTCAGCCGTCCTCGAGACCACCGGGACGGCGAGGGTGTCGTTCGACCGGATCGAGTCGGTGGTCATCGAAGGCGGACGGGCGACACTCGTTGACGTCCTGTTCTATCCCGTCTCCGCCGGGTACGTGGCCGAATGGAAACCGGTTCCGGGGTTCAACGGGCCCGTGACGCTGCCGCTCCAGCACCCGGACTACCCCGCCACCGGTGGCACCGGCCAGGATCTATCGACGGCCAGAACGTGGGCTCGCGATCGCATCGCGTACGGCGATCCGGCCCATTACACGAAGCCACGGGAGACGCTGGACCGTGGCGCGGTCGACGTCCAGTCGGGCTCGGCAGTCGTCACGGGGGCCGGGACGGACTGGTCGACCGACCTGGCCGGCCGGACATTCCGTGTCGGCGGCGATGACACGGCCTACGTCGTCACTGAAGTCCGTCCGAGGGAGAACAGCCCCGACGAACTGTTGTTGAGTCGCCCCTACGAAGGGATCACGGCAACCGAACAGGACTACGAACTCGCCGACGATCGCTTCGGGCAACTCCACGACTATCTGGTGCATCTGGTCGACGAGGGTGATTCCGCCGGCGGCCAGCTCGGCCGGGCGCTCCCGATGCCGATCGAGGGGGCCGGTCGGGCGGAAGTCACCAACGACAAATCCGAGGTAGACGGGACGAACACGAACTGGCGCGAGGAGCTACGCGGGCTCTACGTACAGTTCGCCACCGAGTGGGATGGGACCGTCGAGGTCGCCACCGGTGATCGGACGGTCCGTCGCGAGCCCGGAAGCACGAGCGACCCGGCGTGGTCGGCGGACCTGGCGGGGAAGGCGATCCGCTTTGGCGACCAGCGCGCCGTCTACACCGTCGCCGCCACCGACACTGGCGATCCGAACACGCTCGAACTCGACCGGGCTTACGCCGGGCCGGACCGCTCCGGGTCGTCGTTTGCGATCTACGGGTCGGCCCGCTATCGGATCGAAGCTGTCCAGCCAGGCCCGGAGACACTCGAACTTGCGATGCCGTATCAAGGCTCGACGGGGACGACGAGGTACCTGATCACGGGCGCGTTCGGGCCGCAGGGTCAGGAGGCGACGGCACCCTGGCAGAGTCCGCTGGAACTGGCGCTGCTCGGCAGCGTCGACCCGGCAATCGCCCAGGCACTCGGGCTGTACTGGATCGACGAGGACGCCGACCCCGACACCAGTTACGATTACCTGCTGTTGGCTGACCACACCGGGCGCGTCGGTGAGCAACTCGAGCGATCGGAGACGATCAGTCCGGAGGTCCTCGAACTCCGGTACGACGACGCCGTCGACGGCTACGTCACGTTCGACGTCCAGCGCGGACAGGCACCCCCGCTCGACGCACCGACGGGAACCGAAGTCCACGGCCTCCCGCCGAGTCCACCCGACGCTCACCAGACACCCGACGGGACGCGCTACGGGACGAACACCGCCGGGATCGGCTGGGACGAGGGACCGACCGCTCAGGGGGCGCTGTTGCCGGACGATCCCGTCCAGTATCACCTCTGGCGATACGATTTCGACGGCGACAGTCAACCGCCGTCGGCTCCCCCGGCCGAGAAGTACGAGCCCCTGACTGCGCCGGCCGTCGCCGACGCGGATCGGGCGGACCCGGTGATGGTGAGTTCGGCGGATGTGGCCGACGTCGAGGGCTGGCCCGCCGACCCGATCCATACCGTCGATCGCGGGTTGCTGGACGGCTGGTACAGCTATCGCGTCAGCGGCGTGGACCTGTTCGGCCGGGCGAGTGAGCCGAGCGACCCCGCCGACTGGATCGAGGACGGCACCGTCGCCCACCAGTCGGCGATCGAACTGCTCGACGACCGTGCGCCGCCTGCGCCACGGCAGGTCGAGGCCGAGGTGCTCGACGTCGAGCAACCGGTCGCGGGGACCGGCGAGGCCCGCGTCCGCTGGATCTGGCCGGAGACGTACCAGGCACAGGCTCCCGACGCCACCGAGTTCCGGATCCAGTACTACCCGGGCCAACTCAACGAGCAGTTCGGCGAGATCACGGCCGTCACCCCGCAGTCCGGGGACGGCTACGCGGTCGAGACGGACATCCCGGCGCTGTCGCCGGCCGACGGCTACGTCGGTGCGACCCTGCAGATCGGCGACGCGAGCTACGAGATAGTCGAAAGCGATGCGGCGGGCGACGGCACCCTCACAGTCGAACTGTGGGATCACCGACCGGATCCGAAGCAGACCGTCGAAACGAGCGACGGGACGAAGGAGATCGTGATCGCCGACAGCCGGCCGGGTGCCGCAACCGACCACGAGAGCCCGACGACCTCCCTGGACGCCGCGATCAAACGAGATCCTCCCGACGTCGGAGCGTCCTGTACGGTGTCGATCCCGCCGGTCTACCGGGAGGGAACCGTGAACGTCACCGACGGCGACCTGATCGTCTGGGGAGTCAACACCGACTGGACGGGCGCGTTAGCCGGCCAGTCCTTTACGACGCCGGACGGGCGGGAGTACACGATTGCAAGCGTCCAGAGCAGGGACAAACTCGAACTCGAATCGCCATACGAGGTTCCGGGCGCTGATGAGGAGCGGACCCGCTTCGACTACGCCATCGAGCACCCGGTCAGAGTCGACTACAGCGATCCCGACGCGTGGGAGACGCCGACCGTACCCAGCGACTGGCGGTCGACCTATGCGACGGTCGATATCGGCGACTACGACGAGCAGATCGCCGCGAGCGACCAGGACAACCCCCTGGACATCGACTACCGGGCTTACGAGACGACCATCCCCATCCCGAAGGTGGGCGACCCGCCGACCGATCCCTTCGCCACGAGCGAGGCCGAACCGGTCACCTACGCCCACGTCGGCGTCAACACCGTCGACCGACGGGGCAACGCCGGGCAGGTGAGCGCGCCCGTGACACTGACGCGCGTCTTCGAGGAAGTGCCCGAGCCACCGGCCCAGCCCTCTTTCGAGAGTTCGATCGACTACGCCACGCCGCCCGATTACGACGGGGAGTCGAAGTACACCGTCCGGTTCGTCCATCCCGGCGACCATCGCCGCGTCCACGTCTATCGGGCGATGGACAAGGCGATCTTCCGGGCTGATTACAACCGCCGACAGGCGGGCGAGGCGACCCGGACGCTCGATCCAAATCAGACGGACTTGTTCCCGCCGTACCGTCGTGACAGCAGCACGCTCCCGCGCCGGGAGGAGATCCGGGACGCGATCCAGTCTCTGCATGACGCTGTCACGAGCGAGTCGAACTTCGAGGACGCCCTCGTCCACTATCGCGATCTGGAGCCGGACGTGCTCCAGACGCTCGCCGGACTCGACGGGACCGACGCCGCCTACACCCAGCGGACGATGGATGCGCTGGATCCCGACGACTATCCCAACCGCAAGGGCCCGGACTTCCAGGCGGGCGATCCGGGGCCGAACTACCAGCCCGGGCCGAACGCGCCGGATTCGGCCGTCGCGGGGGGCGACCTCTGTGCCTGGGTCGACAGCTTCGACGGGAAGTCCCGCCGGCGGTACTTCTACCGGACCGGGACGGTCAACGAGGCCGGGACACGGAGCGACGGATTGAGTTATCCGACGCGGCCGGTCCAGGCGGTCGATACCGTGCCGCCGACGCCGCCGCGGCTGTCGAAGATCACGGCGGGCCACGCCGATCCGAACGAGTCTGACCACGGGGCGATCACGCTTCGGTGGTCGCCGAGTCCGGAGCGTGACGTCGAGAAGTACACTGTCTACCGTGCCGCCGACCGGGACGACGCCGAGGATATCCGACTGATGCAGGCGGTAGGTACTGTGTCACATACCGACTCCGACGAGATCGTCTGGACGGACGAGGGGCCGCCCCTTCTCGAACGTGTGTTCTATCGGGTGGTCGCCGAAGACGACAACGGCAACCAGTCCGATCCGTCCGGCCTATCTTCGGCACGGGCCGTCGATCCCTCTCTGCCGAGTCCGCCAGCGCCGTCAGCGACCTGGACGGCCGACGGCAACGGCGGCCAGGAGATCGAGATCACGTGGTCGAGTGCCAACGAGACGCTACTACAGCGACGGCCTGCGTCCGGGGGCGGATGGAAACCGGTGACGAACTGGTTACCACCAGATTCCCACACCGTTTCTGACAGCAGCGTCGATCCGTCGGCCGGCTACGAGTATCGACTGCGCGCCCGCAAAGCGACCGGCGCCATCGGCGCGGGAACAGCAACCACCATTTCCAGCACCTGATTCCAATGCCCGACATTCAAACACTCAAATCGACGTACTTCGTACAGAGTGACGACGCCGATCCGCCGACGAAGCCCGAACCGACGACGTACGAGAACAGCGATCTCGTTCCGCTGATCGACGGTGACGAATACTTCAGCGATCTGGCCGGCGAACTGGCCGCCCTCGGCGACGGGCCGGATTCCGACCAACACTTCGTGTATTCGACTGGGTGGCAGTTCGACCTCAAGGGACTGGTGGAACTCGCGCCTGGTTCGGCCGGGATGAGCGGCAAGCCCGGCATGCGGACGGGGCCGTTCAAACTCACGGCCAGCGCCGATCCGTTGCTGGACCTACTCAAAACGAAGGCTCGTGCTGGCGTCGACGTCCGCCTCCTCGGAAACGTCTTCTGGGCGTTGATGGGGACGCCAGGCGGCTGGCTGGGTCGCCAGCTGTTCCCGAACCAGGCAGGGGCCTGGACCAGAGTCTCCGCGAGTACACTCCACTCGATCGCCGACCTCCGGGAGGAGTCAAAACTCTCGAACGACTGTTGTCTCAACACGCTGTCTCACACCGTCGGTTCCGCACACGCTAAACTCGTCGTACTCCGGAACAAAAACGGGTTCGTCGCCTACACTGGCGGGATCGACTTCGAAGGGAGTCGCCACGCCGCTCGCGACCACTCGGAGTCCGCCTGGCACGACATTCAGGTGAAGATCACGGGGCCTGCCGTCCAGAGCATCTACGACGTGTTTCGGGCGTTGTGGAACGAACAGGTCGACCGCGATTCGATGACGTTTTCGGTCGGCGATAATCGAGTCCCGTCTGTCCCTTCGGGGGCGGAAGACGTCCCCGGGAAGTCCCTGGCAGCGTCGAACGCGGGAACCCACCACGTGCAATCGCACATCACCATTCCACAATTCAATTACGAGACTGCCAGTTTCGCCCCGGAGGGCGAGTCGCTCTCGTTCGCACCTGCTGGCCGATTCGAAGTCGCCAATGCGTGGCAAACAGCCATCGAGGGGGCCGAGGAATACGTCTACATCGAGAACTACGAGTTCGGATCGCCGACGGTCATGTCCTGGCTGAATGGACGGCTCAAGGCCGAGTCCGATCTCAAGGTCATCCTCCTTTCGGGCACGCGTCCGCCAAGCGAGCCAGCATTGAGTGTCTGGAGCAAACGCGCGATCAAGCAGGAACTGCTCGACGGGTTGAACCAGGCCCAGAAGGACCGGATCGCGATTTTCGGACGCGAGGACGCTTACGTTCACTCCAAAACGCTGCTGATAGACGATTCCTGGGTGTGTATCGGGTCCCCGAACTGCTCGCCACGGAGCCTCTATACCGATATCGAGCATTGTGTGACTGCCCTGGACGAAGCCGGCACTCTCGTCCCGGCGTATCGCGCCGAATTGTGGGGCGAACACCTCGGAGTCTCCGAATCGCAACGACAGGCCGGATTCCCGCTGGAGCAGGCACTCCATGCGTTTGACAACAACTGGGGGTCTTCGGGACTCGGTGTGTCTTCCCCTCCGTTGAAGCGCTTTTCGGTCAGTTCGATCGATTCAGCGTCGACCGGCGTCACTGATTTCCAGGAGTACAAACACCGGACGCTGGACAAACCGGATTCCCGTGAGAACTGGGGGGTGTTCCCGGGATGAGTCCCGACACCGTCTACCGGCCGCTGGGTGAGTATTTCGAGCAAAGCTGGCCCGACGCGTTCCCGGAACTCCCCACTGATGGGGCGCTCGATGAGATCTACATCGAACCGCCCGGCCTGACGAGCGACGATGCCACAGCCCTCTCGAGCAGTCTGATGTTCGAGCAGGAACTGGCATTGTCCGTCCAGGGATTCGACGCCGTCGAACTGTTGTTGGCGCCGGGTGGACTGGGGACCGCCGTCGACTTCGAGATCCAGGTCGAGCCGGCGTTCGCGTTCCGGATCGTCGACGTGCCCGTCGCATTACGGCTGGACGACGACCTGTTGCAGCCTGTCAAACCAGTCTCCGGATCGGGCGGGAACGCCTTCGAGCCGGATCCGAACGCGGACGCGGTCGAGGTCACAATCGCCACCGCCACTGTCGAGATCGATGGAAGCGGCAACGTCGAACTGGACTTTGACTCCAGCATCTCGTTGCCGCCCTGCATGGTCGGTGACAGCGGGCTGGTGATCGAGGCAACCAACCTGGAGCTGTACCTCGGTAGTGGCTCACCAGCCGGCAAACCCGACGGCTGGCGTGGGGTCACATTACAGAGTGCCTCACTGTACTTGCCCGACCCGCTGTCACAGTCCGTCGGGACGATATCGATCAGTGACGCCGCCCTCGGTAACGGTGGGTTCTCCGGCACTGTCTCGACGACGTGGTCACCCGGCAAGCAGGTCGACCTCTTCGGGATGGACGCGACGCTGCAGTCGGTCTCGCTCACGTTCGTCCAGAACGCGCTCACGGAGTCGACCATCAAAGGGACGATGACGATCCCGTTCTTCGACGATCCGGTCGACATCGAGATCGGGATCGACCTCGATGGCGGACTCGGGGTGACCCTCGCCGGCAGCCAAGGGGCACTCCAGACGATCGAGAAGGAATACTTCACCCTGGAGCTGCATCGCATCGGCTTCGAAATCGGCGATGACACCTCGGCAGTGTTGCTCGGCGGCGTGATCGACCCCAAAACCGACCAGATGGACGCCGATCTCTCGATGCCGGGCGTCGATATCGAGGAGTTGCGTGTCGACTCGGAGGGCAACGTCGACATCGAGGGTGGCTGGATCGAACTGGGTGATCAGTACCAGGCGAAGGTCGCCGGCTTCGGCCTCGAAGTCACGAAGTTCGGCTTCGGCAAGACCGACGACGGCGGGAAATGGGTCGGCTTTAGCGGCGGCATCGACCTCATCAAGGGCATCTCCGCCGGTGCCTCGGTCAAAGGACTGCGTTTCGAGTGGGGAGGCGACCGCGATTCCATGGAAGTCTCCCTCGACGGTGTCGGCCTGGAGTTCGAGATCCCGGGCACGCTGAAGTTCAAGGGCGAGGTCTCCTGGGAGGGCCAGACCTTCCGGGGGGACATCGACCTCGAATTGATCGCCCTGGACATGACTATCGACGCCGAACTCGTCTTCGGGACCGTCACCAAGAACGGCTCGGAGTTCGAGTACATGGGCGTCTACCTCGACGCCCAGTTGCCCGCCGGCATCCCGCTGTGGGCGACCGGCCTCTCACTGTATGGCTTCCAGGGGCTGTTCGCCAGCCAGATGGAGCCCGACAAGACCGAGGGGGAGAAGTGGTACTCCGTCGAGGAGGGGGAGAGCTGGTATCACAACGCCGATCCGGCGGGCGTCGTCCCGCTTGGCGAGCAGTGGGAACCCACGGAAGGGTCGATGGGCTTCGGCGCGGGGACGACCATCTCGACAGCGCCCGACAGCGGGCTCTCGGTCGCGACGGACGTGTTGCTGGCCGTGGTCTTCCCCGGCCCGGTGATCATGGTCCAGGGTCGAGCCGACATGATGAAACCGGGCGCGGAAGTCCCGGACGATGCGCCCTTCCAGGCGCTTGCCGTCATCGACGGTCGAGCGGGCTCACTCACGCTCGGCATCGACGCCAAATACAAGGAGGGCGATCAGGGACAACTCCTTGACATCGCCGCTTCCGTCGAGGCCTTCTTCAGCTTCTCGGATCCCGGGGCGTGGTATCTCAACATCGGGAAGAAAGAGCCCCGCGACGCGCGGGTTCGCGCCTCGGCGCTGTCGGTGTTCACCGCCGAGTCGTACTTCATGTTGAACCCGAGTCGGGTCGCGACCGGCATCTGGTACGGCTACGACAAGTCCTGGAGCTTCGGGCCGCTGTCGCTCACGCTCGAAGCCTGGCTCGACGCCAACGCGGTCCTCAACTTCGAGCCGGCCCACTTCACCGGGAGTCTCCACCTCCACGGCAAGGCGGCGCTGAAAGCCTTCGGCGTCGGGATCGGGCTGACCGTCGATGCGAAGATCGCTGCGGAGGTGTTCGATCCGTTCCACCTCAAGGGCGAGTTCAGCGCCTCGCTGTCGACGCCGTGGTCGTTGCCCGATCCGTCGGCGACGGTCACACTGGAGTGGGGCCCGACGAAGGACCCGCCCTCGCTCCCCGAGGTGGTCGACGAGGCCGGAGTCGGCCACGAGAAACTCGCCTCGACGTGGTCGGCCACCCAGGCGGTCGGCCCGAAAACGGTCTCCTCGGCGGAGCCGACCAGTAAACCGAGCGACGGACCGGCGGCGGACGCGCCGGTCGTCCCCCAGGATCCGCGTCCGGAGGTGACCTTCGCGCGGCCGGTCCACGACGAGAGTTCGGTCACGGAGGATCCGAGCCCGCCCAACCCGGCCCGGGAGGTCATCGGCGATCCCGCGAAGAACGAGGGGCCGGTCGACGCGAGGTACGCGCTCACCCAGCTGCGCCTGCTGGAATACGATGGCAACAGCTGGTCGGCCGTTGAGGACGTCGGCGGCGACTGGGCACCCATGCCAGCACAGCCCAAACACGGACAGGGAAAGCAGGGTGCGGATCCTGACCTCGTCCAGACGAAGCTGCACCTCTTCGCCCGGACGCCCTTCGCGTACAGTCGTCACACCGGCGGCGCATGGGAGGACTCGCTGTCACAGTCGTTCCCGCAGTATCCCTGTGCGACCGACAAACAGTGCTGGGACTTCGACGACCGGTCGCTCGAGACGGACTTCGATCGTGAACGTGAGTACGTCAGGGAGTCCGATCGCACGTCGATAACCTACCGGAGCCACGACCAACCCTGGCCGCAGTTGACGGTCACCGAGTCCGGCAAAGTCCAGTCCCTGCAAACCCTCTCGGTGTCGATCGAGCCGGCACGCGGCGGCGGGGACGCGCTCGTCCTGGCCGAGGGCGATCGGCATCCGGACACTGAGGCCGAATACCCCTACGAATTCTACGTGTCCGTCCCGGGCTCGCCCCGGTCGGTGAGTCTCACCTTCCAGGGACCGAAATACGAGGTCGAGGGCGAGGTCGTGACCCTCGACGATCAGTCGCCGCTGAAAGAATCGTGGTCGGTCTCGGCCGGCAACGACGACCCGGTGGTGATCACCGCACCGGGCGACGGCAGCGTCGGCTTTCTCACCGTCCGCTTCCGGTTCCCCGGCGAGCCGAACATGGAGGGCAGACGCAAGCTGTCCCTGCTGGAGATCTGTGGCTCGGCGGTCGATCTGGCGAACCCGCCGACCGGGACCGATTCACGCGTCGAGCAAGCGCGCGATCGCCTGGAAGCCTTATCGGAGCGCGGCCAGGTTCTCGAACCCGACACCGACTACCGGCTGGAAGTGGTCACCGCCACTGACGCGGACGGCCGCGGGGACTTCGAGTACGACGAGACGACCTATCGTGCCCACTACTTCGACTTCCACACTGCCGGGCCGCCGGGACTGGAGACACCTGAAAAGCCCGGGGAACCGCCCGAGAGTGGGACGGAGGGCAAACAGTCCAGTGGTCTGGCGACGCTGGCCCGGTACGTCGATCAGACGACGCCGGCCACGATCCCTGCCGAGGGCGAGCGCCCGCCATTGCCCCGCCCGGTCTACCGCACCGACCCCATCGGCGCGGACTTCGACGTCGACTACGTCGATCAGCAGTACCGCATGGCGAAACGCGATCTCACGCTGCACCTCTACGACGACAACGATCGACCGGTTCGGGACGCCCGCGGCCGACTGGTCCTCGTCGACGACGAGTGGGGGTCGACGCCCGAACTGTTGCTTGACCGCGCCACAGCCCGGTGGCTCGCGACCGTGGGCGAGAGCCCGTGCCTCGACGACGACGGCATCCGGATCGAGGCGACGAAACGCCTCGAACGCGCCGCCGAGGAGCGCGTGCTCGAACCCGACGCGGTCCACGAAGCGCGTGTGAAGCCCCTCCTCTTCCGTGAGCGTTTCGATCAGGGGACCGACGCGTGGTCGGCCACCGGCGGCTCGTGGGGACTGGACGTCCACGACGGGTTCGACGGGGACAGCGGCACGCTCCAGGGCGATACGCTCGGCGTCTCCGGCGGCGTCGTCGGGAATCTCCGGGCGGGGTTGGACACGGTTACGATCGAAACCCAGAGCGGGACCGAAGGGTTCGGTATCGACGCACTTGACGCCGGCGACGACGAGATCACGCTCGACCGAACGCCGAGCGTGGCGGGTCCGGTCGAGTGGTCGGTCCCGGCGCGGTCGGTCGCCGTCCAGACCGGGTCGACCGGCGGCGAACGCTTCCGGCTCACCGATCCGCCGACGTTCGGTGGCGACCCGCCCACCGAGTGGACCGACTACCGGGTGGCGGCGACGGTTCGCGTCCGGAGCGGCGGCTCGGGCGCGGTCGGGATCACGGTCCGAGACACGGGCAGCGATCGGTACCGCTTCGAACTCGACACCGGCGGGACGCGACGGCTCGTCCGCGTCGAGAACGGGAGCGTCGCCGAAACCTGGGAGGCTTCGGGCGGCTGCGACCCCGGGAGAGACTACCGGGTCGCCGTCGAGGTGATCGGCGACGAGCTACAGGTCCTCGTCGACGACGAACGCCAGGCGTTCGACGAGGCGTCGGTCGTCACCGTGACCGATGCGGATGGGGCTGACAGCGGGACCGTCGGACTCTACGCGGATACACCGGACGCCCAGTTCGACGACATCCGGATCGACGACTTCCGGGCGGGTGCGCCGGTCGCCTACCGCTTTGCGTTCACGACGTCACTGTTCGCCGACGCTCGCCACCACCTCCAGAGCTTCGACGACGTCGTCTGGCCGGGATCCTACCCCGCGAGCGAACTGAGCGGCGTGACCAGCGTCGCCCTCGGCGACGACACGTCTTCCGGTGAGTTCCGGGACTTCCGGTCGGTCGCAACGGCGCTGTCCGCCGGCGAGGTCGATCGCATGGAGGTCACCCGACTCGACGACGACGGCACGAGCAAGGGCCTGTTCGTCAACTCGCCGGAACCGATCGACTGGGAGACGACGGCCATCGAGCTGGAACGTGGCCCGCGATTCGATCACCAATCCGAACCACCCGAGCAACTCAAACTGACCGATGCCGACCCCGGCGCGGCCGACGTGAGGGCACTGCTCCGGTCGGATGGCGACCTGCGTGACTACGTGATCGAGTCACGTCGGCCCGGCGCGGGCTTCGATCCGTGGCTGGTCGAGGACGGCCCGTCGCTCGATGCTGACCTCGACGAAGTCGGAACGGGAACCTGGGCGTTCGACGGCAGTGTCACGGGCCAGACCGGTGGGACGCTCTCCCTGCTTGGTGACGCCGGTGATTCGACCGTCGCCGAGGTCACTGTCAGTACCGGTGACGCGACGACTGGCTTGCGCTTTCGCCGCACAGCGGCCGACAGTCACTACCGGTTCGTCGGCGACAGTGACGGTCTCCAGTTGCTTCGAACCGACGGGAGCGAGACCGTCCTCTGGGAGGGCGGCCCGTCGCTCACTGCCGACACCGCCCGGACGCTCACGGTCGAACTCGTCGACGGACGGATCCGGGGGCGTGTCGACGGCGTCCCCTGTTTCGACGTCGCCGATCCCGGCCAGGGCGGTCTCGGCCGGACCGGCCCGACAGTTGCGGACGGCACTGCGACCGTCGAGACGTTCCGGACGGGAGAGGACGCCGTCGTGACGACGCTCGATCGACGCGAGTTCGAGACGTCAGGTCTCGGCGACTGGGACATCGTCGACGAACCGCCCTACACCACCCAGGAGTCCGACTGGCACGTGAGTAACGGTCGGCTTCGCCAGACGAGCAACATCTACGGGTTCGTCGGCGGCGACTACAACGCACCGGGGACCTACGCCGTCACCGGCGAGGAATGGGACGACTACCGGGTCACGGCCCGTCTCTCGGCGGGCGACAACGACGCGATCGGACTCATGTTCCGGTACCGCGACGACGGGAACTGCTACCGGTTCTCGATGGACAACCAGCGGAGTTACCGCCGGCTGATCGCCCGGATCGACGGCGAAGTGCGCCTTCTCTGGTCCGACGAAGGCACGGGCTATGAGTCCGGTCGGGAGTATCTGCTGACCGTCGAATGCGTCGGTGATCGCCTCCGTGGCTATCTCGACGGCGAGGAACTGTTCGACGTCCGCGACCGATCGCACGCGAGCGGCCAGGTTGGCTGTTATACCCGCGCCAACGAGGACGCCTCGTTCCACGACCTCCAGGTGACCGCGCCGGCGGACACCTGGCGGGAGTACCATCGCTTCGGCGAGCAACCCCCGATGCCGGCGGGGACGCGCGTCTCGATCGCCGACTCCCCGCCGTCCTGGGTCGGCGAGGCGCGCACCGACCATCACCAGCCCAGTTCGGGTCGGCCGTTGCCGACGGGACAGACAGTCCTGCGGGTCCGCGACCCAGACGGGGAGAGTACCCATGTCCGGGCGTTCCGTGACGCCACGTACACGGCAACGTCCGTCGACGTCCTGCGGAGCGAAGACGGGACCGGGCTGGTGTTGTACGATTCGAACGGCCTCGATCCGGGTGCGTATCGACTCACTCTCTCGCCGGATGGCTCGGACAGTCCACTGGACGGGCCAGTCAGCCTGGACCTGCCGTGGGTTCCCCGGTCGTAGGGGGACTCCGTCGGTCGTTCACTCGTTCCGTCCTTGGCGCAGCCGACCACGGACGCGCGGCTATCAAAACTACCATGTTTTACCGCATCGAGGGTACTGGTACGACGATGTGCCCCGTGACTGACGCACCCGACCGCGAATATACCGACGACTATCCCGAAAAGACGCTGTACATCCCCGGACCGACCGAGGTCCGTGAGGACGTTATCGAGGAGATGGCCCAGCCGATGTTCGGCCACCGGATGGATCGGATGACCGACCTCTACACCACGATCGTCGAGGACACCAAGGACTTCCTCGATACCGACAACGAGGTCATCATCCTGACGGGGTCGGGGACGGAATTCTGGGAGGCCTCGACGCTGAACCTCGTCGACGAGAAGATCCTCGTGCCGACCTGCGGGAGCTTCAGCGAACGCCACGCCAACGTCGCCGAGCGCCTGGGCAAGGACGTTGATCGCCTGGAGTACGAGTGGGGTGAGGCGATCAAGCCCGAAGACGTTCGCGAGGCCATCGAGGAAAGCGACAACGAATACGACGTCGTCGCTAGCGTGATGAACGAGTCCTCGACCGGCGTCCGCAACCCGATCGAGGAGATCGGCGACGTCGTCGCGGAGTACCCGGACACCTACTTCGTCGTCGACGCCGTGAGCGCGCTGGGGGGCGATTACGTCGACATCGACGAGCACAACATCGACGTGATCTTCACCTCGACCCAGAAGGCCTTCGCGATGCCGCCGGGGCTGGCGATCTGTGTCGTGAGTAGCGAGGCCTACGAGCGCGAGATCGAGAAAGACAGTGCCTCGTGGTACGGCGGGTTCCAGCGCTGCCTGGACTACTACGACCGGAAGGGCCAGACCCACTCGACGCCGGCCATCCCCATCATGTTGGCCTACCGCAAGCAGATGAAACACATGCTGGAGGAGGGCCATCACGCCAGGGACGAGCGCCACCGCGAGATGACCGAGTACGTCCACGAGTGGGCGCGCGAACACTTCGACCTGTTCGCCGAGGAAGGCTATCGCTCTCAGACGGTCTCCTGTATCGAGAACACGCAGGGCATCGACGTGGCAGCGACCATCGAGGAAGTCTCGGCGGAGTACGACATGGTGTTCTCGAACGGGTATGGCTCCCAACTCGGCGAGAAGACCTTCCGGATCGGGCACATGGGCGAACACGACCTCGAGAGCATCCGTGAGTTGACTGAAGCCATTGAGGACGTGGCCGGTCTGTGAGAATTGGCGGCAGTAATGTGAGCGAGTCGGACACAGTTGCACGGTGGGATTTGAGTTACTGTCCGTCGCTATTGTTTACCTCACATAAATGATGCGGTCGACGTCAGGTTTAATCCCAACTTAAGGGAAACTATTTGACTTAGGCCCCATTTCGTCTTCGTAATTCCAATGGCCAGGGACGAACTTCCAGACGGGGCACCGGGGAAATACGTCCCGTTCGGACAGCGGTCGTACTATCTTCCGGACGAACTGCCGCCAGCGGATGGAATCGAACTCAGCTCCGGGTTTCAGGAGACGCTTCAGGATGCGATCTACCAGCTGGGTCGTCTGGAGGGGATCAGTGAGGAAACGGACGCGAGCCCGATCGTCTACACGTCACTCGTGCGGCGCGAGGCGGTCGAATCGGTCCTCATCGAGGGGGCAGACATCGAACTCGAGGACCTCTTTCGGCCCGAGGACATCGACCACGGCGAGACGACCAAAGACATCCGCGAGGGTATCAACTACGAGACGGCCGTTCGGGAGGGGGCCACCCGCGTCTCCGAGACCGGGGAGATCACGGTCGACTTGCTCAACGACCTGCACGGGACGCTCATGGCGGGTGTTCGTGACGAGGGACATGACGCGGGTGCGTTTCGGACGGCCCCGGTCCACATTCCGCCGCCTGAGCCACACTTGACACCGTTCGTTCCACCTGCCGCCACGAAGGTGCCCCACCTCATGGACAACCTCGTGGCGTACATCCAGGACGGTGGTGCCTATCACGACCTCGTCGACCTGGGTCTTGTTCACTACCAGTTCGAGACGATCCACCCGTACGGCGACGGAAACGGCCGCCTGGGACGATTGTTGATCACACTCCAGCTCATCCAGCAGGGCTATCTGAGCGATCCGTACCTCTACCCGAGCGCGTATTTCAACGAGCACAAGATCGAGTACGTCAACCGAATGCGCGCGGTGAGCGAGGAAGGGGCCTGGGAGCCGTGGCTCCAGTTTTTCGTCGACGGTATCCGCCAGCAGGCGGCCGACGCAGTCGCCCGAACGGACGAGCTGCGCGAACTGCGCCGGGAGTACGAGATGCGCTACGGTCACGAGAAGGCCGCCCGGGATCGGCTGGCGATGCGGCTCTTCCAGTATCCATACGTCACGACGAAGGAAGTCCAGAAACTGCTCGACGTGTCCCACCAGACCGCCCGGAACGCGATCATGGCTCTGGAGAACGAGGGTGTTCTTCAGGAGACCACCGGGAAGGAGCGCTACCAGGAATTCAAGGCAGTGGACATCTTCGACATCCTGACCCGGTCGTTCGATGAATCGGCGTAAATCTCGATTTGAGTTAGCGTCGGTAGCATAAACGATTCCATATAAACCCATCGAGCGTGTGACAGTATAAATAAAAAATATCTCCCGGAATTTTGAGTTAGGATAGATCTTCGGGACGTAATCCAAGTGTGTTTGGGGGTGGTAGCATTTTCGGACAGTGCCCGAAGCGGTTCGCGTCCGGACCTCGTGGGTAGGTGACACGGAAATCTGCCGTGGTGTGATCCATTGGGCCCTTCGAACGGTAGCCTTATTCTCAGGCCGCCGCGAAGCGACGATATGACAGCGGTCGAGCCGCCGGACAACCCCTACGTCGAGAACCCACCGACGGACTTCGAGTCGGTCGATGCACTCGACGCCGAGTCCGCCCACGAGCAGGCCGAACAGTTGCGCGAGGCTATCAGATATCACGACCACCAGTATTACGTGGAAAACGACCCCGTCATCGGCGACCGGACCTACGACGCCCTGTTCGCCCGTCTGCAAGACCTCGAAGACGGCTTCGGCCTCGACCGCGAGAACAGCCCCACCCAGCGCGTCGGCGGCGAACCGCTGGACAAACTCGCATCCGTCGAGCACGTCGCGCCGATGCAGTCGATCGACCAGGGTGGCGAGGTGACGGAGGTCCGGGAGTTCGATGAGCGCGTTGCCCGCGGGATGGGCGACGCGGGCTTTGACCCCGACGAGCGGACCTACTTCTGTGAGCCGAAGTTCGACGGCCTCTCGGTCGAAATCGTCTACGAGGACGGCGTCTACCAGCGGGCGGCGACCCGCGGGGACGGCGAGGTCGGCGAGGACGTCACCGAGAACGTCCGAACGATCCCGAGCGTGCCGGGCCGACTGCGCGGCGACTATCCGGACACGCTGGCGGTCCGCGGGGAGGTCTACATCCCGACCGACGCGTTCCAGGCGTACAACCGCGAACGCATCGAGCGCGGCGACGACCCCTTCGCCAACCCCCGCAACGCGGCCGCGGGCACCCTCCGGCAACTCGATCCCTCGATCACCGCCGAGCGCCCCCTGGCGATCTTCTTCTTCGGCGTGCTGGACGCGAGCGTCGAGTTCGAACAGAACAGCGAGGTCTACGAACGCCTGCCGGAGTGGGGACTGCGGGTGACCGACCTCGCCGAGGAGGTCGACTCGATCGAGGACGCCATCGACTACCGCGACCGCTTGCTCGATGAACGGGACGACCTCCCCTTCGAGATCGACGGCGTCGTGATCAAGCTCAACGACCGGGCAGCCTGTGACGCGCTGGGATCGACCGCGCGCGCGCCACGGTGGGCCTTCGCCTACAAGTTCCCCGCCCGGACCGAACGGACGACGATCCGGGACGTCGTCGTCCAGGTCGGCCGGACCGGGCGGCTGACGCCCGTCGCGCTCATGGACCCAGTCGAGGTCGGCGGGGTGATGGTCTCGCGTGCCTCGCTGCACAATCCCGCCGAGATCGAGCGGCTGGGTGTCGACGTCGGCGACGAGGTGCGCGTCCAGCGGGCCGGCGACGTGATTCCGGAGGTTGCGGAGGTCCTCGATGCGGCGAGCGATGGGACCTTCGACTTCCCCGAATCCTGTCCCGTCTGTGACAGCCCGGTTGAGCGGGACGGCCCGCTGGCGTTTTGTACCGGCGGACTGGCCTGTCCCGCCCAGTTAGAGCGGGCGATCGTCCACTACGCCAGCCGCGCCGGCCTCGATATCGAGGGACTGGGTGAGGAACGCGTTCAGCAACTCCTCGATGCCGGACTGGTCGAAGAACTGGCAGACCTCTACGAACTCGGCCAGCTCGATCTCACCTCGCTGGAAGGCTGGGGTATGCAATCTGTCGCCAACCTCCAGGAGGAACTCGAAGCCAGTCGGGAACCCCCGCTCGATGACTTCCTCGCGGCGCTGAACGTCCCCTCCCTCGGTGCGGCGACAGCGACCGCACTGGCACGCGAGTTCGGGACGTTTGAGGCAGTGATGGACGCTGACCGCGAGCAGCTTCAGGCGGTCGACGATATCGGGCCGAAGGTGGCCGCGGAGATCCGGGAGTTCTTCGAGACCGAGCGCAACCGCGAGGCGATCGAGCGCTTACTGGACCACGTCGACCCACAGCCCTACGAGGTCGAGGGTGGCGACGAACTCGACGGGCTGACGTTCGTCTTCACCGGGACGCTTTCGAATTACACCCGAAGCGAGGCCCAGGAACTTGTCGAGGTCCACGGCGGATCGGCCACCAGTAGCGTCTCGGGCAACACCGACTACCTCGTGGTCGGCGAAAACCCGGGCCAGCGCAAACGCGACGACGCCGACGCCAACGACGTGCAGATTCTTGACGAGGACGAGTTCGAGGAACTGCTGGCCGGGCGTGGCGTTCTGGACTGATCCGGAAGAGCGGGGAACCGTCCGTATCCCGTCTCACTACCCACTCGGCGCGCGTTGTCACATCCCTCGCCCCTATGTCCGTCCAGCGCCAATAATACGTAATGAGTCTCGAATCGACGGGCACGCTCCACAAGGCCCCACGAACGGATGTTTCACAGAACCAGGGGAAGTTCCGCATCCACCTCAACTTTCCCGGGCGCAACCTCCCTGATCACGACGACCACGGGTACGGCCCGCTGGCGACCGTCGTCGAGTCGTTCATGGACCCGGATACGCTCATCTCGATGCACCAGCACCGCAACGAGGAGATCATCTCCTGGGTCCCTGCGGGCGTGATGCGCCACGACGACGGCGAGGGGAACAAGCTCGTGACCGATCCCGAGCACATGATGGTGATGAACGCCGGCAGCGGCTTCTGGCACGAGGAGCGCACGCTCGCCGACGACCCACCGCTGCGGATGCTCCAGATCTTCGTCCGCCCGCACAGCCTCGACCTCGAACCGGACATCCAGCACGAGCCCATTCCCGAACCCGTCGACAATGAATGGCGACACCTCTTCGGACCCGAGGAGTCCGAGGCCCCGCTTTCCGTCCGCAACGATGTCCACTTCTACGACACTCACCTCGAAGAGGGCGAGCGCATCGACCTACCGACGGAGCCTGAGTGGGACACGTACTTCTACGTCTTCGACGGGGCGGTTACCGCCGGGGACACTCACTTTGACAAAACCGAGAGCGGGCTGCTCGTCGACGGGAGCGAGACGACAGTCACCGCCGAGACTGAGGCGTTGCTTGTCGCGTTCACCATCGATCCTGACGCGCCGATCACCCGGCAGGGGACGATTGGCCGCTGAGCGGCCGATCGGTTCCGATCCGTCCCGTCGCGATGGCCCTACAGATCGGTCGTCTGGAACCGCCAGTACCCAGCGGCGAGCGGCAGGACGATCCACGCGAGCACGACGATCGCGGCGAAGACAGGCTCATGATACCAGGGGAGACTCTCGCCGACTTCGCCGGCCGCGAGCGGGAACGAACCAACGATCTCACTGACGACTGGCTGGGCGAGGTTTCGGAGCGCGGCGAACGGCGACAGTTGGACGAAGACGGCCGCCCACTCCGGCTGTGGCCCGCTCGGCATCGTGAGGCCGTTGAGCAGGTACCGAACGCCGCTGGGGATGACCGTCCACAGTTGCATGACGAACAGGAGGAAGACGCCGAAGGAGCCCCCGGCTGAGAGCGTCGTCGATCTGGTGAACGTCGAGATCCCGAGCGCGATCGCGGTGAACACCAGCGACAGGAGCCAGATCATCCCGAAGGCCCCGGCCAGCGCGACTGGATCGACAGGTGCACCCCGCACGCTCACCACGAGCGGCGCGAGGACGAACACCGCGACGAGGACGACCGTCATGACGGCCATCCGACCGACCAGACTCCCGAGGACGATCGTCCGTCGGGAGAAGGGCAGACTCAACAATACGGAGAGTTCGCCGGTCGCCCGCTTGCCGACGATGTCGGCCTGGCTGATCGTCAGTGCGACGATCGGGGCGAGAATAGCGAACACCGGAATCAGGACCATGGCCGTTTGGCCGGGGGAGACGAACTCGGGATTGTCGCCGACGATGTAGCCGATGCCGAGGGCGAACAGCGACAGAATCCCGAGCAGGTAGTACAGCTGTCGGTCCCGCCGGGCGTCGTCGAAGTCCTTGCGGGCGATCTGTAACCACCGCATCTCAGGCACCCCCCGTGTAGGCGGCGAAGAGATCCTCTAAGCTCGCCTCGCTGGTTTCGATGTTCTCGACGGTCGCGCCTGCCTGCTGACAGGCCTCCACGACGGCTGCCTTTGCCGGGTTCTCACACCCGGCGACGATGGAGTACCCGTCGACGCGGACGGACGTGACTCCCTCGATGGCACTGATCTCGTCGCCCAATCTGTCAGGCACGGTATCGAGCGTCACGGTCATCTCGCCGGTCGTGCCGGCCGCCTCCCGGAGGCCGTCGATGGAGTCGACGGCGACGAGGTTGCCGTAATCGAGAATGCCGACCCGATCACAGACCGCCTCGACCTGCTGGAGGATGTGACTCGAGAAGAACACGGTTGCGCCGCGTTCGGCTTCAGCCCGAACGATCTCGCGCATCTGTCGCGCGCCGTTCGGATCGAGGCCGGTCGTCGGTTCGTCGAGGATGAGCAGGTCGGGCTCTCCCACGAGGGCCATCCCGAGCATGAGCCGCTGGGTCATCCCCTTCGAGTAGCCGCTGGCGGGTCGATCGGCCGCGTGGTCGATGCCAACCCGCTCGACGATCCGCCCCGGATCGTCGTCGGCGTTCTTCGCTTCGACGGTGAATTCGACGTGCTGGCGGCCGGTCATCTCGCCGAGCGGACCGAACCGTTCGGGCAACACGCCGGTTCGTTCCCGGACGGCGACGGTCTCGTCCTGTGCGTCCATGTCGAGTACCTCCGCGTGACCGGCCGTCGGTCGGGCGTGATCGAGCAGAATATCGATCGTGGTGGACTTCCCCGCGCCGTTGGGGCCGAGAAAGCCGAACACCTCGCCGTCTTCGACGGTCAGGTCGACTGACTGGAGGGCGGTGACGTCACCGTACGTCTTGGTGACGTCAGTAAGGTCGATGGCGACCATGCCCGCCTGTTTTTATGGTGCCGTGATAATTCTTGTCGTTTCGACAGCGGGCCTACAGATCCGCCGTCGAGAACTGTCGGTAGCCGATCGCGAGCGGCACGACCAGCCAGAATGCGAGCATGACGACGCCGATTCGTGGCATTTGGTAGAATGTGACTGTTCTACCCGTCTTTGCTATTCATATAACCTGAATTCGGTTGCAGAATCCATTCTAACATTGATGTATTGCTCTGTCGAAGTACATTATTTATGGATATTTGTCTTGCGATTGGTCGCCATTAAGAACCAGATATACCTGATTCAAATAGTGGTTGCCACCAGTTGAATTCGGTGTCTACTGTCCCGTCGCGGGTTTCGCCTTGCTACCGAGACCCTACTTTCTAAGAGCGTATATCTATACCTCATTCAATCTATTCGTTTTACAAATATAAAATGTAGAATGGTAACTAGATTGATACGGTCAAGTTGAGGGATTGAGTAACAAGCAGGTCGTAGTGAGTGGTGATTATGAAACTCGCAGACCTGACAAAGAACACGCTTAGACGTGGAGAATCAAGACAATTAGGAGAACGAGCGTAGGCCAATACCCGGGGGTGTTTCGCCGTTTGACTTCACTCGATGGAGTTTTCGTTGCGGAAGTTGGGGCTGTCCTGGATTGGCTAGATGTCGAACGCTGTCATCAAGTGAACTGGTACGGGAAGGAGACGCTTGCCGAAGACCAGCGCGAACCACCGTGGCAGCGCCGTCGCGGGTCGCGGTCGATTAGAAACAAATCAAGATTATCGACGAAAAGAGTGGCTCTGCGCCGCCATCGACACCGAATCGACACTCTTGCTTGATGTAGACCTGATCATCCGCCGCGGGACTGACCTTGCGATGATATCATGTAAATATAACTAAGTATATGTTGTCCTATTAATATACTCGCTCCTCCGAAGAACGATCCGACAATTACGGGAAGTATTTTTCCACCAAGAATATATTCAGAAAACAAAATACCAACTAGAAATCCAATGAGAAAAAATACAGGATTTAGAAACCAGTGTTGACTTCGATGAAACAAGGGACTATCGGTTAAATAATCCATCATTGTATCTACCTTGTATTTATATAATTTGGAAATTATTCACTGATAAATCGGGGAGACATTTATATACCAGTCGATCATTCCCGGGAAACTATCAAAACTCCTGCAATCTTCATGAGAATACACATGCCCACTTGCACCACCAAATTTGACCAATGGCGCTCCTAAAAACCCAGTACTGTCCCACATCCCGAATGTAGTCTTATTCCCTCCAGAATTCACATCAATAAGAATAGATCCGAGCAGTGAACAAGCCGCACCCGCCAATGCGTTTAGTAAAGTACCAATTCCTGGAATTAGGGAACATATTGCCCCACCGACAGCTGATGCAGTATAATTCCCGAGGTCTTTTCCTGTAGTGAATGCAACTCCTGCTTCATACTGTGTCGTACCTAAATGGCTTCCAATTTTGCCACCCCATGGTTCGGAGTAACGAATTAGGTCGACAGATTTCGCATCCAACTCACTGATACTCCGCTCATGTCGACTGATCTCGTTCATCGCTTCCGGATTCATTTCTGCTACTTCCCCAATAGACGCAACCCCTTCAACATGATCAGCAATGATGAATTTGCCGTCTGGTTCCCTATTCTCCTTTAGAAGTGTTTTTTCTGAGGTTGCTTGAATGACCTCAAAATCACAACCTCCCTTATCGTTTATCGGCTTATTATTTGCTTTCTTCTGTATTCCAATATCGTTTGGCGTACCCTTCGCATTAGCCACACCAATTCCGGAACTTCCAACTAGCAATCCGATACCTCCTTTCTTAAGCAGATCTCTCCTCTGCATATCCAAATTACCATTCAATCTAATACCACATAAATTCTTCCATTCTGAAATACACTTTATATCTGCATATGTTCTATACACATTTGTGGATGGAAAATACCCTAATCCAGACTTTGTTTCTGACAGTAGTGCGAGAATATTTTACATGTTCGCAAATATTTGGCCCAAATCAAAATTTTGATATCTGCGGGAAAAACCAAAAAGACCAAGCTAAATCTTCAGAGATCTGCCTTCGAGAACTGTCGGTAGCCGATCGCGAGCGGGACGACCAGCCAGAATGCGAGCATGACCACACCGACCCACGGCGTCTGGTAGAACGCATCGGCCGCGGTTTCATCTGCCAGGCCGATGTCGCCGGGGATGAGCGCGGTCAGACCGGTCGTGTATGCTGCACTCGGTGGCACCTGTGCAAGGATGTAGATCCATTCGGGGTCGTTACTCACGAACGAGAGTTCCCGAGAGATCCATGAGATGCCAACCAAGACGCCACCCCATAGCAATTCGAAGACGAAGAAAAAGCCGATCGTCAGCATCGAGGCGCGGCTGGTCGATCCCGTGAGTGCTGAGAGGCCCACCATAATAGAAATATACGTAAGGACGAAGATGAGCGACATCAACAACAGCGCGCCAAGTGCGACGGGTGCAACCTCGCCCATCAGCGCGGTCCCCAGTGCTGCGCCCGCGACCAGGCCAATGAGCGTCGGGACGACCAGCGTCGCACTTCGGCCCAGCACTTTCCCCAGTAGGACGTCCCGGCGGGTGTGTGGAAGCGAAAGGAGGATCTTGATCGATCCACTTTCGCGCTCGCCCGCGATCGCCTTGTACGCGATCACGATCGCCGTGATTGAGACGAACAGCCCGATCTGGCTGGCGAGGAAGTACGCCAGTCCTTTCGCTGTCTGCTCTTCGATACCCATCTCCGTCGTGAACTCGGCGAACACATAGGCGATCAGCAGCGACAGCAAAATGAAGATCACCGAGAGTCCCCATAGCGCCTTCGAGCGTAACGCGTCCTGGAAGTCCTTCTTCGCGACGGCGAGCGTGCTCATCGTGATCCCTCCGTGTAGCTCATGAATATCTCCTCGAGTGACGTCTCCTCCGTGCGGAAGTCCGTCACCTCGTGACCGGCGTCCTCAAGCGCAGAGAGGACCCGCGTCTTCGAACCGTTGCCGACCGAGACGGTGAGGCCGCCGTCGCGTCGACGGACCTCGGTGACGCCGCTGACGCTTTCGACGACGGCGATCGCGTCGTCGGTGACGGTTGCGAGTTCGACCCGTAGCGTCGCGCCGTCGCCGGCCGCCTCTCGGAGGCCGTCGATGGAGTCCACGGCGACGAGTTCGCCCGCCCGGAGGATGCCGACCCGGTCACAGACGGCCTCGACCTGCTCCATGATGTGGCTGGAGAAGAACACCGTCGCACCGCGCTCGGCTTCCTCGCGGACGATTTCGCGAATCTCCCGTGCGCCGGCAGGGTCGAGTCCCGTCGAGGGCTCGTCGAGGATAAGCAACTCGGGCTCGCCGACCAATGCCATCGCCAGCGTGAGCCGTTGTTTCATCCCCTTGGAGTACTCGCCGGCCTTCCGGTCTGCGGCCTCCGGGATGCCGACTCGCTCTAAGAGCGCGTCGGGGTTGTCGTCGACCTTCTTCGAGTCAATCACGAACTGGACGTGCTGGCGACCGGTGAGTCGGCCGTACACCTGATACCCTTCCGGAAGGACGCCAGTCCGACGGCGGATCTCCTGGGACTGGTCCTGAGCGTCCATACCCAGCACTGTCGCTGACCCGCTCGTCGGCCGGACAAAGTCAAGCAGAATGTTGATCGTCGTGGACTTCCCCGCTCCGTTGGGCCCGAGAAAGCCGAAAATCTCCCCCTCCTTGACCCGAAGGTCGACGCCGTCGAGGGCGAAGATATCGTCCCCAAACCGCTTTCCTAATTCGTTCGTTTCGATTGCTGGCATGTCTCGAACGGCGATACGCCGGATTCCCTCTTATAATCACGTGTCAGGTTTCAGGGCCGGAAGGTCACCTGTCGTTTCAGGTATCGCCGACCGGCTGCCGTCATCACCGTCGCTCGACGCGCCAGGTCGTCGCGTTCGAATAGGCCCACCGCTCGACGTCGAGATCGTCGGCTTCTTCTCTGAGATCCGCGAACAGCTGGCCGATCTCGCGAGTCGAGAGTTCGAGGTCGCGGGCGACGAACTTGCTCTTGAGATAGCACTCGCCCTCGGCCGTCCGGTCGTGGAGGTACGCTCTGAGCCGCTGGCGTTTCGTGTCCGTCGTGGCCGTCATCGGGATCCCTCCGTGACTGGCCGGCGGTCACTCGATCCAGCGATCCAGCCGGCCGCGGGGTCGTGGTACTGGCCGACGACCAGACAGACGACGTTCGCGAGGAGGACGAGTGCGACGACGTCGGCCGACGTCGGCACGACTGCCAGTAACGCGATCGCGACCGGTGGGAAGATCACCGCACCCCAGAACCCGATCGCCAGGACCGCTCGCCGGAGCGTCGATTCGACGGTTCGGTTTCGATCGTCGGGCGGGAGACCAATCCAGTCCATGTTCTCCCCCACGGACCCGTCCCTTCAAAATGTCACGGTAGGTCAAACTCTCCTTTGAGCTTGCCGCCCTTTGCTTCTGCGCCGAGTCCCTTCTCCGAACTCGCTTCGTTCACGGTGTCCTCACACTGGATCGTCGGGTTCGTGCTGTTCGGCCATCCGCTCGGCTTCGCGGACGTATCGGTCCCGTTCCGACTCATCGACGGGTTCCAGCCGATCAGGTTCGATCTCGATGGCGGCCGTCACCTGCTCTTTCATCAGTAACGCGGTCGATCGTTGCTGGGTAACGGCTCGCGAGCCGTCCGGCGTCGCGTAGATGAGTGTCACGAGGTCCTCGTCGTAGAAGTCCCGCTCGACGAGCCAGCACTGAACGGTGTCATCGGTCATGGAAACCCGTTTGTCGGGTAGCGGGTTGTATCCTCCGACCGATCGTCGGCCCGACGACATCGTCGCCCCCACCCATTGATTTCTTGTGATCGGGCCACGTACTGCCAGTGATGGCCGACTGGAGTGATCGTGTCGAGGAGTTGCTCTACGAGGGCGAGGACGTGACCGAGCGCGTCTCGGCCGGCGACGCGCACGTGGTCGTCACGACCCACCGCGTACTGGCGTTCACCCCCGCAATGGAGGGCGAGAACTTCCGCCAGGTCGAACGCCCCAACGTCACCGACGTCGCCGTCAAGTCCGGTGGTGAAGCCCGATTCCTGATGATGGGGCTCAGGACCGGCCTGTTCGGTATCGTCTTTCTCGCCGTCGGGTTACTCGTCGACTTCGGGGCGCTGATGGGCGACATCGATCTCACTGACACCGGCAGTACCGGGCAGTTGGGGATCGGTGGCATCCTCGGGATGGTCCAGGGGATGATCTCGATCATTTACAGTCTCGATGACTACATGCGCATGCTCGGCGCGCTGTTGTTGCTGGCCGCACTGGTTCCCACTGCAGTGTATCTCTACTCCCGGGAGACCCATCTGGTTCTGACGGTGGCTGGGGGCGAGGACCTCCCGATCGCGTCTTCGCCTGCGGACGCCGAGGAGACCCTGGCACGGCTCAGGGAAGCCATCCTGCCCGAGGGCATCCCTGCCGGGAGCGAGAGCCGATGGTCGATCGACCTGCTTGACCGCCTCGGGTGACAGCGAACGCCCACTCCCGTACGGAATGTTGGGACGCCACGTTCAATTTGCTCTGGTCCGTACCTCGGGTCGATGGATTCGGCCGAGGTTCGAACCCGTGCAGGTGATCTCCCGACGGAGCCTGGCGTCTACCAGTTTCTCGACAGCACGCGCGGGGACGCAACTGTGCTGTACGTCGGCAAGGCCGTCGACCTTCGGGATCGAGTCCGGTCGTACGCAGATCCTCGGGGTGAGCGCATCCGGCGGATGGTCGAGCGTGCCGCCGATATCGACGTCGTCGTCACCGACACCGAGACCCAGGCGCTCCTGCTGGAGGCGAACTTCATCAAGCGCTACCAACCACGGTACAACGTCCGGTTGCGCGACGACAAGTCCTACCCGCTCGTCCAACTCACCGACCACCCCACGCCGCGGATCGAGATCACGCGCGATCCCGACGAGGGCGCGGACGTCTTCGGCCCCTTCACCGACAAGAGCCAGGTCGAAACCGTCTGCAAGGCGATTCGGGAAACCTACGGCCTCCGTGGCTGTTCGGATCACAAGTACGCCAACCGCGACCGGCCGTGTCTGGACTACGATATCGGCCTGTGTTCGGCCCCGTGTACGGGCGAGATCAATCCGGCAACCTACCGTGAGGACGTTGCGGCAATCCGGCGGTTCTTCCGCGGCGAGACCGGCGTGCTCGCGGAGCCGATCCGCGCAGAGATGGAGCGGGCCGCCGACTCGGCTGCCTTCGAGCGCGCGGCGAACCTCCGGGACCGACTCGCTGTCGTCGAGTCCTTCCACACGGGGGGCGGTGGGGCCGTCGAATCGACCCAGGACCGGACGACCGACGTGCTGGCCGTCGCCCTGGAGGGAGACGCGGCGACGGTCGCGCGACTCCACAGTACGGGGGGTTCGCTGGTCGATCGGGAGCGTCACGCCGTCGAGACCCCTGACGATCGACGGGCTGGCGACGTCCTCGCCGCCTTCGTCCCGCAGTACTACGCCGAGCGGGAGTTGCCCGATCGACTCCTTCTTTCGGAACGGTTACCGGACGACGACGTTCGCTCCTGGTTGACTTCGGCTGGTGTCGACGTGGTCGTCCCCGGCGCGGGACGGGAAGCGACGCTGGTCGATCTCGCACTGAAGAACGCGAGACGCAAGACGGGACAGGACGACGGCGTGGCCGCGCTCGCTGACGCGCTCGGTCTCGATGCTGCCGACCGCATCGAGGGCTTCGACGTGAGCCACACCGGCGGTGGGAGTGTCGTCGGCAGCGACGTCTGTTTCGTCGACGGCACCCCGGCGAAACCGGACTACCGCCGCAAGAAACTCCCCGAGGGAAACGACGACTACGCAGCCATGCGGTCGCTGATCGGCTGGCGAGCCGAGCGGGCCGTGGCAGGCCGTGACGATCGGCCCGATCCCGATCTGCTCCTGATCGACGGTGGCGAGGGACAGCTCGCGGCCGCTCGCGAGGCGCTCGACGCCGTCGGCTGGGACATCCCCGCGGTCGGCCTGGCGAAGGCCGAGGAGCGCGTGATCACACCCGAGCGAGTCTACAAGTGGGACGACGACGCGCCACAGTTGCAACTGCTCCAGCGCGTCCGCGACGAGGCCCACCGCTTTGCCGTTCAGTATCACGAGACACTCAGGGACGACGTGTCGACGGCACTCGACGACGTCCCGGGCGTCGGTCCCGAACTTCGGACGCGGCTGCTGGGGCGGTTCGGCAGCGTCGACGGGGTGCGGGAGGCGTCGCTGTCGGAACTACGCGACGTCCCAGGTGTCGGTGAAGCGACGGCGAAAACGATACGACGGCAGCTTTGACGTGGGGTTTCGGAGTACTCTCCCGACGTGACCGAGGATTTATTATGCACACGATAATATTATCGCATGCATAATGATCGACCGGGAACCCGAACGGGAATGGCTCATCCCTCGGATCGAAGGCCCAGACCGGGAGACGCTCGTCGTCTACGGACGCCGTCGGGTCGGGAAGACGACACTGGTCACGGAGTCCCTGGCGACAGCCGAGGTAGAATCGGTCTACTATCTCTGTGATCGACGCGGGACATCGGTAAACGCACGGGCGTTCGGCGAACGGTGTGCGAAACACTTCGATGACGTCCCGCCGGCAGTCGATGGCTTCCTCGATGCCTTTCGATACGTGGCTGATCGTGCCGAGGGTCCGTTTGTCGTCGCCCTCGACGAGTTTTCGTACCTCGTCGAGGAGGACGAAACCGTCCCGTCAGTTTTCCAGACTATCGTCGACGAAGTGCTTGCTGGAACAGACGTCTCGCTCATCCTGCTTGGCTCGTCGATTTCGATGATGGAGGACGGTGTCCTGAGTTACGAAAGCCCACTGTACGGGCGGCGGACGGGGCAGTGGCGGATGGAGCCGATGACCGTCGGCGAAGCCGCTGCGTTCTTTCCGCAGTACGATCCCGTCGAGTTGATCGAGACCTATAGCGTTCTCGGAGGGATTCCGGCGTACCTCGAACAGTTCGATCCTGCCAGTGACCTCCAGGATAACATCGAACGGGAGATCCTTTCGAAAGGCGCGTTTCTGTACGATGAACCGGAGTTCCTCCTCCGGCAAGAACTCCGGGATCCGACGACGTACATGTCGATTCTCGAGGCGATCGCGGCAGGAGCGACTCGCGTCACTGAGATCGGAAACGAGATCGACCGCGACGCGAGTTCGCTTTCACGATATCTGGACAACCTCGTCGAGCTCGCGCTTGTCGAGCGGGAAACGCCGGTGACTGATCCTGACGGCCCTGGGGTATATCGACTCACCGATCATTTCGTCCGCTTCTGGTTCCGGTTCTGTCTGCCGAACCGATCACTACTCGAACAGGGTCGTTCGGAACCCGTCCGGGAATCTATCGAGGAGTCGTTCCCGAGTCACGTCAGCTGGACGTTCGAAGACGTCTGCCGACAGGCAGTTCGATCAGCCGCGTTTCCGGTCGACTGCTCGCGCGTCGGGCGCTGGTGGTACGACGATCAGGAAGTCGACGTGGTCGGGATCGACGAGGCGACGGAAACACTGCTGTTGGGGGAATGTAAGTGGACCGTTGAACCAGTCGGCCCTGGATTGCTAGCGGACCTCGAGACGACCGAACCGTCCGTTAGATGGTGTGGTTCGGACCGATCAGTCGTTTACGCGCTGTTTTCGAAGAATGGATTCACCGGGGAGTTGCGGGAGATCGCACTCGACCGTGAAGATCTCATCCTTTGTACCCCGGCGGATGTGCTTGATTGTTTTGAAAGCTAATCGCCACTCGCGGGCGTTCCGACAGTCGCATCGGCCTCCGATCCGACGCCGAGCCATGCCGACGCGGGTTGGCCGAGCGGGACGTGAACCCCGGCGTTGTTCCCGAGGCTGTGGGCGAGCATGTACAGCCCCCACACGAACAGCCAGAGGAAGAGCGCGCCAGCGATTGCCCGCGGGAAGGCGAAGAGATCCGCGAGGCCGGCACTGACGAGCGTCAGCCCGCCGGTCGGACCGATGAGGAACTCGAACCACGGCTTGACGACCAGCGCGATCGACCACATCCCGAGGATAATCCCGAGGAAGATCGTCCACGCGCCGAAAAATGGGTTCAGCGAGCCGACCGGGCCGAGTGCATCGGCGACGAGCATCAGCCCCGGGCCCCACATGAACAACATCCCGAAGGCAGCCATCAGGGTGCCGCCGGTCGAGTCGCCCTTCCGCAACGAGATCAACCCGGCCGCGAACTGACAGATCCCGCCGACCAGACCGATCGAGGCGACCAGCAGTCCAACGTCGGTGCCCCACCAGCCAAGGAAGTCGCCGGCGAATACCAGGTTGATCCCCGCAAGCGGCGCGAATCCGAGCGCCCCCGGGTCGCCCCATTCACTCTGTGCGTCTGATTGTGACATTTCTTGCCTCTACATTTCGTGGCCCCCACTATACAATTTTCGCTCCTCAGGGTCTGTGTGGACAATTATGGGGGATTCCGGGCGTCGGGAGCGTAGATCGGGTCGGGTGCGTATCCAGGGATCCATCTGGATCGGCAGTTGACGCGTCGAAGGGGCGGGATCCATCGGTAATGGCGGTACGGTTTCCCGTCTTCAGTGGGTCTTTACCCCCGGAGTGCGTGTTTTGGGTATGGGCGACCCCAAATCCGACAGCGTTCCGGCGTCCGAGACGGAGTGGCGTGAGGTTTTGACTGAAGAGGAGTACCACATTCTCCGCGAGCGTGGGACCGAACCCAAATTCAGTGGCGAGTACCTCGATGTCGACGACGACGGTGTCTTCCGATGTGCCGGCTGTGGCGCGGCGCTGTTCGATACGGACTCGCAGTTCGAGTCCGGCCACGGCTGGCCGAGTTTCACCGACGTCGTCGAGGACGGCAACGTCGAGACGGAACTCGACACCCGCCACGGCCGCGAGCGGACCGAAGTGCTCTGTGCGGAGTGCGGCGGCCACCTGGGGCACGTCTTCGACGATGGACCGGAGCCGACGGGCAAGCGCTACTGTATCAACTCCGCGGCGCTGGATTTCGAGACCGACGACGAGTGAGCGACCGGCCGGAGGTTTTTTGCACGTATTCGAAGTCAATGGGAGTGTGCCACGAGACGATACCGCGGAGGAACTGAACGAGAGTCCGTCGGGAGACGATACCGCGGAGGAACTGAACGAGAGTCCGTCGAGAGACGATACCGCGGAGGATCTGAACGAGAGTCCGTCACTGGACGATAGCGTAGAGAGATTGAATACGAGTCCGTCACGAGATGATAGTACGGAGGAGACGGACGGGTTGTTCGCCGAGGACTGGCTGGCTGATCTCCGTGACGTGCCGGTAATCCCCGGCGTCGTCGCCGGCGGAGTGGCATGGCTGTTGGGTTACCTTCTCATGGCCGCGCTATTCTTCGTCGGCCCGGCCACGCTGAGCGCCGGGTCGACTGTCGAACGTCTCCGCGGGATCGGGGTGATCTTCTACAACGCACAGTTCGTCAACGGCGCTGAGACTCTCTCCGCAGAGGGTGTCCAGGAGACTGTCCGGTTCAATCTCATTCTGGAACAGACCGTCACTTCGGTCCCCGAACCGGTGTATTTCGCCATTCCCGTCGTCGCGATCCTCGCCGTCGGGGCCGCGGTCGGGTACGTCGCCCTTGAGCACAACGCCGAGTACGTTACGGTCCCGCTGGTCGGCATCGCAATGGTGGCCGGCTATCTCCCGCTCGCCGTGGCCGGGGCGTTCCTTGTGGAACTTCCCGTCGGGTGGGCCTTGGGGACGCTCGTCCTGGAACCGGATTTGCTGGAAGCAACCGCGTTCGGGTTTGCTTACCCCTTCGTTATCGGGTCCGTTGGTGCGCTCCTCGGCTACGCTCTAAAGCAGTGAGTCGCACCGCGATTGGTTATTTCGGGAACGGGAACAGATCGGTCTTAATCTCGTCCCGTCGCCCATCGAGAATGTTAAACCGTTCGTTTCGACGCTGTTCCAACCAGTAGAGCAAGCGCTCGGCCCACTTGAGTTTCCGTCGCTTCTCTTTACTGAGCGAGTCGTCCTCGAAGTCCCACCCGGGGAAGACGAGTTCCTCGGCTCCCAGATGATCGGCCAGAAACGCCGCCCGGTCACCGTCCGTGAACCCGCCGTAGTTCACCACCGATCCGGTCGGCGCGGCCTGGGTCGTCGGGACGACGCTCGATAGGTCCAACGCCGGCACGGACTGCCGGAGTGTACTCACGTTGTCGCCGTGAGCGTGGACGGCCACCGGCACGCCCGCTTTGGTGAACTCCCGCACCGTCTCGGCGTGTTTGTCCAGATCGGTCACCACGAAATCGAGCTCGAATCCGATCTCGCGGAGGCTGTCGGCGCCCGTCGAGGCGGCGACGATGCGGTCCGCCTCGCGAACCACGTCAGCGTCCTCAAGCAGTGACGGCCCGGCCCCCGCGACGGCGACGGTCTCGCCTCCGAAGGCGTCCGGCGCTGGTTCGTACGGCTCGACCGCTCGTCGCTCGTACACTGACGCCAGCCAGTCGCGCGCCCGCTCGTCGCCCGCCCGGTCGTAGCCGAAGTCGTCGAGGATGGCCTCGTAGACCGGCTCCCAGGTGGCAAAGTCCATCACTCGAACGCCTCGGGACCGACGCCCAACTCGTGGCCGATTATCGCCGCGTCTCGCGTCTCGGCCACGTCGTGGGCCCGGATCACGTCGGCACCGCGTTCGACAGCCAGCGCGGTCGCGGCGAGGCTGACCGGCAGCGCCTCCTCGGTCGACCGCCCGACGAATTCCCGGAGGAAGTTCTTGCGGTTGATCGAGACCAGCATCGGCCGACCGAGCTCGCGGAAGTCGCTCAGTCGGTGGAACGTCTCGCGATCGTCTTCGAGCGTCTGGGATTCGCTCCACCCCCCGAAGGCCGGGTCGACGATCGTCTTCTCGGTGAACCCGCCCTGTTTGAGCGCCTCGTAGACCTGATCGACGTAGTCGGCATCGGCCGCCCACTCGGCATCGCAGCGTTCGGTCCAGTCCGTCTCGCCGACGGCTCCCGGCCGTTCGAGGTCCGGTGGGCTGGCCATCTTCACGACGGCGGCATCGTGGGATTCACAGACGGCGGGCATCTCCGGGTCGGCGAAGCCACAGACGTCGTTGACCATGTCGAAGCCACGCGAGAGGGCCTCGTCGGCGACCTCGCTGTAGCGGGTTTCGATCGAGAAGACGGCGTCACCGTCGACGGCGTCGATGGTCTCGATCGCGGTGTCGAGGCGCTCGCGTTCCTCCTCGGCCGAGAGCACGTCGAGGCGCTTGTTGGCCGATTCGAGGCCGACGTCGACGATGTCTGCGCCGGCGTCGATCATGTCCTCGACGTAAGCGGCCGCCTCGTCCGGGTCGGCGAAGACGCTCGGGTCGTACGGCGACTCCTGGCTGATGTTGAGCACGCCCATGATCCGGGGTGGGTGGTCGTCGCCGATCCCGAGCCCTGCGGCGTCCACGTTGTGCATAGTGGGGGCGACGACCGGGACGGCCAAAAACGGTTGGTCCCCGGCGAAGGCGCTCGGCCGTATGGTCTCGTCGGATCCCATCGACATCACTCACTCAAAAATGCAATCAACTCTGTCATTATAAGAAGGAGCAATAACCAAAAATTATTTTTAACTCAGTATGTAATTGCGGCAATTATGTCTGCAAGTGGTGGGCGGCGGGGATTGTTCGCAGTGATCGCGTCGCTTCTCATGATCGTCTCGATGTTGCCGGTAGGGACCGTCTCTGCTGGGACAGTCACCGAAACCGCGGGGAACACAGCGTCGGCTGATACTGTCCCCGAGGTCTCCATGGACGGGCCGCCGGTGGTGTTGAAAGCCCAGGCCATGGAACGGATCGGGAACCTCTCGGCTCCCTCGAACCGTCTTGCATCCGCCAGGGATCGCGCCCGAGCACGCGTGAACGATTCCTTTGCGTATTACCAGGGGCCGAGACGCGTCAGCGACCAGCAACTTTTCGTTGACGACGCCGTCGCGCTACGGGCGCTGGCTGCCTTCGACGGGACGAATCAAAGCAAGCGAATCGGGCAGATCGTCGAGTTGGTAGCGCGAGCGGATAATCAGTCTGCCAGGCAAGTCATCCGTGATGCTGAATCCGCATTCAAGGCGACTGAAGCGGACCTCGGCCCAGGAATGACACATAGTGCTGCGGCGCACATCGACAATGCTCGGCGACAACTCAACCGTGCCGAACGGATTCGTGACCGTGCAGCGGATAACTCGGGTGCCCAGTCCATCCGGACGACGGCACGTGCCGTCCGGACGTACGGCACGGCGCTCAACCAGGCACGGACTGCCTTGGGATTGATCGGTGGCGAGATTGGCCCGGAGGTGACGCTCACCCGACGGACGGATCCGGTCCGCAATGGAAGCGAACGAGCGCGCTATACGCTTGTGGGACAGGTCTCGGATCCGACCGGGCTAGACGCGGTGAACGTCACTGCGACGATCAACGATGATCGGACAGTCGACCTTCCGCTTCGCCGTGGCTACGCCAACGCCACCTTCGCGAAAACGATCAATCTCACCGCCCGTGTGAATACGATCGAAATCTTGGCCGTCGAAAGTACCGACAACCAACAGTCGAACAACGGCAAGCAGAAATCCAAGCAGAAGGGCAAAAAGAAGGGCAAAAAGAAGGGCAACAACGGCAACGGTGGCCAGTCATCCGGGCAGAGCCAGGCGAGCACGGTCGTGCTTCGCCTGGACGGTGACGGCCTGCCCGATACCTACGAGAAGAAAGTGACGGGCACGGATCCGCTGGATCCCGATAGTGACGCGCTCTCGACTGACGTGAACGAGGCCGACAATGGCACGATCGACGGCCACGAGGATTTCGACGGCGATCGTCTGTCAACGATCCGAGAACGCGAACTTGGGACGGATCCACTCGAGGCTGATACTGATGGTGATGGCCTCCCCGATGGCTACGAGCGTTTCGGGACCGGAACGGATCCACTCGATATTGACACGGACGGCGATGGCACTTCCGATGGTGCGGAAGACCTTGACGGAGACGGGTTGACCAACACTGAAGAGTACGACGCTGAGACCTCACCACAGTACGCCGACATCGACGGTGACGGGTTGACCGATCCCCAGGAACTCGCCAACGGGACGGATCCGTGGCAGGCCGACACTGACGACGACGGCCTCGACGATGGCGTCGAACCGACCGACCCGTTCGGGACTGATCCACTGGACCCTGACACCGATGATGACGGTGTCGACGATGGCAACGAGACCTACACGACCATGGCGGGAAACGAAAGTCTGGGGGTCGATGTCGAGTTGACTGGTCAGGGGAACGCTGCAGCCGAAACGACAGTGCAGGAACCGTCCGATGCAATGTTCTCCAAGCGGTTTGGTCCGCCAAACGTCTCAGCATCTTCGTACGTGTCCATCGAAACGCAAGCAGAGATCAATAACGCGACGGTGCAGATCGGCTATGACGGGCGTAACGTAACGAACGAATCGACACTCGGTGTCTACACGTTTAACGAAACGAGGAACACGTATCAACCACTCCCCAGTACCGTGGACCCCGCGAACGACACGGTGACGGCACGAACGGAGCATTTCTCGAAGTTCGTCGTCTTCAATCGGTCAGCGTGGCACGCATTTCTCGACCGCCGCGCGGGGTATCCGGATGAAGATCTTGAATTTGGCGTAATAAATGAGACTTTTGACGACCTCGATGAGTGGACCTGTTCGAATGTTCCACGAGGATCGGACGATTCCCACCTCGATACACCGACGAAAGGCTTCTGTAAAATCGAAGACGGCGCAGCGAAAGTCCAAGAGGAGACGAACCGAGCGAGGTTTCTCAATCGGACGGTTTCCTTACCCAGTTCGCGGGTTCTCGATGGTCGATCATTGCATCTAAAGAGTTCACTACAGGCACACGTCGATGCCCAGTGGTCAAACGCAGCAATCAATCTATATATTTCGCCAGTCAGCGAGACTGGTGCCGGGGCCAACTCCCAGCGGATTTTCACATTGAGTAACGACGGCAGCAACGAAGACGAAACGATCGCTGCCGCACCAACCATAGACATCAGCAAGTTCGCCGGCCAGCAAGTCCGTCTCTCAATCGAAGCAGACGGACGGTGGACTTACCAGAACCAGAATACGACGACGTGGATCAAAGCCGACTACATCAACATCAGTACGGCGAAGGCGGCGGATGAAGACACTGACGGTGACGGAATCCCGGATAGCTTGGAGGAACGTGGCGTCCCACTCTCGAACGGGGAGCGTGTCGACCTCATCTGGCTTTCTAGCAAGAAAAATTCCACCGATGAACCGCTCGGCTACGATACGGACAACGACGGGCTTGCAGATGGCCAAGAAGTGTTGATCGACCAACCGGTGTACGCAGACACGAGCCATCGAGGAAAGACCTTCGTGGGCTACGAGTGGCGGAGCCATCCCAAGACAAAGTTTTCCGATGGGGATGGATTGACAGATGGGATCGAGTACAAGGGGTGGTCAATCGATACGATCAACAAGAGCGGTCAAGCATATCGCTGGGCGAACAGCACCGAGCAACCAGCGAATGGGACACTAGAAGTCTCCTCAGATCCCCAATCCAAGGATTCGGACGGTGATGGACTGACCGATTTCGAGGAGAAGAAATACACATATACGGATCCGCGGAGTTCTGTGACGTATTCACTCTCTCAAGAAAGAGCAGAATTACTTGATGATGTACGAATGCACCGGGATAAAGAGTTCTTGATGGATGTTCTAGGTGTCTCTCCCCAGTTGGCTCGCGGTCGGATCACAGCGCAACCGGGTATCGTTGACGACGCCGGAACTGATTTCGACTTCGTCGTCGATGATTCGGTACCCTCGGGCATATCCAAACCGCAACGAATCCACCGTGTGACGCTCATCGGACTCGATGGCAAGAATCAGACGGATATTTGGATGTCGAACGAGGAAGAAATCAGCTGGACGGCACCTTCAGGATGGGACGCAGAAAAACCGCTTGACCCGTGGGATCCTGACACCGATGACGATGGCCTGACCGACGGTCAGGAAGTGCATGGCTGCTCCGTGGTCACTGGCGGGTGGAATGACCATCAGTATACCTGGGATCGGATTTACAACCCGTCGAATCCAAGTGATCCTGACACGGACGACGACGGTTACTGGGACGGCTTCATTGGCGTCCACGGTGTCGGGTATTCGGACAAGGTGATTCTGTATCGGGAACACTTACACGATAGTGATTCAGGTGTCCCAGCACCGAGCGGGGTTCGCGGGGATGAAACGGTCCCTGAGCAGGCGTTACTGCACGAGGTATCCGGAGAGACGCCGGGCGCTAATATCTACGATAATGAGACTCGGTATCACTCGAAGGTTCACGTCGGTGAGTTGCATTGGGGCACGTCGCCGACTGACGAACACAGCGAACCCGACACGTCCTGGACGATTGAAGTGGATTTCTACGATGGGATCCAACACGAGGCGATCAACACGTCAACGTGGGAAAACGGTATTGAGCAGAACATGCAGTTGTACGGTCTGGACGTGGATCTGATCCGTGACGAAACGATAACCGACCAGATGTTTCGTAACAGTACAGATGAGGAACGGAGAGGCATGCCAGATCAGGAACTAACCGATGGAATCTCATATACACTCCCGGAAGGGGGCAAGGAGTTAGAAACGACATACGGCAATTTCAGCAAATCACGACAGTATATCGACGAATGGCTTCTCGTTGGCCCGAATATACAAAACAAACTACAGCCACGTCCCTTTTACGGAGGGAACCCCATCGGACCGACGATGGCCGTACATGTGACAGATCTCCAATCACTCCGCTCTAATATTTCGGTGCCAGTCCAGCACTCACCCTATCAAGCCGAACTGGCCATGCTGACGGCCGATACCACAATGCACGAAATCGCCCATACGTATTGTGTGGGTCTCGCCGACGATGAGGGTGTGGACATGAACAAGTGCCTGATGGAGAATGAAACCTACAGTGGAAGCAACGCGGATGAAACGCCGGAATACATTTGGAATGAAAAGGAGCGATCGTTGATGAGTGCCATTTCCGAAGAGAAGTTTGGGCAACCGATGAACGGTGAATATTCGATCTTCAGCATTCAGGAGTTGCTAACGATCCATGAACCTGAATAACAAACTCCTCGTTGGGAGTCTCATCTTCGTGGTTCTGGTAGTGGCTGGTGGTTCTATATTTGTCTTCACGGGCGGTATTGGTCACGAAGAGAAACAAGCACCGAACCCACCACCACAACAACATACGGATATCGATTTTGATGGAGATATTTCAACAGATCCACGATTCAATCTCACGGGGACTATTGAGATCAGAGGCATAATCAATGGATATCCCTCTTTCACAAACGTAAGCATCCGACTCTATCGAGACAATGGTTCGATTATCGATAGTCGATGTCTAGGAACCATCTCTGAGGAACAGGCATTGAACGTCTCACTCACGGCCAACGAGTTGCCAAAGTACGTCATCTTTGCGTCGCCCGAATTCTGGACAAAGTCTACTGTGGACGATTTTCAGGTGGATTATTTCTATTACGGAAATGGAAATTATTTGCCGATCACCTGGACGGAGCCATCTGACGTATCGATCGACCTCAAGCGCCATCGACCATGCCAGAATACCGACTAAAGCGGTTGAACCTCGATAATCATACCACAATGCACGAGATCGCCCATTCGTATTGTGTGGGTCTCGACGACGAGGGTGTGGACATGAACAAGTGCCTGATGGAGAATGAAACCGACAGTCAGGTCTGGACACGGACGGTGACGGCTACTGGGACGGCTGGATCGGCGTTTACGATGTCGGATATTCAGATACTGTGATTCTGTATCGAGAGCATTTACAGTCAGGAAATGGCATCGAAGATGACGAGATCGTTCAGGCTCAGGTCGGGGTCCACCACGTCGACGAAGTTTCCTCTGCGGGTGGTGCCGACATCGACGGCGACGAACAGGACGAACATTCGAACGTTCACATCGGTGAGCTCCAGTGGGGGACTGACCCGACCGACGAAACCGACAAACTGGACGAGCAGTTCGAGATCGAGGCCGACTTCCTCGAAGGACCGGCTAATCAAGAGCTCAATACGCCTGAATGGGAGCGCGGGATCGAGGACAACTTCGCGCTCTACGGTATCGACATCGAGATGAACAGAGACGACACGATAACGACACCTGACGGGACTTTTGACATTATCTGGGCGGCCAAGAAATACTTCAGCCCCACCAAGGTGGCCGACGAGCCTCACGACCTGTATCTCATGGCTGGTGGCTCACCGAGGGATTTCATCCCGAACTCGGATGCAGCAGGTGTGAATATCCAGGCCATCCTCAGAACGCACGACGAAGTGCCAGGCTGGGCACGTACCATCGCCAGCGAAATCACTGACGATGCACTCATGGCCTTCACGGAGAACATCAACGCAGGTGCGTTCGCAGACCCGAGCGATTACAACCAGACCCCATACACGAGCGAGTTACAGCTAGTCTCGGCTGGGGTGGGACTGCACGAGCTTGGACACTCCTTCCACATCGGCGAAGCTGATGACACCGGGCCGCTTCCCGGTGGTGAAGTCTATACAGCCGATGAAAATGATGGCACATTGGAAAGAGTGAAGATAAACGGGGATGAACGGCTCGCATGGAGTCTGATGCGATCTGGGTGGAGGCCTAGAATGCTATTCCAATCCAATTCCGCCGCGTATCATGGTTTCAGCCTCGAAGAACTGTCGACCATCCAGCGACCATGACAATGAAAAACCAACTGCATCTACTGCTGGCCATTGGTCTGATCTTGTTCTCCGGGTGTACATGGTACACGTCGGGCCCTTCCCAAGAGGCATCGATCGAATTTTCCGGATCGATCAATGCCTCCGAAGGTGGATTTGTGATGGATGGGGAGTTGGTCAACTATGGTCAAGAATCTCATCAATTCAGCAATGTCACGGTATACCTATATGATGAAAATAAAACCCTCGTCTCAGCAACTCCTCTTGGTGTCCTCCAAGACGACCCACTTTCTACCACAGTGCAATCCGATCGTCTACCAAAGTATGTTATCATATATTCAGAAGAATTCTGGGACGTTGACGAATTCCAGGTTTATTACTTCGTTCAAACAAATCGAAGCGACACGAGCTATCGTGAACACGTAGCTGGCTCGATAGAAGACCTGCCTGTCATACCCGGAACTGAAATGAATACGACAACAGGACGTTCATAGAATGAGACTGGAAGCGACCGAAATCCACGAACTCGGCCATTCGTGCGGCATCGGTGAAGCCGAAGACACCGGGGCGCTACCCGGTGGCGAAGTGTATAGTTGAGATAACGACGACGAAACACCAGAGAATCTATACACGCTGTCAGCTGCTGATTGGAGTATTATGCGTTCTGGTTGGGAAGACGACCTCCTCTTCACCCACAATGGGACTAAATTTCACGTCTGCAGTATTGAAGAACTCACAACGGCCTCGGAGCCCAGATAAGAACCATGGCGTCTACTCGAAAGATCGTCCTCCTCGTCTGTGCGGCGCTACTAGTCTTTGGAGCAGGCTGTGAGCAACTTGATCACACACCAGACCCGAGCGTCAAATTCGATGGCAACATCACCGCGTCAGAAGGAAGCTTCGAGATAGAGGGCCACTTCTACCGATCTGTCGGAAACGAGTATGTTTACGAGAACGTGATGGTGCACTTGCTGGACGAGCGTGAGGAACGGATCGAGTCAGTCCATCTCGGGACGCTCGATGAGCGACTCCCTGTCTCGGTCTCGTCTTCGAGCATTCCAGCGTATGTCATCGTCGATTCGCCCGACTTTTGGCAGCAAAACAATTTCGCCGTGGAATACTTCGAATACAAGGACTGGAAAGGGCTGTCCTACGATCTGCAGTGGGCCAGTAACCGATCGGAGCTCCCGGCCCAACCGTGATACTGGCCATCATATCCCGATCCAGCCAATCAGATCCAAATCCGATGTCGTTCTATCAGAAGTTCTTAATCCGTACCCCATTGACGGGGGCGCTTGAGTTCGCTCGCTGCCTTCTCGAGAGCGAAGTGTATAGCGGAAATCTTGATGATGGCGACCTGACGGATTACGAGGAGAAGACGTTCAACGTCTGGGAGACTGATCTGGTTGAGGACGCTTACCATGATGATAAGTCGAAGCTACACCTCTTCTGGACGACGGACTACGGTTCAGACATTCCAAAATATATCCCCCATGACGTGATCGGCCAGATTCCAAGTTCGGTCGGTGGAATGGAAGGGCACACAGGCTCGCCGGCACAGATCGCGTTCATCGAAGGCGTCTGGAGTACGCCCCATGGGGCTGTGATGTTCGACGACAATTTAGGTGGCCCGGCTGACAAACACCAAGTACTGATGGAAGAGATCGGCCACGGACTGGGTGCGGGCACGGCCGACGATCACACGCTGCGGATCGGTGAGTGTTACAGTGGTGGGACTTGCTATACCGGGGCAGATCAAGATCAGACGCCAGAGAACGTGACTAGATACAACGATGGAAAATGGCCTGTGATGGGGGACGCCAGATATGTGGGTCCACAAAGGACTGCATTTAGTATCGAAGAGTTACTCACAATTGACTTCAATGATATCCCGAGTGTAGATGAATAAAATGGTCTCTCGGCGAGAACTCATCGGATCAGTCGGAGCAGCTATCGCCATGAGCGGGTGTTTCGCTCCAGGAGGGCCAAAACAACGAACATTGTCACTCGAAAATGTGAGTGTAAAAAAAAAAGACGAAGGCGTATTCCAGATATCAGCACGGACGTATTTCAGCGTCAGAAATTTAGACCCAAACGACGCTTTCCACGATATTTCGATTGTTGGGTATACTGAAGGGAACGAGATCGTTTGTCGTCACTCTGTAGAATTAGGCTCAGAACTAAGCCATAAAGTTATAAAAGAGGTCACGTTCACTTGTACGGAACTCCCGAACTATTTGACCACGGCGGTTGAAGAGGATTCCTGTGATTCGACCTTTTTCTCAAAGCATAGAATCACTAGGTCTGATTCAAACATTACGATAGAATACGTTGGTGACCGTCGTTGTGTCGAAAATATAACCACGATTGCTGAGTGAGCTCGTTTATATCCTGATGATTAATCCACACTTGCCGCGGGCAGGGCCGATGACCCAGACTCCAGCCAGTCACATGATTACGATGGCTCAGACCACTCGTCGTCGATCTGCTGCAGGGCCTCGCCCGGCGCGAGCCCTTGCTCGGCCGCGATCGCCTCCGCGAGTTCGTACGCGCGGCGCTCACGAGGACTTTCCAAGTCGCGTGGATTCCCAGCGAAGCGGATCAGTGCCTCGGCGACGAGCAGCCAGTCCTGCGAGCGGAGATCGGGTATGCATTGGGCTGGCCGCGTTCCAGTACAAAAAGGTGCGGTCAGTCGTCACATCGCGCTTTCGAATTTCTCGCACAGCCACGCGACCGCAAGCAACTGACCCCATCGAAACCGTCTCAGAAGAATGCTTAACACAGATCCGTCTGTGGCCTGGTGTATGGCTCGCGAGATGAAGTGTCCGGAGTGTGGCTTCGTCAAATCGTACGACAATATCGCGACGGCTTCCGATCGGTGTCCCCGATGTGACGAACCCTGGGAGCCGAATTACTGAGCAATGTTGTTGCAGTGATCGACTGTCACTATGTGATTGCCGTGAATACGCTCGTGAGGAGTGAGTTGTCTTCAGCCCCCAGGGTGTCGGTGAAATCAGGTCAACGCCTCAGCGAGGAGTCGTAGGTGTCTCGGCGGGTGTGGTTGTCGGGATGTGTGAAGTTACGGCGTCCGTGAGGGTGGGCGTTGCCTCGATCGTCTCCGTCGGCGTAGCGTCGCCGGTCGTTTCACTGCAGCCGGCCAGCGCCAGCAGAATCACGAGGACGAGAGTGAGGAGACGGAGGCGTATATGATCCTCATAACGAACACGACGGGAGGAATCATTACAGGCCGGGCCTCACGACGTGGGGATGCGTATACGACGACGAATGACTTCGGAACCTCTCTCTTCATGGACACGTTCCGGAACAGTAACTTCCAGAATCGGTTCCTCAGCATGGTGACCCACGAAGTCGGGCAGTTGCTGGATGTAGGATTCGCCGGCACAGAACCACAGCCCGAAACAACCGTTCCGACAGCGCGCTCTTTTTGGTCGCCAGGCGAGTACCCCGCGTATGGCCAAGGTTTCGATCGGGTTGCGCGGCTGGCGTTTCGAGGAGGACGACGTGTTCGACGACGATGGGTCGCTCAAGACACTCGTCGAGATGCCACCGGACACCCGGAGTCGCATCCTCCGGCTCACCGCGCTGGTCGGGGAACCGTGTGACGCCTGCTACCTCGAGCACGGCGAGGCAAACGTCGCCGAGTGCAACGTCGGCAGCATCGTCTACGGCGAGCCGACCGGGACCGTGTTGCTGTGTGGCCCCCACGAGTCGGACTTCCTCTACTGGTATCGCGAGGAAGGGGGTAGCGACCTCGCCGGCGAGCCGGAACTCGCCAACGCCTTCCAGGAGTGGTTCGCCGATGGCGGGCGCGCCCCGGCGGGCTACGGCGGCCTGGAGCACGTCGAGGAGGATCGCGACGAACTTCCCGACGTGAATCCGGGCGCGCTCGACTCCCTGGAGGACGAACTCTGTGCGATGGACGAATCCGAACGGGAGGAACTCGACGCCGACGTCGAGGACCTCGACCTCGATATCGACGAATGAACGTGAGCGTCGCCGTCGTCGATGCCCAGACCCCGGGCAACGTCGGGACGATCGCCCGCGCGATGAAGAACTTCGGCCTCTCGGATCTCAAACTGGTCGACCCGCCCGAACTCGATCCCGACGGGGAGGCCTACGGCTACGCCGGTCAGGCCCGCGATGACATCATGCCCAGCGCCGACGTGGTCACCTTCGAGGAGATAGTCAACAACTACCATACCGTTGCGACGACGGCGATCACCAACGAGGACGCGACCAAGCACGTCCGGTATCCCTTCGTGACGCCGCGGGAACTCGGAGAGGAACTCAAGGGAATAGACAGCGACGTCTGCCTGGTCTTCGGCCGCGAGGACGTCGGTCTCTCCAACGAGGAACTCGCCGAGGTCGACCAGATCTGTTCGATCCCCGCCAGCGACGACTACCCGGTCCTGAACCTGGGCCAGGCCGCGACGATCGTGCTCTACGAACTCCGGGCGCTGACCGTCGAGGAGACGCAGCTGCCCGAGATCACCGACCGGGCCGACCAGCCGGCCATCGAGGGGCTACACGACCAGTTCGGGAGCTTCCTCGAGGTGATCGACCACCCCGAGGAGAAGCGAGCGAAGGCCGGCCGGCTCTTCCGGCGGGTGATCGGGCGTGCCCATCCGACAGGGCGGGAGGTTCGGACGTTGCGAGGGCTCTTCAGGCGCGTCGAGCAGAAACTGGAGGACTAGGGTCGGGTTTTGTCGGCCGGGATCGTCTTGAAGTTCCGAACGTCGGCGATCAGATCGGCCAACAAGTGCGCATAGAGGACCGCCGCCGAGAGAACGCCGAAGAAGGGGTCGACGGCCAGCCAGACGCCGGGCACGAGCACGCCAGCGATGACGACGTGACTGATCAGCCGGTGGTAGGGGCCAAGCTCGTCCGCCTCGAAGATCGTCGCGGGGTCGGTGACGACGATCCAGGGTGCCCGGAGGACGCGACGGAGTGGGTCCAGGCTCCCTGAAAGCAGCCACGCGAGCACGAAGTGATCGAGGTCGATCAGTACGCCCAGCGCCACGCCATAGCCCACCGCGAGCGCGGGATCGACCGTCGGTTCGACGGCCAAAACGACCCCGCCAGCGACGACCAGCGAGATGGCGGCGTGAGCGCGTGAGTACATGGGAAGGAGTTTCCGGTCGGGCAGGGCGATCAGGCGCGTTTCTGGATCTCCTCGCGGAGCACGTCGCTGACGACATCGCCATCGGCTTTCCCCCGGAGTTCGCCCATACACTCGCCCATCAGCCCGGAGAAGGCACCCATCCCCTCGTCCTCGATCTGGCTTGCGTTGCGTTCGACGACGGTGACGACGGCCTCGCGGACTTCGTCCTCGCCAGCACTGCCGAGCCCCTCTTGCTCGGCTGCCTCCTCGGCGCTCAGGTCGGGGTTCTCCGCGAGGGCGGCCAGCAGATCCGGGACGCCCTCCTTGGCCAGTTCATCCTCGGCCAGCAACCCGAAGACCGACTGGAAGTGATCGTCCGTGAGGTGCTCGACCGGCGCGCCGTCCCGCCGGATCTCGGTGACGGTCGATTCGACCGTCTGGGCGGCCAACGTAGCGTCGACCCCTGACTCGACGGCTTCTTCGAACAGTTCCCACCGCTTCCCGTAGGCGACTTGTTCGGCCAGGCCGGCGTCGAGATCGAAGTCTTCCTGGTAGCGCTCGGTCTTCTCGGTGAGGAGTTCGGGCGTTTCGACTTCCTCCGGGTCGGGTTCGACCGGCGGGACGTCGGTTTCGGGGTACATCCGCGCCGCGCCGGGCAAGGGTCGGAGATATCGGGTCGTGGCTTCTTCAGTGGCGTCGCGGGTCTCCTCGGGGACGCCGTCCATCGCGGTCTCGGCCCGCTCGGCGACGGCTTCGATCGACTGCTCGGCGATCTCGGGCGCGTCGGCGACGATGGCGACCGCGTCCTCGCTCTCCTCACCAGTGACGGCGTCGGGATCGAGGTCGACGGCCTCGGCCAGCGCTTCGACTTCAGCCTCGGTGACGCCGTAGGCCGGCAGTTCGTCGGTGTGGAAGATTCCGCCGGCCCCGTGGCGCTTGGCGTGATCGGAGAACTCGGTTCCCAGGCGACGGTCGGGCTGGATCTCCTGGCCGACGAGGCCGCCGAAGCCGGGCAGGGCGACGGCCCAGACGTCACCGCCATCAGTGAGTGCGCCCTGGATGACGCCGCTGTCGGTCCCCTCGAAGATTTCGGTCACGGCCTGTGGATCACCGACCGTGGCGTCCCGGTCGTCGAGTTCCTCGGCAATGTCGAGCAGTTCGGCCTGGCGGCCCACTTCATTGCGGACAATCGCCTCGATGTCTTCGAGACTCTGGACGCCTTTGATCTCGACGCGTGCTCCCTCGGCGATCGAGACGTTGACGTCCTGGCGGATCGTCCCGAGGCCGCGCCGCACTTGGCCGGTCGAGCGCAGGAGCATCCCGATGCGTTCGGCGGCCTCCTGGGCCTGTGCTGGCGAGCGGATGTCCGGGTCGGTACCGATCTCGACCAGGGGGATCCCGAGGCGGTCGAGGCTATAGCGCACGCCCGAATCGGTCTCCTGGACACGCTGGGCGCTCTCCTCTTCGAGCATGAGGTCCTCGACGCCGACCGGCCCCTCGCTGGTTTCGATCTCGCCGTCGGTCGCCACCATCATGGTGCGCTGGAACCCGGAGGTGTTCGAGCCGTCGATGACGAGTTTGCGCATGACGTGAACCTGGTCGACAGCGCGCATGTCGAGTAACTGGGCGATCTCTAAGGCGACGGCCATCGCTTCGTCGTCGACTCGATGGGGCGGTTCGTCGTCGGCCTCGACGAGACAGGTCGAATCGTAGGTGAGGTACTCGAACTCGCGTTCGACCTGACTCTCCTCGAGTGCGGCCTCGTCGAGTTCGCCGAGTTCACTCTTCGTTGGATGGAGGTATCGCGTAATGGTCGTCGTCGATTCGTCGGGCTCGCGGAGGGTCGTCGGGCACTCACAGAACAGCTTCGCCGCCGTGTCGAGTTGCTGGTGAATCTCGAGGCCCGCGACCAGTCCAAGGGCCTCGTAATCGAAGTCCTCAGTCATTAGGGGAGAGTGACACGCCGGCGGGGAAAAACGCACCGTTGTTGGCGTCATCTACCAGGACACTGCGATGCAATGACTGGCTATGCCGTCGTCATGTGATCTGGGATGGGTGCCTCCGAAACGACGACAGTGGGCCGTTTGCCGGTCTCCTCGTGTTTTTGATGCTGGCTCTGCTATGGTATCGTATGTCAATGCGTTTCCTGGTGGTCACGTTGCTGGTGGCGACAGCCGGGTGTACGACGTTGACCGGCTCCGAGGAACCTGAGACGGTTACTCCAGCAGCAGTCCCGACAGACGATCCGGCAGACGCTCCCGCACAAGTGGTCGTTCCGGGAGTCTACGCCGACGGAGAGATCGATGTCTCGTGGCTCGTTGATGCCCATCGAGAGGCGCTTGCCAACCAGTCGTTCGTCTGGCGAGCGACGCGTAACTGGAGTGGGCAGGTCGGCAACGTTTCCTCACAGTTCGGCACCTTCCAAGAGATCACATTCGAGGAGGGAACCCGGTACGTCCGGGACACGAATCAGGACCTCAACGAACGGGGCGAACCGATCTACATCCGGTACAGTGAGTACGCCAACGGCAGCGATCGGTATACTCGAAGTATCCGGTACCTGTCGGGCGAAGTCGAATACAATCGGATCAATGTGTCGGACTCGACCGCGCGACTCATGCAACGGATAACGGCACCGGTCGCTCTCTATTTGAGTGCGGACTCGGTGCGTTCCGAGCCAGTTCGAATCGATGGAGAATCCCACTACCGGATCGACGTTAGGTCGGCCCCAGACACCGTCAATACGGGAATCAGTAATTATTCAGTCACGGCTTTCGTGACTCCAGATGGGATCGTTCGGAATCTCTCTGTGGTGTTCACTCGATCGAACGGCGATGCCGCCGAAACCATCCGATCCCAGTTCCAATTCGAAAAAATAGGCAATGTGACCGTCGATGAGCCGTCGTGGGTCGCTGACGCTCGAGCCAATCTCACTGCCGGCTGAGACGCTTTGTCGGCTTCTGTGGATACCCCTTGCGGAGAATCACCGAGGTGAGTATCTTTTGCCGAGGAGCACCGAGTCGATCACTCCTCGCCGAGAATCACGCGCTCGGTCATCGTCGCCGGGTCGAGCACTTCGTCGGCTTCAGCTTCGGTGAGGTAGCCTTTCTCCACGGCGACCTCCCGAATCGTTTGGCCGGTCTTCATCGCTTCTTTGGCGACTTCGCTGGCCTTGTCGTAGCCGATCGCTGGGTTGAGCGCCGTCGCCAGCGCCATGCTCTGCTCGACGCGCTCCTCGCAGTGCTCGCGATCGGCCTCCAGCTTTGCGACGAACTTCGTCGCGAAGGCACCGCTGACGTTGGCGATCAGCCGCGCGGACTCCAGGACGTTGCTCGCGATCACTGGCTTGTAGAGATTGAGATCGATCTGGCCGTTGGCCGCGCCGGTCGAGACCGCCGCGTCGTTGCCGACGACCTGGGCGTACGCCTGGTTGACCGACTCCGCGACGACCGGGTTGATCTTCCCCGGCATGATCGAGGAGCCGGGCTGGTTCTCGGGCTGATCGAGCTCGCCGAGCCCGTTGCGCGGCCCGGAGGCGAGCAGTCGGAGGTCGTTGGCGATCTTCTGGAGCGATCCCGCCACGGTCCGAAGCGCGCCGTGGACCTCGCTCATCGCGTCGTGGGCGGCCTGGGCCTCGAAGTGGTTGTCCGCCTCCCGGAAGGTGAGCAGCGTCTCCTCGCTGATGTATTCGGCCGCCAACTCGGGGAATTCGGGGTGGGTGTTGAGCCCGGTCCCGACGGCTGTCCCACCTAGTGCCAGTTCGGCCGCCCGTTCGCGCGTCTCCTCGACGCGGGCGATCCCCTTCTCGATCTGGGTCCGGTAGCCCGAGAACTCCTGGCCCAGCATCACCGGCGTCGCGTCCTGGAGGTGGGTCCGCCCGGTCTTGACCACGTCGTCGAATTCCTCCTCCTTGATCTGGAGTTCCTCCCGGAGCGTCTCCAGTCCGGGGAGGACGTCGCGTTCGATAGCTTCGAGGACCGCAACGTGCATCGCCGTCGGGATGACGTCGTTGCTCGATTGGCCGTAGTTGACGTGATCGTTCGGGTGGATCTTCTTCGACCCGATCTCGCCGCCGACGATCTCGGTAGCTCGATTGGCGATCACCTCGTTGGCGTTCATGTTCGTCGAGGTACCAGAGCCCGTCTGGAAGATGTCGACCGGGAACTGGTCGTCGTGATCGCCGGCGATCACCTCGTCGGCGGCCGCGACGATGGCGTCGGCTTTCTCCTCGTCCAAGAGGCCGAGATCGCGGTTGGCCTGGGCCGCACCCTTCTTGACGACGCCGAGCGCCCGGATGAATCGCCGTCCGAAGCGCTGGTCACTGATCGGGAAGTTCTCGATCGCGCGCTGGGTCTGTGCCCCCCAGTAGGCGTCGGCTGGTACTTCCATCTCGCCGAGGCTGTCCGCCTCGATGCGGTAGTCCTCGTTGCCGTAGTCCCTGCTGTCGGTCATTGCGTCCGGGGACACTCACGCCAGGAATTTAAGTGTCCGCGTGGCGGCGGCTGGGACGACTTGCTCACTCGATCCGGAAGATCGGCGGCGAAAGGTTCTCGCTGTGGCACTCCGGGCACCGACTCGGCTCGTTCAGTCGGTCGTCGAACCCGTCAAAGCCACAGTCCTCACACGCCGGGGGCGCGACCAGCAACTGCTCGTCACTATCATCGAGCGACCGGGCGATGTGCTCGACGTGCTCGATCACCGTCGCCGTCGAGAGTTCGAACGCCGCGGCGAGCGCCGTCGCGGACAGCGATTCCCCCCGTAATCGATCGGCGATCCGCTCGCGCGTGGTCCGCTGCATAGCCGTCGTTGCCGGGCCGGGAATATATACCGTCGGCTTTCCCGACACGACCACAGTCGGAACAGTACGCCTTTACCCACTCCGGCGTAGGAGTAGCCATGAAGCAGGCGATCGTCGCACGCGCTGATCTGAACATGGGCGAGGGCAAACTCGCGGCCCAGGTCGCCCACGCCGCCTTGATGGCCTACGAGGACGCGGACAGTCGAACCCAGTCGGCCTGGAAGGGCAGCGGCCAGAAGAAGATCGTCCTGCAGGCTGACGGCGAAGCAACGCTGTTCAAGCTCGCCGACAAAGCCGAACGCGAGGGGCTGGCCCACGCCATCGTCCGGGACGCCGGCCACACCGAACTCGAACCCGGCACCGTCTCGGCGCTGGCGGTCGGTCCAGCGGACGAAGACGCCGTCGATCGCGTCACGGGAGACCTATCGTTATACTGAGTGATGTTTGCCACTGAGACGCAGAACCGATGTACCGCATTCAATCGACCTATTTATCTCTTACTGAAAGGTTTATGTGGTATCTGCCCTAACTCGGGGTGAACACATTACGAGGCTACGAGTATGCAAGGGAACCAACAACAGCAGGCCTACGATCGCGGGATTACGATTTTCTCGCCGGACGGCCGGCTCTATCAGGTCGAGTACGCACGGGAAGCCGTCAAACGCGGGAGCGCAAGCGTCGGTGTCCGGACCGACGAGGGCGTCGTCCTGGCGGCGGACCGACAGACGCGCTCGTCGCTCATCGAGCGCGACAGCATCGAGAAGACGCACAAGATCGACGACCACATCGCTATCGCGAGCGCCGGGCACGTCGCCGACGCGCGAAAGCTCATCGACTTTGCTCGCCGGCGCGCACAGGTCGAACGGCTACGGTACGACCAGCCGATGGGTGTCGAGGCGCTGACGAAGGCAATCACCGACACGATCCAGGAATACACCCAGACGGGTGGCGCACGCCCGTTCGGCGTCTCGCTGATCGTCGGTGGCATGGAGAATGGCGAGCCCCGCCTCTTCGAGACCGATCCGTCGGGGACACCCTACGAATGGTCGGCACTGGCGGTCGGCGGCGGTCGCGAGGAGATCCAGGAGTACTTCGAGGACAACTACGAGGACGGCATGACCTTAGAGCAGGGTGTCGGTCTCGCCCTGGAGGGGCTAGCGGAGCCGAACGACGATGGCCTCGACCCCGACGGTGTCGACCTCCAGACGGTCGACGAGGAAGGCGTTCTCGGTGTGAGCCAGGACGTGATCGAGGAGCACCTCGAAGAGCGCGACCTGCTCGGAGGTGACGACGAATGAACCCTGATCTGAACATGAACCCCCACGACAGCGGACGGACAGACCCCTACGCACCCGAACTCGGCGAAATCGCGACCGACGAGGGAGACGGCGAGAACGTGACGAAGACCGGGACGACGACCGTCGGCCTCGCGACCGAGGAGGGCGTCGTGATCGCGACTGACCGCCGGGCGAGTCTCGGCGGTCGGTTCGTCTCGAACAAGAACGTCGTGAAGGTCGAGGAGATCCACCCGACGGCAGCGATGACACTCGTGGGCTCGGTCGGCGGTGCCCAGTCGTTCATCCGGACGCTGCGCTCGGAGGCCAGTCTCTATGAGACGCGTCGGGACGAGCCGATGAGTATCAACGCGCTGGCGACGCTCGCGGGCAACTTCGCCCGCGGTGGCCCGTTCCTCGCCATTCACCCGATCCTCGGCGGCGTCGACGACGAGGGCAGTCACGTCTACACGATCGACCCCGCCGGCGGCGTCATGGAGGACGACTACGCCGTCACCGGCAGCGGGATGCAGGTCGCCTACGGGACCATCGAGGGCGAGTACGAGTCGGATCTCTCCACCGAGGAGGCCAAAGAGCTCGCGACGAACGCGGTCCAGGCCGCCAGCGAGCGCGACACCGGTTCCGGCAACGGCCTCGTGATCGCCGAGATTACCGACGAAGGCGTCGAGATCGAGGAGTTCGACGACCTCGCGGACGCGCTGTAGACGGCAAGAATTCGGTTTCGATTTTCGTGCCTTCCACACGTCGACCAGCACGCTCTTTTCCGGTGACAGTGTAGGACGCCCAACTCTCGATATGCGACAGGCACACCCCGTCGAGCAAGCGGTCGGCATGGAGTACTACGTCAGCGACAGCGACGGCGTCGGCGGGCACCTTCGTCGGGAGCCCGCGGCCTTCGGCGTCCGTGAGGTCGAAGCCTTCCAGGTCGAGCCCATCGACGCCAAGCAGGGCGCGTACCCACACGTCGTCTTCCGGGCGACGCTCGCGGGCTGGGACACAAACGACTTCGCGAGCGTCCTCTCGGATCACCTGGGGATCAGCCGCGAACGCGTCTCCTGGGCCGGGACGAAGGACAAATACGCCGAGACGACTCAGCTGTTCTCCGTCGCGAAAGTCGACCCCGCCGATCTCGAAACGATCGACCTCTCGAACGTCGAGATCGAGGTTCTGGGCCGGAGCGGCCGGCCGATCCTCTTTGGCGATCTGGCGGGCAACGCCTTCGAGATCGAGATCAGCGAACCCGACGCGCCCGGAAATCTCGATGGAGTTCTCGACGAACTCGCCGCGTTCGCCGGCAGCGCGTCCGGCGGTGGCGAGGACGACGGCTCGATCCGCATTGGCGTCCCCAACTACTTCGGCCAGCAACGCTTCGGCAGCCAGCGCCCGGTCACCCACGAGGTCGGCCTCGCCGTCGCCCGCGGCGGCTGGACGGACGCCGTTCTCGCGTACGTCGGGAATCCACACGACCGCGAGCGCGAGGATACTCGCAAAGCCCGGAAGTACGTCACGGAAACCGAAGACTGGGAAGGCGCGCTCGATCGACTCCCCAAGCGCCTGGGCTACGAACGGTCGATGTGCCACCGCCTCGTCGAGAACGGGGCCGACGACCCCGAAGACTTCCAAGAAGCGCTGGAGGCGGTCCCGACCAACCTCCAGCAACTGTTCGTCAACGCTGCCCAGTCCTACGCGTTCAATCGGATTCTCTCGGCACGATTGGAGCGCGGGCTTCCCTTCGACGAACCGGTGGCCGGCGACGTGGTTTGCTTCGCTGACAGCGACGCCCCGGAGGAGATCGAACTGCCGGATACCGGCCGGACGCAGCGTGTAACCGCGGACAACGTCGGGACGGTTCGCCGCCACTGCGAGCGCGGGCGGGCGTTCGTGACCGCGCCGCTGCTCGGGACCGACAGTGAACTGGCGGATGGTGAGCCGGGCGAGATCGAACGGGCGGTCTTTGAGGATCTCGGGATCGGTCCGGCGGACTTCGACCTTCCGGGGGAGTTCCACTCCGAGGGGACGCGACGGGCGATCCTCCTGCGGACCGACATCGCCGTCGAACGGGATCCACTGACGCTCTCGTTTGCGCTCCCGAAAGGCTCCTATGCGACGGTCGTCTTGCGGGAGATCACGAAAGCAGATCCGGCGGACCTTTGAGCCCGCAGGTCATTCGTTGGGCAGATTCTCGACGCACGTGAGGAGGTCGTCTTCGGTGGTCCATCGGCAAAGCCGGCCTGCGTCGTCGAGCATTTCGAAGATGCCCGTCTGCATCGCGCTGTAGGGATCCTCGCTGTCGACCTCGGTGTCGAGTTCGTCCAGATCGAGGGCCTCGTACTCGCGTTTGAACACGTGCGTCTTCGCGAAGTACTCCTCCAGGGCGGTGAAATAGCCCTGTTCGACGAGAAAGCCGCCGTGGGCGTGTTCGGCGACGCCGACGATGACGTCCGTATAATCGGCCAGCAGCCGGAACTTGAGGTAGGTGTTCGTCCACTCTTTGCGGACGTCGACCATCAGGAACGCGTACGCGCCGGGCCGCTGGTTGAGTCGGTCCTTGACGAGCTGGAGGCGATCGATCTCCGGCTGGCCGTAGCTGCCCAGGATGAAATACGCCCGCTCGGCGGAGAAGATCGGCGCGAGTTCGCCGACGCTTTGCTTGAGCGATTCGTATTCCTCGGGTGTGAGTGAGGTCCCGTGGAGATACGACTTGGCCTTCTCGGCGACCTCTTCGACAGAAACCGATTGCTCGTCCATCTGGGAAACGGTTCCGCACGCGAACACTTCAATCCAACTACTGCTTCCCTCTGTGATTCGTCTTTGATCGATTCGCCACCAACCGATTCGTATTTGAGCGAAACGCTTTTGGACGAAGCGGCCGAACAGTGTGATAATGAGTACGCCAGAGACGCCGCCGAGCGACCTCGAAACCGTCCGGAGTCGGCTCAACGTCGTCACCCAGGAGACGCGGTTCTCGCTGCTGCAGGACGTCCTGGGCCATCCCGACGGGTTACCGACGCTGAAGGAACTCGATTACGTCAACCCGGGAAAGAGTCGGACTACGATCCGCCAGCACCTCGCGGAACTCGTCGACGCCGGGATCGTCGAGGAAGTGTTGCTTCCCGAGGACCAGCGGCGCAACGACCGCCCCTACAAGTTCTACGGCCTCAGTGAGGAGGGACGGGCGTTCTTGGAGGAGCACAAACTTCTCCGGGCGGAAGACACGCTGCGAGAGATCTACGATCGCGTGGAGAAAACCGACGAGATCGAACGGTACGAGTCCGCACCGCGACCCGAGCGGTGAGTATCAACGGATTTCAGAGCTGTCTTGGATATCGCATAGCTAATGCTGCCACTGGAACGCGCTTCGAATCGTCAGTGGCACAACGGCGACGATTGCTCTGACACTGAAGACATTTAAATAGTCGCTCTGGGAGCAGAATATTTTTACAGTTCGACTACTACATTATAGATGAGTACGGGAGCAGGTCAACACCACGGTCCCGTGGTGCGTGGCCTGGGAAGGGAAGTGAGGTAGTGGCTCACGCCTGTTGACTCCCCAGTTGGTTTCCGGTGTCAATAATGTACTGAGAGACGTCTTCATCGTCAATACGGTTCTTGACAAGGGTCTCAAATTGTTGCTGGGACAACTCTCCGAGTGCGTCTTCTGATGGGCGGTGTCCCGTCAGCCACGCTGCCACCTTCGACTCAAACGTGCTCTTCTGAGCGACTCCTTTCGGAGCCAGTTCATAAATGCGCCCCTCAAAATCAACGGACGGAACAGACCGTGAGCTATCGAAACGCTGGACGTGGTCTATTCGTTCAACTGCGTCCCCCTGTTCTATTCGATAGCGAAAAGCGTTGCAGGCGCAATCTGCCACAGTGACTTCAGGGTACGTTCTGTCCCCTTTTTCAAGTGTGGCGAAAGCGATGTTGACGTTGTTTTGGTTCTCGAAGTAGTCGTCAAGTATCTCAGATCGGGAGCGGAGGATGTTCTGTTTTCCCCCGAAGTTTGAGACACGGCCATCCAGGATGACGAGACAGTTAGTCGTGTCACCGTCGTGAGAGACGCCTGCTGGGACAACTGCTTTGATCGCCTCGACGGCCATGAGTGCCCGCTGGCCGCGATTAAGTGTCCCCCAGGCTGCTCGCGCTCGGGTCGGTATCTCAGTTTGTCTGAAGAACCTATAGAGTTCACCGACATCCAAGTCTGTCGATTTTTGTAGCCAGGGCTCAACACCGGCATTGAGCAGTTCCTTCACGACATGGACTGACTGCTTTCTGTCGATGAATGAAGCGCTTACAACAGTCGGGATTCTGTTTTCGTGTATGCCGGTTTCGTCGATTGCGATTACCGACTCAAACGCCTGTCCTGACGCTGTCGTCCCGGATAATTTGACAGGCGCGACCACAATCTATGCCGGTGACCCCTCAGTATAAACCTTCTACTCTGGCGGTATCATACGCCACTGCAGGGATCGGTCACAACGCGAGTCATTCTCCCATACGGCGGTCGAGTAGCATGACGACAGCAGAGCAGGAAAGATGAACCAGCAGAAGGGACATCTGAAAACCCTAAGCGGAACGCTGGATCAGGTACGCTCCTCGATCAACAAATCCATGATCGAATGACCCACTCATCTGCGCTCCTCGTCAGGCATCTGTCTCGGGCGGTTGCTCGCGCGCACTCGGGATCGCTTCGAAGTATGGATCAACCGACTGCATGTCGAGGACGACCTCCCGGAGGGCCTGCAAGACGGCGATGGCGAAGGCGTATTGGAGATCTAATTCCCGGGCAGCCACTCGTTCGGACATCGCGCCGTCAGCATAGGGGATGGCGTAGGTGAGGGCGGCCGCAAGCTTTCCCAGGCCGTGCTTTTCGAGCAGAAGGTCGAGATCCTGATCTCGGGGTGCGCGTCCAACCGCCTCGATGAGGGTCGGCGTGACTGTGTGTTCGTCCCCGTCGAGGGTCGCAGTGAGCGAAATCGGAACGGCCGAATACCGGTGGGTCTTCCGTGTCTCGTCTCGAGTCAGCATACCAAGTTCGACGAGCGTGCCCGTATCCGAGTACGCCGTCGTCCGTGGCATCTCCAGTGCATCGCCGATATCGTCGATGGTGACCTCCCCCTCGCGGAGGACAAACGTGTACAGTCGCGCCAGCCGTGGCTCCTCTAAGAGCTGGGCGACCGACAGGAGGCCGTTGATGGCCCGCTCGGAATTCCCGGCGGTTCTCGACATATAATTCATAATTCGTGTATTGAGTATTAACGTTTGGGGAGCACGTTTTAGACGGTCGGCGTTGGAGACCGATACATGCCAGCGGAGCAGGCCGAAGCGGCAGGTCCGATCGACGCCTTCCGATCGTTCTTCGCACTCAGGCGGGACGTCCTCGTCCTCTCGATCGCGATGTTCGCGTTCAGCCTGGGCTTTCAGATGACCAGCCGCTACCTCCCGGAGTACATGACTGCGCTGGGGGCTTCGGGGTTCGTCGTCGGCCTCTACGGCACGTTCGGCAACGTCATCTCGGCGGTGTTCCCCTATCCCGGTGGTGCTATCTCGGACCGGATCGGCTCCCGGTACGCGCTGACGCTGTTTGGCTTTCTCTCGACGCTCGGCTTCGCCGTCTGGCTCGTTGCGGGCCAGTTCGACGCGATCACGGTCGCCGGCGTGACGATCGAACCCTGGGTGTGGATCTTCGTCGGCCTGGTCCTCGCCCAGGCCTGGAAATCCTTCGGCCTGGGAGCCTCCTTCGCTGTGGTCAAGCAGGCGACCGACCCCTCGCGGCTGGCGGCCGGCTTCGCGAGCACGGAGACCTTCCGCCGGGTGGCCTTCCTCGTCGGCCCGGTGCTGGCGGCCGTCCTGCTCGAACTGCAGTGGAACGTCTCCCTGCTCTCGCCGATTCTCGGACGGATGGGCGACTCGTTCGCGACGAACTTCCAGTACGTCCTGCTGGTCGGGGTGGTTTTCGGCGCACTCGGGACGTTGATCCAGCACTGGCTGTACGACGCGAGCGAAGACACGATCGGGGGCTCCTTCGCGGGGATCGAGCAGATCCGGGCGGACCTCCGGGAGATGCCCGCGGAGCTGCGACCGCTGCTCGTCGGCGACACCCTCGTCCGGTTCGCCAACGGGATGGTGTACGTCTTCTTCGTCCTCGTGGTGACGCAGTTCCTCGAAGTGGGGTTCGACGCGTCGTTCGGATTCCTCGGATCGACCTATGCGGTCACCCTCTCACCGGCGGCGTTTTTCGGCATCCTCCTGGGAGTCGAGATGCTGGTCGCGCTGCTCGTGATGGCGCCCGCGGCGAAGGCCGCCGAGTACGTCGGCCTCAAACCGGTCGTCGCGCTTGGATTTGCGGTCTATGCGATCTTCCCGGTCGTCCTCATCTACGCCCCGGCGACGGAGACAGCGATGATCGCCGTCTTTGCCTTCTCTGGCCTTCGATTCGCCGGCCTCCCCTCGCACAAAGCGCTGATCGTCGGCCCCGCCGAGGCCGATGCGGGCGGCCGGGTGACTGGCACGTACTACCTCCTGCGGAACACGATCGTCATCCCGAGCGCTGCCATCGGTGGGTATCTCTGGGACTACGTTAGCCCCGAGGTCGCGTTCACGCTCGCTGCCGCGGTCGGCGTCGTCGGGACCGGCTACTTCCTGGTCTTCGGCGAGGAATTCGAGGCCTATCGGTAGCCGTCTCTACTGGATGCACTCGCGGATCGCCCTGCTTATTCGATGGGAGTTCCGATAGGACACTGATGCAGTGCCGGCAGTGCGCCGCCGACCTCGATCGACCCGGCGACTACTGCCTGGTGTGTCACACGGCGAACGCCGACGTGGTCGTTCTGGAACTCGACCGCGAGCGTGCCCGAGTGACGACCATTGACGACGAGGACATCCTGGGGCGGCGCGTCGTGACGACGACGCCGGAGGACGGCGAGTTGAGCGGCGTCGAGTTGCGGAACTTCGCCGGCCAGGTCGCCGACGAGGTCCATCGCAAGCGCCCCGAGGAAGTCTACGTCACCGGCGATCGCGAGGTTATCGACGCCGTCCGATCCCAACTTCACTACGAGTGTTACCGCGTCGAGGGCGAGAATCCGGTCGATCGGGTCCTCGAGCGCCGTGGGGAGCCCGCCCTGGAGGTCGTCGAGGCAAGCGCGGCCGAGAAGATCGGCGGCACCCACTCGACGTTGATCGGTGATCGCGACGGGATGCGTGCGATCGAGACGGTCGCGGGCCACCCTCACGTCAAGAAGATCATCCCCGGCCCGATCGACGCAAGCGGATCGAGTGCCCGCGGCGGTGTCCGCGCGAAGGCGACCCGCGCCGACGAGGGAGGGAACGTCCGACTGTTGATCCGGGACGGCTCCAGCGTCCAGGAGAACCGCGTCGTCACGACGGCCAACGATCGGGAACTCGGCGAGCACGTCCGGGCGGACTTGAACGAGGCGCTGTCGGACGCCGATCTTGGGGAGTGAGCGGCCCGGTCGTGGGCACCGGCCCCGTCGGCTGCCCGCAACTCAACAGGTTTATCAGCCCGCTGCCGTGATATTTCACCACTATGGCTGACGATCGTACCGGCAGTTCCGGTCGGTTCGGCGCGCGATACGGGCGAGTCTCCCGCCGTCGCGTCGCCGAGATCGAGGCGAACATGAACGACGACCACGAGTGCCCCGAATGCGGCCGCGACCGCGTCTCCCGGCAGGGAACCGGTGTTTGGGAGTGTGGCTACTGTGGATACACATTCACCGGTGGTTCCTATAGCCCAACCACCCCCGGCGGACGCGCCGCCCAGCGGTCGATCCGCGCGGCACTCGCCGAGGAAGGCGAGGAGACGGAGGCCTGAGATGGCCTACAAGTGCTCGCGCTGTAAACGCGACGTCGAACTCGACGAGTACGGCGGCGTCCGCTGTCCGTACTGCGGTCACCGGGTCCTGCTGAAGGAACGGTCCCGCGACGTCAAAGAGATCGGCGTCGAGTAAATGGAGTACGAGGCGGTTCTCGATTTCGCGTACGACGATTCCGACAGCGCCGCACTCATCGAGGGCAGCGTCGCCCAGGAGATCGCCGAGATCGAGGGTGATCGCACCCGGGCACGGCTCGATCGGGATGGAGACACGCTCTCTATTACGATCGCCGCTGCCGACCCAGTCGCACTGCGGGCCGGCATGACGACGTGGACGACGCTTGTCGAAGTGGCCGAACGAGCTGGCGGGGTCTGAGCCGCCATCGGCACGTTTATCGGCCGACTCGCCTTCTGGGTTGATATGGCAACGAGACAACAGGGAGACCGGATCCGGAGTGACTCGCTTGTCGACTCGGTCTCGATCGGTGGTGGACTGGCGGCCGGTGTGATCGCCTACGTACTGGGGTATGGCGTGATCGCCATCTCCAAGTCTGACGCCATCGATAGTGCGTCCGGAGTATTTGGGATTCTTAGTCAGTTCGCCGGCCAGATCGACTACCCGACAGGGTGGAAGCTCGCTGGCTGGGTTTTCTACCGCGCACACAACGTCGACATACTCCTCGAGAGCTCAGGGACGGAATCATCGAATCCCATCGCGCTTACCGAGACGGTGTTCTGGGAGCCGTGGTTCTTTGCGGTCCCGGTGATCGCACTGGCGCTCGCGGGGGCGGTCGTCGCCTACGCGACTGCTGCCCGGTCCACGACGGCGGGTGCCGTGGCCGGAGGCTCAGTCGTGCTTGGGTACATCCCCGTGGTGGCCGTCGGTGCGGTGGTGACCGGCTGGTCGACCGCGTCGGACGGCTCCTTCATGAGTTTTGAAGCGTCCGCCGGTCCGGATCTCCTCCCTGCCCTGCTCGTCGCGGGGTTCATCTATCCTCTTGTTGTCGGCGGAATCGGTGGATCGATCGCCGGCGCGATCCGCGGTCGGTAACGGCTTTTTCGCCGAGGGGACGGAGATGGCGACGAGATTCCCAGCCAGCAGTGGGGTTGTCACGCCGCCGGCGGTGAGACCACAAAAGGTGGGTTTTTCTGTGCTCGTCCCAACGTAGCGGGTATGCAGGGAAATCTGCCACCTGAAGCACAAGAGAAGCTCGAAGAACTACAGGACCTCCAGGAGACGGCCCAGCAGGTCGCCCAGCAGAAACAGCAGGCCCAGACCCAGCTGACCGAATCCGAGAACGCCCTTGAGGCCCTCGAAGACATCGATCCCGATTCGACGATGTACCGCGAAGTCGGCGAGCTCCTCGTCGAGACCGAGTACGACGAGGCCGAGGATGACCTCAGCGAGACGGTCGACAACCTCGAAGTACGCGTCGACTCCCTCGAAAAACAGGAGGAGCGCGTCGAAGAGCAGTTCGAGGAACTCCAGGGCGAACTCCAGGAGATGCTCGGCGGTGGCGGCGGTGCGCTCGGCGGCGGTCCGGACGTCGGTCCGGGCGCTGGCGGTGCATGAGCGACGACGCCACAGCATCCACTGACGCGGAGACACCAGCGGACGAAACGGTCGTCGAGACGGCCGCGGCGACGGCCGAAGACGTCGTGTTTTCGCGCCTCGACCGGTCGGCGATCGACGATCTCGACGTGACGGTGACGTTCGAAGACAAGGTACTCGAGATCGACGTCTACCTCAACGCGCCTGACGCGCGGGCCGACCCCGAAACGGTCGCCGACGACGCCGCACTCGCGGCTCGATCGGCTGTCGACGATCTTTTCGACGCCTGACCTGGCGGTCGGCGTCGCTTTTCGTCGCGTGTCTCAGTGCCCACGATCGACAGTCGAGGTGCCCGGACTCTCGTCGGTTCGATCGCTGATGAACCCGGTCCGGAAGCCGATCCACGCGAGCCCGCTGATGAACAGGATCGGCGGCAGAATCATGAAGCCCCACAGCGGGTCCAGTCCCCACCCGAGCAACAGCAACAGGTCAGCGAGCCCGAGCGCGAGAAACGGCGTGACCGCCTTCAGCGCCTGCACGCGGTCGTATTCGGGATCCGGACGGGGGTCACTCATTGGCAGTTCTTGGGGGCTCTCGCCCAAAAGCGCGCCGTTCACCCGCGGCGATTGCCTCTGAAACGGGCCGAAAACGACCCGTCTACTTCCCCCAGAAGGGATCCTTGTTCCGCCGCTTGTCCAGATACATCGACAGCGCCTCGCGCTCGTCGGCGGGGATCTCTTCGGTAAGCTCCTGTTCGAGGATCTTGGCGTGTTTCTCGGGGAGTTCGATCCAGAGTTCGTCGCCTTCCTCGATGTCCCGGCCGACCGTCGGGCCGTCGATCGAGACGGCGACGCGCTCGCCCGCCCGTGCCTCATCAACGTCGTCGCCCTCGTCCTGGATGCCCTTGAGCTGGCCGACGCGTTCCGGTTCGCCCCCATCGAATCGGGCAACGTGGGAGTTCCGGACGATCGTCCCCGAGAGGATCTCGACGCCGACCACGGCGGGATCGGACTGCCGGAAGGTGTGGTCGTCGAGGATCCGGAACCGCGCCGGGCGGGTGATGTTGTCGAGGATCTGTTCCTGCTGGGACTCCTCGATCGCCGTGACGTGGTCGTCGTACTCCTCGACGAGCTGGTAGATGACGTCGTTCTCGAACAGTCGGACGTCCTCCTGTTCGGCGAGGGCGGCGGTGTCCTCGAGGATGTCCACGCCGAAGGCGAGGATCGCCCGGTGGGTCGGTTCGTTGGCGGTCTCGGCGACCCGGATGTCGCGTGGCGCGACGTCGCCGACCTCCGCGCGCATGATCGGGATCTCCTCGTCTTCGAGGGTACTCGAAATCGCTTCGAGGCTGCCGAGGGTGTCCGCCTTGACCACGATCCCTTCCTCCGCGGTCTGGACTTCGACTTCCGCGAGTTCGGCCTCGACCTCGGCGATGACTTCCTCGACTGGGCGGTCGCGAACGACGCGAACGGGCGCGCCGGCCATCGCGTCATCGAGGTCCGGCGCGGCGATCTTCACCCCGGCTGCGGCCGCCACCGAATCGACCTTCTCGAACTCCTTTTCGGTCCGGATCTCGGCCAGCGGGCGGGGCTGGAGCAGTGCGCGGACTTCGGTGACGATCGGCTCTTCGAGTCCGCCCACGACGAGCTGGTCGTCGGCACGGATCGTCCCGTCGTAGACGACGGCATCGATCGTCGTGCCGAACCCGCGTTCGTCGGTGACCTCGAGGACTGTCCCCGCGCCCGGCCCGGTCACGTCGACCGCCATCTCTTCCTTGAGATAGCGCTGGGACAGACCCATCAGCACCGTCAAGAGGTCGGGGACGCCCTCGCCGGTCATCGCCGACAGCGGGACGACGCCGATGTTGTTCTGGAAGTTCTGGACGCGCCAGTAGAAGTCCGCCGAGAACCCCTCGTCGCTCAACTGGCCGATGAGTTCGTAGAGTCGCTCGTCGAGGTCGGACTGGACGCGGTCGGGCTGGCGTTCCTTGCTCGCCTGGATCGGCTGGTCGTCGGTGGGGTTCCAACCCGGGATCGTGTCGACCTTGTTGGCCGCGACAATGAACGGCGTCTGGGTTCGCCTGAGGATGTCCAGTGCTTCCTCGGTCTGTGGCTGGAAGCCGTCGGTGACGTCGACGACGACGATGGCGATGTCCGCCAGCGCGCCGCCCCGTGACCGAAGCGTCGAGAAGGAGTGATGGCCCGGCGTGTCGATAAACAGCAGGCCGGGCAGGTCGAAGTCCTCGGGATCGACGAGGTCACCGGCCATCTCGCCGATCACGGACAGTGGCACGGCGGTCGAGCCGATGTGCTGCGTGATCGCGCCCGCTTCGCCTTCGGTCACTGCCGACCCGCGGATCTTGTCCAGTAGCGTCGTTTTGCCGTGGTCGACGTGGCCCAGGACCGCGACGATGGGAGTCCGGAGCGACGACGACTCGGTCGTATCAGTTGGTGTGTGTTCGGCCATCCCGTCTCACCCTGAGAAGTGGTTGGTCGAGTTCGGCGTTCTCTCCATTTAAGATGTTCGTATCGCTGTCGACAAGCCACGCGAGTACTGGGGAAAGTCGCCGATCGCGTTGTCCGTCATGCGTCCGACAGCCCGTGGCGTTTATATAAAGAGCGAGGCGAATACCCCGACCCACCGTGGTCGGGGGTGAAGCCGTCACACCAGGATACAAACCATTAAGTCGACATATCTCTAATCAATAGATAGCGATGGAATACAGCTACCGCTACCAAGCTTACCCGACACAAGCGGTAGCGGAGCGGCTGGAGCACCATCTCGATGTTCATCGCCAACTCTACAACCACGTCCGCTGGGATTACGAGAATCGCCCCGCGGACGACAAGCCGAGCGAGTACGAACAGAACAACAAACTCCCCGAGTGGAAGCGCAAGTGGCCGCTATTCCGTGATCTACACTCGAAAGCCGCCCAAGCCACCGTCGCACGCTTCCACCACAATCTCACTGTCTTGAGCAAACTCAAGGAGAGGGGGTACAACGTCGGTCGGCTCACACGCCAAGCGCCCAGTGATTACCGGAGTGTGACGTACAACCAAAGTGGTTTCGACCTCGATGAAAAGAGGGGCCACGACAAAGACGCGTACGTCCGCTTCAGTAAGATTGGGTGGGTAAAGATCCGCTACTCACGTCCAATCCCTGACCACGCCACGATTAAAGAAGTCACGGTCAAACAGGAGACAACTGGCGAGTGGTTCGTCTCTTTCGGGCTGGAAATCGACGATGCTACCCTCCCCGAGAAGCCCGACGTGGACTCGTTGGACGCGAGCAACAGCGTGGGTATCGACCTCGGCATTCTCAACTACATCCACACGTCGGACGGAACGACAGTGGAGTGGCTTGATCTCGAAGACGAATACGAGCGTCTGCGCCGCGAGCAACGCACCCTCTCACGGAAGGAGAAGGGGTCGAACAACTACGAGAAACAACGGAAGCAGGTCGCTACGGTGAAGCGTCGGATTCGTCGCAAAGTGCTGGACTACCAGCACAAGATAACGAAGTATCTCGTCCGTGAGTACGATGCGGTGTTCGTGGAAGATCTCAACGTGAAGGGGATGCTTCAGGGCGATGGAAACGCCCGGAACAAGCAGAACGCGGCGTGGCGACAATTCATCACGCTCCTCGAATACAAGGCCGACCTGCACGGCACGCACGTCGTGCAGGTCGAACCCGAGGGAACAACCAAAGAGTGTGCTCGGTGTGGCGTGGAGACGGCGAAACCCATCTGGATCAAGGAACACTCCTGCCCATCCTGTGGATTCGAGACGGATAGGGACGCGAATGCGGCGATGAACGTGTTGCAGAGAGCCTTTCAGGAGTTAGGGCTGGGATGGCCCGAAGACACGCCTGTTGAGACTGTGACCGCTACGGACACGATTCAGTTTGAATCTGTGTCTGCAAGTCACGTCGTGGAAACAGGAAGCCTGCCCTCGTGAGAGCAGGATTCCCCGCGCCACCGTTCGCGGGGAACATTCAAGTAAGAGGATCGGGTACACCGCTGTATGGCCGAAATACTCGCCGAGAACCTCTCCGGGAAAGACGTCATGGGCTCGGACGGGGCCGAACTCGGTATGCTGTACAACATCACGATGGACCTCGAATCGGGGCGACTCGAAAACCTGATTATCGAGCCCGACGAGACGCTCGGTGAGACGGCGTTCGGGCGGGACGACGACGGCCGCCTTCGCGTCCCTGTGAGCCGCGTACAGGCTGTCAAAGACCACATGATCATCGAACGCTAAGGTTGCTAAATGAACGTTCTCGACGCCTCGGCTTTCATCAACGAGTATCACACTGACGAGCAACTCGCCACGATCCCTCTCGTTCGCGAGGAACTCGAAGACGAGAGCGCGTATCGCTTCGACGCCCTCGAGGGGTCGGGGATGCATCTCCACATCCCCGACGAGGAGACCGTCGAACGCATTCGCCGGGCGGCCGACGAGACCGGCGACCTCGAAGAACTGTCGACGACCGACATCCGCCTGATCGCCGCCGCCTTCGAACTCGACGGCGAACTGGTCACCGACGACTACGCGATGCAGAACGTCGCCGAGAAGCTGGAGATCGACGTCGAAGTGATCGCTCAGGACGGCATCGAAGAACAACGCGAGTGGCACTTCCAGTGTCAGGGGTGTGGCCGCGAGTTCGACGAGAATCACGACCGCTGTCCGATCTGTGGCAGCCCGCTTTCGCGAAAGAATCCCTCGAGCGCCTAAAGGTCGGCGTCAGTTTTGCCGGCTGAACCACGATCAGCCCGATCGTCGACCGGTCGGTCTCCGTCGAGAGAGTCCAGACCCAGCGCCAGCAACTGCCGGAGCACTTCTTCGTCCGTGAGATCGTGCTCGCGGGCCAGTTGCTCGATGTCGCGGGCCTGGTCGTCGTCGACGACGACCGAAAACCGGGTCGGCATACTTGTTGTGAATGGTTGCCATAGTATAAATCCGCGTCAGACAGTCGTCGGACCGCCGGCTCACGATACCAGGGCGACACCGGCTGGCGCGATATCGTTGACTTCGACGTAGTACTGCAGGAGGAACTGGATCGCGTTGAACACGGCGTGGATGAGGATCGGGACAGTGAGATTCCGGGTTCGGCGGTAGCTTTCCCCGAGCACCAGTGCGAGAACGAACAGGACCGGCAACGTCGCCAGCAGTGGCCTGATTCCCTGCGTGAAGTACGCCGGAATGTGGATGAGCGCGAACAGGGCGCTGGCGATGAGGACCGCGTTACGGCGGTTGAACCAGTCGTACAACGACTTCTGGATGATGTTTCGATAGAAGAGTTCCTCGGCCGGGGCGATCACGAGAAAGGAGAGTGGCGCGAGCACGAGATAGATCTCGGCGCTGCCGGACTCCTCGACGATCCCGGAAACGCTGTGTTCGGCTGTCTGAATACCGAGTGCCTGGGTCAGCAGGCTAACCACGACCAGCCCACCCATCAGAAAGACGAACCCAAGGACGCTGTACCCGAGGTCACGGAGGCTCGGCAACTTCACGTCCAGATATTCCACGTCGAGGTCGTAGTACTGGAGGTACACGCCGGCGAGGATGACCATTCCGGCCCCGCTTGCGACTAATTGTAGCGAGTATTCGGCGGTGACGGAGAGCGAATCAGTCAGCAGCAGGACTGCCAGAAGGAACGGGGCAGCGAGGAGGCTACTTCCGAGAAGCCCGACGAGCGACCACCCGGCCGCGAGGACGACCGCTCGAATCTGCTTCGGGTCCACTCCGGGTTCCGATGCCATGGCCAGATAGACGGCCAGCAACCCCAAAGACCCTGCGCTTTCGGGGGTTGCCTTCCGGGGGTGAAACCACCGCGTTTATTCGCCAGCCGTGACAACGGTTCGGCATGGCCGAACCCACGAGCGAAGACGCCTACGAGGGGGTGTTCGGTGCGTTCCCCTACGCCTTCGGTGCGACCGATTCGCGGCTCTGCCGGGTGTACATCGTCGTGGGTGGACTGTTCGCCGCTCTCGCCACGGTGGTGTTCGTGCTCGCGGTGATCTCGCTGATCGGGGAGACCCTCGGCACGCCGGGTGGCCTGTTGACGAGCGCGCGGGCCTTTTACGTCCTCATCGCGTTGCTGATCGTCGGGCCGCTACTCGCGCCGACGTTGCTCGTTGCCCGACGCCACCGCCGGGGGACGGGTGATCGACGCTACGACCGCGCTCTCGGGACGACCGGCTTTCTGTTTCTCGTCTCGCTGTACCTCGGTGCCGTGGCGTCGATGCCGGCGTCGTTCGTCCTCGACGGGGAGACGATCACGCGGCCCGCCGCCGATGGCGTCTTCGGTCCGCTCGTCGAACTCCTCTACGCGATCCCCGAACCAGCCGCACCCGTCGTCCCGGCACTCGCGGTGGCGATCATGGCCCTTGTACACCGCCGGTATCGGTGAATCAAAGAGGGACGGAGTCCTGCGTTCGGGTATGAGCGAGAAAACGGGGACGTTCGTGGTTACCCACGTCGACGGCGAGTCGGCGGTCCTGACGGACGTCACCGACTCCCACGTGCATACACTTTCGGCACACCCGGATTTCCAGACCGATGACGTGATCGAGGCGACGATCCGGGCCGAACCGCCGATGGAAGTCACCTGGGAGGTGGCCGCGATCCACGACCGCCGGACCGTACCGATCGAGCGGAGTCCGGAGACCCCGACCAAACAGGCAAGGGACATCGCCACAGACCAGGCCGTCGGAGAGGTTACACGCCGGGAGCGTGCCGGCGAGGGTGAAGTACACGTTTTGACTGTTCCGGCGGAACAAACCGAACAGGCCGTCGCGGACGTCATCGACGACGACGAGACGGTCAGGCGGGCGGCCCGTCTCGGCGTCGACCGCGTCGAGATTCGGGCTGACGATGGTGTCCTCAGTGTTCGCTATCTGCCGTAGTCACTTTTCTTCGACCGTCGCGGAGCAGCCGCTACATCAATCGCTGCCGTCACCGACGACGCTCTCCCAGTCGTGATCGAAGTGTGCCCCCTCGCGCTCGCGGGCGCTGGCTGCGACTTCCATGAATTCAGCCGATGCACGCGCTTCCGGAATGGTGTGGCCGCCACAGTAACTCAGGCCGGACCGGATCCCGGCAGCGAACCGGTCGGCGACGTCAACGAGGTCGCCGCTGTATGGCGTCAGCCCCTCGACGCCCTCGTCGGCGTCCGCCGCTGCGCCGTCCTTGTCCGTCCGGTCCTCGTTGGCGGCGGTCGTCGCCATGCCCCGCGAGCGCTTGTACTGGTCGCCCTCGATCTCGACGACGTCGCCCGGGGCCTCGGCTGTCCCGGCGAACAATCGTCCGAGCATGACCGTATCCGCGCCGGCCATCAGCGCCTTGACCGCGTCACCGGAGCTCTGGATGCCGCCATCAGCGATGACTGGCACGTCGAGGTCTTCGGCGGCGTCCGCACACTGATCGACTGCGGTGAGTTGCGGGACGCCAGCGCCCGCGACGCGCCGGGTCGTACAGTGCGAGCCGGGGCCGATACCGACCTTGACGGTGTCGGCTCCTGCCGCGTATAGATCACGGACGCCTTCGGGTGTCGCGACGTTCCCGACGATAAGGTTCGCGGGGTCGTATTCGTCGACGAGGGTTTCGACTGCCGCAAGCGCGCGTTCGAGGTGTGCGTGGGCGACATCCAGGACGATCGCCTCGGCCCCGGCTTCGAGCGCCCGTTCGGTCCGTTCGAGGTAGCCATCGGCGATGCCGACGGCCGCGCCGACGCGCTCGCCGGCTTCGACGACCGCCCGCACTTCGGCCACCTGTTCGTCGATCGCGAGGAACCGGTGGATCGTCCCGAACCCACCGGCCGCCGAGAGGGCGATCGCCGTCTCGCGTTCGGTCACGGTGTCCATGGGCGCACTCAGGAGTGGGCGCTCGAGTTCGATGTCGGGTGTGAGCGGCGTCGAGAGATCCACGTCGTCGCGACTGTCGACCGGCGAGCGCTGTGGGACGAGCAACACGTCCCCGTAGGAACGCCCTGTCGTGAGGTCTTTCATGCCGCCACTATCACAGGGGAACCAGCCCTATAAGCCCGTCGTCACTGGTTGGGCGGGCGTGCAAACTGGTCGAAGCATCCACACGGTGACTGTCGGCAACGAGGACACAAAGACGCTTTAGGAAGGCTTATTCAAGCCCGTGCCACACGCATTGTCATGATAGAGTTCGAGGTACCGGAAGTCGATTATACGAAGTATTCCAACCGCCAGCTCGCGGCTGTCCCGCTGGCGGTGCTGGCGCTTGCGCTCGTCGTGTTGATCGGGGCGTGGGCGGTGACTGGCTCGCCAGTCGCACTCGGCATCGATTTCACGGGCGGGTCACAGATGACCGTCCAGACGGATTTGTCGGCGGCGGACATTCAGACGAACTTCACACCCGAGCCTGAGTCTGTTCAGGGGCTCGTGCTCGAAGACAACGCCTACCGCCTCACGTTCGGTAGCGGGGCGAACATCACCGAGCTAAAGGGTCAGGCCACTTCATCGGGGATGAACGTCACCTCGAGTGGGTCGACACCGGCGTCCTTTGGAGCTGACAGCATGCGGGTCGCCCTCTTCGGGATCGCCATTGCTTTCCTCGGCATGAGCGTTCTGGCGTTCGCACTCTTTCGGACGTTCGTCCCGAGTATCGCGATCGTCATTTCCGCGTTCTCCGACCTGGTGATTCCCCTTGCCGTGTTAAGCCTCTTCCAGGTCAAACTCTCGCTTGGCACGGTGGCCGGCCTCCTCATGCTGATCGGGTACAGCGTCGACTCGGATATTCTGTTGAACAACCACATCCTCCGACGGCGCGGGGAGTTCTACGAGAGTACGTACGCCGCGATGCAGACCGGTGTGACGATGACGCTGACGTCGATCGTCGCCATGACCGTCATGGCAATCATGGCGACGCTGTTCGGCATCCAGATCATGGCTCAGATCGGCATCGTGCTCGTGCTGGGGCTGAGCGTCGACCTGATGAACACCTACATGCTCAACTTGAGTCTGCTTCGCTGGTATAAATTCCACGGGGTGAACAGATGAATATTCGAGAGAACTGGCGGATCGTCCTGCTGGTCGTGTTCGTCCTGGGTAGTGGTATTGCCCTGTTCGCGCCCGTCACCGGTGGCGCAGACGATGGCGGTATCACCAACCTCCAGTACGGGATTCAACTCGACGGCGGGACCAGCATTCAGGCCCCTGCGGTGGGGATCACGGCCGAGGACGTCAACGTCAGATTCCAGCAAGAGACCGCACTCGAACAGAACCTCTCGGAGTCGCTATCGCTTGACCTAGCCGACATCAGGGTTTCGAATGAGTCATCGACTGTCGAGGTATTCGTGCGAAACGTCACTCACGATCAGCTTCGGAACGCACTGAATGCGGAAGGATATCAACCGGGAACTGTCCGTGACGGGGTGACCGGCCAGACTCGCGAAGATATGGTCGATGTCATTCGAGACAAGATCACCGAATCCGCACTCAGTGGCGGGAGCGTCTCGAGACTCAACGCGATCGAGGGGAACCTCATCTCGATCACTGCGCCGGATCGCGATCGGGAGGAACTTCGGTCACTCCTCAACGAGCGTGGGATCGTCCGTGTCTACGCGGTTCATCCGGACGAGAACGGATCGTTCGTTCCGTCACAGGTACTGGGCCAGGACGAGTTCGGACGGATCGGGACAGCACAGGAACGGGAAGTGGCCGATGGAACAGAAGCTTTCGTCCCGGTGACGATCAACGATGACGTCGCCGAACGGTTCCAGCAGGATATGGTAGAGTACGGCTTCAACCAGGATCGCAACTGTGGCTACGATCGGTCGCAGATCACGAACGTTTCCGCGGTCGACGACTATTGCCTGGTTACGACACTCAACGGAGAAATCGTCTTCTCTGGCGGTGTGGATGGGGATCTCGGCAGGTCGTTCGCTTCGGGTGGGTTCGCCACCGATCCGTCGTTCAGAATGACCACCGGAGAGAACATGACCCAGGCGAAAGACCTCGAAATCAGCCTTCGAGCCGGCCGTCTCCCCGCACCCCTCGACTTCGAGAACGCGAACTATCAGGAACTCGAACCGGCGCTCGGCCAGCAGTTCCGGACTGACTCCCTGATCACGGGGATCATGGCCGTCCTGGCCGTCAGTGGCATGATCTTCTTCCGGTATCAGGACGTCCGGGTTGCGCTACCGATGATCGTCACCGCGATGTCCGAAGTGTTCGTCCTCCTTGGCTTCGTCGCGCTCGTCCAGTACCCGTTGAATCTCTCTCACATCGCCGGGTTCATCGCGGTCATCGGGACCGGGGCCGACGACCTCATCATCATCGCCGACGAGATCCTTCAGCGTGAGGAGATCGCTACCGATCGGGTGTTCCAGAACCGATTCCGGAAGGCGTTCTGGGTCATCGGGGCAGCCGCGGCGACCACGATCATCGCGATGAGCCCGCTGACCGTGCTCGGCCTCGGTGATCTGAGTGGGTTCGCCATCATCACCATCGTCGGTGTGCTGATCGGGGTCCTGGTCACCCGGCCAGCGTACGGGAACTTCCTCCGTCGGCTCGTTCTCGACACCTGAGGCCGACCGTCCCCACGGTCGGACCGGAGTCGGCGACCTTTTTGCGATCGGTTGCCTTTCGCTACCAATGACTGACGACGAGCCCTTCTACTGTGAGACCTGCGAGCACCCCGTCGCTCGCGCGGACGTGATCCGCACGGAGACGATGGGCGGACTCGATCCAACAAAGTGGCAGACGTTTTGCTGTCCGGACTGCGGGAACCGTCTGGAGACGGTGTTCGTCGGCGACGAGTAGGTCTCCTGCTGGGAACGTTCCTCTCGCTTTCTCAGGAAACGGAACGCTTGTTAGCCGCCGAACCCGTCTGGCAAGTAATGAGTCACTCGCCGCCGGTTCGTCGCCTCGCCGACTGGGATCACGAGCAGTTACTCGCTCTCGCTGCCGAGTACGAGACCCCACTGTACGTCCTTGAGACCGGACGCGTCCAGGCAAATTACCGCCGGTTCGACGCCGCGTTCCCGGATGCCGAGGTAATGTACGCCGCAAAGGCACACACCGGCCGGGCTGTCCTCTCTGCATTGCTCGACGTCGGTGCCGACATCGAGTGTGCTGCCCGCGGGGAGTTACAGCGGGCGATCGAAGCGGGCGCAGACCCGAACACACTCCAGTACACGGCCGTCAACCCGCCCGCCGCGGACCTTGACTACGCTGTCGAACTCGCCGACGAGTACCCCGGGCTGACGATCACTGGCGGCGCTCGGGACACGTTTGACCGCCTCCAAGCGCGCGGGTACGACGGCCGCGTTGCCATCCGGATCAATCCCGGGATCGGGACCGGCCATCACGAGAAGGTCGCGACGGGCAAGGACGCGAAGTTCGGGATCCCGGCCGAGCGCGTCCCCGATCTCGCTGCCGATCTCCGGGAGCGATTCGATCTGGTTGGTCTGCACGCCCACGTTGGCAGCGGCGTCCTGACGGGCGAAGTCGACGAGCACGCCCGTGCGCTCGGCAAAGTTGCAGACCTCGCGCGGGAGGTCGGCGACGGCGACTTGGAGTTCGTCGACTTCGGCGGCGGGTTCGGCGTCCCCTATCGCGAGGACGAACCACCGCTCGACATCGAAGTCGTCGCCGAGACGGTCCGGGAGGCGGTGGGCGACCTCAACGCGACGATGAAGTTCGAACCCGGCCGATACGTCGTCGCCGACGCCGAGTTGATCCTCGCGAGGGTCAACACGGTCAAGGAAGCTCCCGAGACGACTGTCGTCGGCGTCGATGCCTCGCTGTCGACGCTGATCCGGCCGGCGATGTTCGATTCCTACCATCCGATACGGAACGTCTCCGCGCCGGATCGGGCGGACGAGGCAGTCTCCGTCGGCGGCCCCTGTTGTACCAGCGCGGACGTCTTCGCGACCGACCGACCGATCGCTCGCCCCGAACGCGAGGACATTCTCGCGATCGGCAACGCCGGCGCGTACGGGTACGAACTCGCGAACAATTTCCACTCCCAGCCCCGGCCTGCAGAGGTCGCGATCGAGGGCGACGGCGCACGCATTGTTCGTCGCCGGGAGACGATGGCCGACGTCACGCGCGTCGAGGACGAGACGGCCGGCGCGCCCGATGCGGAGCGTGAGTGATGGCGTTTGACATTCTGGATTTCCACGAGCAGGCAGTCCGGACCGAATCCCAGGAGTCGGTCGAAGCGATGCGATCGGTGCTCGTCGAGACACTCGAAGACGATGGGGTGAGTGTCCGCGTCGATGGGGGTGGCAACGTCGTCGCCCACCGGAGCGGCAGTGGTGAGACTGACGACACTTCCCATCTCCTGCTCAACACCCACCTCGACACGGTTCCGCCACACGTGCCCTTCGAGCGCGACGGCGAGATCGTCCGGGGCCGAGGTGCCTGCGACGCGAAGGGGTCGCTGGCGGCGATGGTCGGGGCCTTCCTCCGCGCCGAAATCGGCGACGGGCGCGTGACGCTGGCGATCACGCCCGACGAGGAGACGACCCAGACCGGCGCGGCCCACCTCGTCGAGACGCTCGATGCCGACCTCGACGCGGCGATCGTCGGCGAGCCGACGGACCTGGACGTCTGTTACGCCGCCCGTGGCCAGTTCGAGGGCCAGATCACCCTCACCGGCGAGAGCGCCCACGCCAGCGATCCGAGCGATGGAATCAACGCCGTTCGAGTGATCGGCCCGACGATCGAGTCGATGGATCGCTACGACGACGCACGCGGGACAGCCGCTCACGACACACTTGGATCGCCGACGCTGACCCCGACGATGGTCGAGGGCGGCGAGGCCCCGAACCAGATCCCGGCCGAGGTACGGATCACCTTCGACCGCCGGAGCGTCCCGCCCGAGCGCAGTGAGGATTTCCCCGCCTCCCTGGAGGCTCACCTTCGGAACTTGCTTCCCGACGAGATCGGCGTCGACGTCTCCCTCGTCCGCCCGGACACGCCGTTCCCCGAAGCCTTCGAGACGGACCCAGACGCTCAAATCGTCGAGGTCCTGCGGGACGCGAGCGGCGGGAGCGTGCGCCCCTTCGGCGCGGCGACGGAGGCGGCCCAGTTCGCGAAACTTGCCCCGACGGTTGTCTTCGGTCCGGGCGTGCTGGCTGACGACGAGGGGCCGGTTGCTCACTCACCACGGGAGTACGTCGACCGGCAGGACGTTCTGCGGACGGCGGACGTGCTAGTCGAGACGATCGAGACCATGCTGGCGGTGGGTGATCAACCGGCAGAGCGTGACGCTTCCAGTAGCTTCTGACAGGAGGCCGCCGTTTGTCGACCATGGAGCGACCGCCGGTTTCGGTCCTGCTACCGACGACGACCTGGACGCCAGCCTGCCGGCAGGTGGCCGAGCAACTCCGGGACGACGACGAACTCCTGGTTCTCCCCGATCACGAGAGCGATCCAGTTGCAAAGCAAACAGGCCACCCTCCGTCAGTGTCGGTGATCCCCGCAGGCGACCCCGATGGCTGCTCGGGCAAGGCCAACGCGATCGATGTCGGCATGGAACGAGCCCGCCACGACCGGCTCGTCTGGACGGACGACGACTTCGAGCATCCGCCTGACTGGTTGGACCAACTCTCGGCCGACTACGACCGCCACGGCCCGGTCTCGGAGGTCCCCTTCTTCCGCGGACGCGACGCGCTTTCGGTGTTGCTCGAACCCACCAACGTCTTTGGCGGCACACTCACGACATGGGCGGCCGATATCCCCTGGGGTGGGAGCGTGATCTTCGAGCGTGGTGATCTCGAAGTCGACGCCTTCCGGGCGGACCTGACCCGGACGATTAGCGACGATGGAACGCTGGACGAGCATCTGGACGTGACCTCGATACGACGGGTTCATGAGGTTTCGGCCGGCGGCACGATCGATGAGTCTCTCGAACGGTTCGTCCGATTCATCAAGATCGTCCGGTTCCACGGCCCGGGTATCACTGTGTTCAACGCCCTCGCATTGCTCGCCCTCACTGCGCTCCTCGTCCTGTATCCGGTACTCACGACCGTCGCAGTGACACTGTCCTATGGAATCATCTACGCGGCTTTCGGCATCCGCCGGTGGACGTTCCTGCTTGCAGTACCGGCGACGATACTGAATCTCCCGCTTTTCGCGTACGCACTGGCCCGCCGGACGTTCGTCTGGGGCGGGCGGCGCTATCGCTGGCGAAGCATGTTCGACGTCGAGGTCGTCGAGTAACCGTTGATTTGGATAGGATTGGCCAGGATGTCATAGAACGGTTCACAGGGTGGTTGTTTTCATGGCGGCTAGAAGTGAATATCCGCTCAGTGCGTATTACGCACCGGCCTATACTGGCCTATTCACGTCTCGGCGGCGACGCCGTGGTGACCGAGTGTTCCCAGTCGAACCCGGGATCCGTCGCTCGATCCGTCGACGCCCGCGTCCAGGGCGTATACCACGCCAGCGATCGGCGCGCCGCCAGACGCCGGCGTTGGGCCCGGCCCACCGACGTAGACGATGCCATCGACGACTGTCGGCGATGAGCTGACCGCCGCTGCTGGTTTGGCGAACGCCCACTCCCGCTCGCCCGTGGCCGCATTCACCCCGTATAACACACCCAGGTACGTGTACTCGGCGTCAGTTTTGGCCGCGGTGCCGACAATGACGAGCCCATCGACGACCGTCGGCGAGGACGGGACGCTCGACAGTTCGCGATACCCCCCGGTGAATGCCCACTCCCGCTCGCCCGTCGCCGCCTCCAAGGCGTACAGCGTCCCGTCATAGGAGCCGACGTAGACGGTCCCGCTCGCGACCGTCGGCGATGAATACACGCCCGCAGACGGTTCGGTGAACGCCCATTCTTGGTCGCCCGTCTCTGTATCCACCGCGTACACCGTCCCGTCATCGGAGCCGACGTAGACGGTCCCCGCCGCGACCGTGGGCGATGAATCGACGGAATCTGACGGCTCGGTAAACACCCACTCCTGGTCGCCCGTGGCGGCATCCACCGCGTACAACGCCGCATCTTCGTGGTCCTCGAAACGGCTCCCGGAAGATCCGACGTAGACGGTGCCCGCCGCGACCGTCGCGGACGAGTTCACGGCTCCATTCGGCCCGGTGAACGTCCACTCTTGATCGCCGGTTGTCGCGTCCACCGCGTACAGCGTCGAACCCCAGGTTCCGACGTAGACAGTCCCGTCCCGGACGGTCGGCGAGGCGTCTATCGTGCGTGGTGGCTCGGTGAACGCCCACTCCTGGTCGCCCGTCTCGGCATCGACCGCGTACAGCGTCGGCCCGGACCCGACGTAGACGGTCCCGTTTGCGACTGCTGGCGACGAGCTGATCGATTCCGAAGGCTCGGTGAACGTCCACGATCGCTCGCCGGTGGCCGCATCCACAGCGTACAACGCCGCACTCTCAACTGAGGTCCCCATCGATCCGACGTAGACGGTCCCGTCGACGACTGTCGGCGACGACCACACGTTCCCGGCTGGCTCAGTGAATTCCCACTCCACGCTGCCACCATTTTCGTCGGAAACAGTGGTAGCATTCCCTTTCTCGTCGGTAACTGTGGTATCATCACCGTTCGTATCGGTAGAACCCGAACTCTCAGTGCCCATGCCCACACAGCCGGCGATCGTGCCGAATCCCAGCCCGGCGGCCGTCCGCAGTACGTGACGCCGACTCACTCGTTCGGTGAGATCACGGGTCATTCGGCGGTGTCCCTACGACACGTCCGCGCCCCTTGCTGCCCGGATTTCGAAACCTCGATTGGGTCGACCATCTCGAAATGACGGGGCACCCCATAGGGAACGCGCGTACTATCCCCGACGAAAACACGCTGGCGGTTCATATCGTTCAGTAGTGTAAATAATTACATAAGCCTGTTCCTGGTTTCGAATATGGATTAGCATCCGCGCGAGCGTCGCGAGGTCGCGAAGCGACCTCGGTAGAGCGAGCGGTGCAACCGCGAGCCAGCGAGCGCGGTTCACCGACGGCGAGACCGGCGGTCGAGCCGTCGGCCTTTTTCACCGCTGGGAGAGCAAGCTCTCCCGAGCCCACACTCACTGCGTTCGCGTGGACCATGTTTTTCGAGGAGTGGGTTGTGGGCCCATGGGCCCGCAACCGAATGCCGTGGCGACGAAGTCGCCACGCGGTTCCCACAGCGAGCGAAGCGAGCGAGGAAACCCGACGATGAAAAAGATGGTCTAGTATGTTTTGGCGAAGTATGCGGTCTCCTCGGCCTCGTCGCCACAGATCGCACACTCGTCGTGGATCGGTTCCTCGTCGCGATCTTTGGGCACCATCACGATCTCGGCGGCGATGGCGTCCTTGATCGGCTCCTCGCACGCTTCGTCGCCACACCAGCCACACTTGACATAGCCGCCGTGCTGGCCAATGGTGCCGAGGATTTCCTCGCGGGATTCGGCCTCGCGGATCTCGCCTTCCAGGGTTTCCTCGGCGCTGGCGTACAGCTTGGCGAAGATGGTATCCAGGTGGTCCTCGACCGTCTCGGCGACGTTGTCGCGCTCGACCGTGATCTCCTCGCCGTCGGGGCGGTGGACGAGCGTGAGTTCGTCGTCAGCGACCTCGTAGGACCCGATCTCGATCCGGAGCGGGACGCCGTTGAGCTCGTGTTCGTTGTACTTGAACCCGGGGTTGCGGTGGTCGCGGTCGTCGAGTTCGACCCGGACGCCAGCGTCCTCGAGGTCCGCCTCGACGTCCTCGGCGTATGCGAGGACGTCGTCCTTGCTGTCCTCGTCCCAGATCGGGACGATGACGACCTGGGTCTCGGCGAGCGTGGGCGGCAGGACCAACCCCTGGTCGTCGCTGTGAGTCATGAACAGCGCGCCCAGGGCCCGCCAGGACAGCCCCCAGGAGGTCGTGTGGGCGGTCTTCACTTCCTCGTCCTCGTCGACGTAGGTCACGTCGTAGGCTTCCGCGAAGGAGGTCCCCAGATAGTGGGAGGTCCCGCCCTGGACTGACTTGCCGTCGGGCATCAGCGCCTCGACGGTCGTCGTCGTGTGCGCGCCGGGGAACTTGTCGTGGTCGGGCTTGCGCCCCGAAAGCACCGGCATCGCCAGGACGTCCTCGTAGAGCCGCTTGTACTGGCCCAGGCGAGTTTCCATCTCCTCGACGGCGTCTTCCTCGTCGTGGTGGGCGGTGTGGCCCTCCTGCCAGAGGAACTCCTTCGTGCGGAAGAACGGTTTGGTCTCCGTTGCTTCCCACCGGACGACGCTACACCACTGGTTGACGCGGATCGGGAGGTCCCGGTGTGAGCGGGTCCATTGGGCGAGGAAGGGCGTGATGATGCTCTCGCTGGTGGGCCGAACCGCGAGTTGCTCCTCCAATTCATCGTAGCCACCCTTCGTGACCCACGCCACTTCGGGGTCGAACCCTTCGACGATGTCCTTCTCCTTTTCGAGGTAGCTTTCGGGGATGAACATCGGGAAGTAGGCGTTCTGGACGCCCGTCTGCTTGAACCACCCGTCGAGATGATTCTTCAGGCGCTCCCAGATAGCGTACCCGCGGGGTCGGGTTACGATAAAGCCGCCCATGGGGGCGTAATCGGCCAGGCCGGCCTTCTGGACCAGTTCGGCGTACCACTCGCCAGTCGCGTGTTCCTTGCTCTCGGTGATCCCGAGTTCCTGCTCGCCGCTCATACCCCAACCTCCGGAGGCGGAGATATAAACCCGCCGTGTTCCTGGCGTCCCAGCCCCGATACCGCCCGGCCTCAGTCAGCGACCAGTCGCGGGGCGTTCTCGCAGTTCGTCTGTAACGTTCCCACGAACGATCCGGTGTAACCGAAGATGTTCTCGTAGCCATAGGCCGAGAAGAGAATGGGGTAGAACCCGTCGGCGGCGGTGAGCCCCTCTCCGTCCGCGGCGGCGTAGGTCTCGCCCGCATCGACGTACGTGAAGTTCTCGGCGAAGACCTCGTACTCCGCTGCCGACGGCTTCTCGACGGGTTCGCTGAGGTCATAGACCGACAGATCGGTCGAGACCGTGTACCCCGGCAGCGCGCCCGTCGCCGTCAGAAACTCCAGGGCGATCCGATAGGCGTTCTCGGCGGCCTCGACCGATCGCTGGTAGCCCGTCTCGACTTCGATGATCGTCGCGTCGGTTGCGAACAACCGTCCCTCGACGTCGTGACCGGTGCGCACCAGCGCAGCGACCGAAAGCTGGGGGACGATCGCCCGCGTCGTATCGTCGAGTCCCGGGCTGATCGCAAACGGCGTCGCCGAGGACTGTGTCGAGTGTAGCGACAGCACGGTACACCCGCGGATCTCAGCTGCGAGTTCTCGTGCGAGCTCCCGCTCGTGGGCATCTTCGGGGACGTCCTCGTCGAACGCCCGGTTGAGATCCGTCTCGAGGTACCGCTCGCCGGCTTCCAGGGCTTTCTCGTTGGCGACAATCAGTTTTACGGGCCGCTCGACGGTCGCCCCGTTCGAACGCAGTCGCTCGATCGCCTCGACGCCGCCGGGCTCGTCGCCGTGGATCGCCGCCACGATCGCCAGTTCCGGCTCGCCGTCTCCGAGCTGTTCGACGCGCATGTTCACCAGTTCAGTGTCGACCCTCAAGAGCGCGTCGGGTCCGACTGTCGTCGTGCCGTGTCTCCTCGCTTCCGGTCACTCGGGGTCGACGCTGAACGGACTCGCCGTGGCAGTCCACTTCCAGCCGGGTAGCCGCGTCTGGAACCCTGCAGCCAGTGCGGCGTCGAGATCGTCGAGCCCCGCAACGTCGTCATCGCTGCCATGCGTGTGGACGTCAGCGTAGTGGTATGTCGCTTCGGCGAGCGTCCCACGCGGCTGTCCGCCGGCGATCGTGGCGGCGAGTTCCCGTCCGAGAAACTCGTCGACGACGAACCCCGGGTAATCGTCTGTGACGTCGAGTTCACGCAAGAGGCCGACCAGTGCAGTGACGTTGACTGCCAGGTCGCCGTCGGCGAAGACTGCTGTTACGGCCTCTCGATACTGTTCGTCAGTGATCGCTTCGACGTCGGTGTCGAATGCGTCCCCCAGGTGCTCCCGGAGTTGATTGATCAGTGGAACCACGACAGTCGCTCGATCAGCGACCCACGTTCGCTCGGACTCGACACGGTCTCGCGTCACGTTCATAGATCGATCTCGGGGGCGGGGAGCCTCAACGTTTCCGAAGGTTTTTATTAACCGAGGGGAATAAGCAGGTACGGAATTCGGTTTTCCGGGCTCCCACTGCTAGTGCTACGGGACCGGACCGATGCGGATGCATCACTGTCGCACCATGACATTACTAATCAGTCGTCGTCGTTCCAGTCGGCTCTGTTCACGTCGTCCGAGTCGCTCGGGTATCGACGTGACGGCCACCCGGGAAACGACGGGGGCGTCTTGCAGCTATGAGTAACGTAGATCAGCAACTTGCGGATACGAAAGAGACGATTGTTAGCGAAGTACCCAATGACATTTCGATCACGGATGTCACCTACGAGGGGCCGGAACTGGTCATCTACACGCGCGATCCAAAGTCTTTCGCGGAGAACGGCGACCTCGTTCGTCGGCTTGCGTCGAAACTCCGCAAACGGATCACCGTCCGTCCGGACACCGACGTCCTTTCGCCACCTCGGGAGGCCCGTGACGAGGTCCACTCGGTCATCCCCGAGGAGGCCAGCGTCACCGATCTGGACTTCCACGAGGACACCGGCGAGGTCGTCATCGAGGCCGAGAAGCCGGGGATGGTGATCGGTCGGCACGGATCGACGCTCCGGGAGATCACCCAGAAAGTTGGGTGGACGCCGGAGGTCGTCCGGACCCCGCCGATCGAGTCCTCGACGGTCAGCAACGTCCGGAACTTCCTCAAACAGGAACGCGACGACCGCCGGGACATCCTCGAACGCGTCGGTCGCCAGATCCACCGCGAGGAGATGTCCGACGACGAGTGGGTCCGGATTACGACGCTTGGCTGCTGTCGGGAAGTCGGCCGCGCGTCGTTCATTCTTTCGACCCCCGAAACCCGGGTTCTCATCGACGCCGGTGACAAACCGGGCGCGGAAGACGAGTATCCCTATCTGCAGGTACCCGAGGCCCTCGGTGTCGGCGCGAGTTCGATCGACGCGGTCGTCCTCACCCACGCCCACCTCGATCACTCCGCGCTCATCCCGCTGCTGTTCAAATACGGCTACGACGGGCCGATCTACACGACAGAGCCGACGCGTGACCTGATGGGGCTGCTCACACTCGATTATCTCGACGTCGCAGCTAAGGAAGGGCGCGCCCCGCCGTACGACTCCGAGATGGTCCGGGAGGCGATCAAACACACCATCCCGATCGAGTACGGCGACGTGACCGACATCTCGCCGGACATCAAGCTCACGATGCACAACGCCGGCCACATCCTCGGTTCGGCGATCTCACACTTCCACATCGGCGACGGCCTGTACAACGTCGCGTTCTCGGGGGACATCCACTACGACGACACGCGGCTGTTCAACGGCGCAGTCAACGAGTTCCCCCGCGTCGAGACGCTCGTTCTGGAGTCGACCTACGGCGGGCGCAACGACTACCAGACCGACCAGGCGGACTCCGAACAAAGGCTCAAGGAGATCATCCGGGAGACCTACGAGCGCGACGGCTCGGTCCTGATCCCCGCCTTCGCTGTCGGGCGATCTCAGGAACTCATGCTCGTCCTCGAAGAGGCGATGCGTGAGGGTGACATCCCGGAGATGCCGGTCCATCTCGACGGGATGATGTGGGAGGCGACGGCCATCCACACCACCTATCCCGAGTATCTCCGGGACGACCTGCGGGATCGGATCTTCCACGACGACGAGAACCCCTTCCTCGCCGACCAGTTCAACCATATCGACGGCGGCGAGGAGGAGCGCCAGGAAGTCACCGACGGCGAACCGGCGATCGTCCTTTCGACGTCGGGGATGGTCACTGGCGGGCCGATCATGTCCTGGCTCGAACACTTCGGCTCCGATCCGGACTCGACGCTCACCTTCGTCGGCTACCAGGCCCAGGGGACCCTCGGCCGGCGGATCCAGAACGGCTGGGACGAGATCCCGATGAACAACGGTAACGGTCGCGGTCGGGGCAACACGCTCTCCCTGGAGATGAACGTCGAGACCGTCGACGGCTTCTCCGGCCACGCCGACCGCCAGGGCTTAGAGAACTTCGTGAAGACGATGAACCCCCGTCCGGAGAAAGTGCTCTGTGTCCACGGCGACGAATCCTCGGTCCAGGACCTCTCGTCGGCGCTCTATCACGAGTACAACATGCGGACGTTCGCGCCCAAGAACCTCGAAACCTTCCGGTTCGTCTAGACGATCCTCTTGTCTCTGGCCGTCGACGCGGACTTGTTCACTCTTCGTTGGATTCGTAGACGAACCGTTCGACCACTGCATTCGACTCGCAGGTCCGCCCGCGGCCGGTCGCGTACGGCCCGATCATGACGCCGGTGAAGCCGTCCGCGACCTCTGTCGCGAGATAGCGCGTCGACGCGGTCGCCACCTCTTCGCCGTCCACGAGGAAGCGATACGTCTGCGTGTCAGCCTCGACGGCGAGGTCGGCGGTCGTCCCGACCGGAGTGCGACCGACCACCTCCGTCGCGTCACCGATCCGGAGGCGCACGACGGCTTCCCGGCGGCCGTCCTGCTGGGTCACCCCGACCTGGTAGTGGTGGTCCTCGTTCATCACGAGGGCGAGGCCGGCCTCCTCGTCCTCGTCGGGATCGAAGGCGAGCGTCGCTTCGGCGGAACAGTCGAAGGCGGTCTGTCGGCGACCGACGAACGTGGCCCCGGGTTCGTCCAGGGTCTCCGGGCCGCCGTGGAGGGTGAGTCCGTCCGGCCCCGTCTCGTAGCGCTCGCGGTCGGGGTTGCGGCGGAACTCCCACTCGACACCGAGACCGTCGGCGAAGGTCGTGTCGGTGCGATCGACCGACGTCACATCGCCTCGGGGCTCGCCCGGGAGCGGGGCATCCATCTCGGTGGTGACCGGATCGCCGTCGTTAACGACCGGCCAGCCGTCCGCCCAGGAGACGGGCGCAAGGAAGGTCTCGCGGCCGAGGTGGTGAAAGCGCGGCCACATGCTGTGCTGGCGGATGCCGAGGAAGACGAGCCACCACTGCCCCTCAGTGTCGACGGTGAGGTCGGCGTGGCCGGTCGCGCGGATTTCGTCACGCGGGCGACCCCAGTGAGTCAGGACCGGATTGTCGGGACAGCCTTCGTAGGGACCGGCAGGGTCGTCGGCGCGCGCCGCGACGACCATGTGGCCGGCGTGGGTGCCGCCCTCGGCGACGAGCAGGTAGTAGGTCCCGTCGCGCTCGATGACGTGCGGGGCCTCGGCGTAGGGATCGCGGAACCCCTCCCAGACAGGGTAGGGCTCGCCGAGTTCCCCCGTCTCCAGGTCGAGTTCGGCCTGTTTGATGGGTGCGTCGGGGTCGTCGGCGTGGTAGGTGAAGTAGCAGGTGTCGCCCTCGAAGAAGAGATCCGGGTCGATCCCCGGCGCGTCGACCCACGTCGGGTCGGACCATTCGCCGGCCGGATCGTCAGCGGTGACAAAGAAGTGCCCGCCGTTGGTGACGTTCGTGGTGACGAGATAGAAGGTCCCGTCGTGGTGGCGCAACGTCGGTGCGAAAATCCCCATCGAGGAGCGGGCACCCTCCAGGGGCAGCTGGGCGTCGCGGGTGAGTGCGTGCCCGATCGGTTCCCAGTCGACGAGGTTCTGACTCCGATACAGCGGGACGCCAGGGAAGTACTCGAAGGAACTTGTTGCGAGGTAGAACGTCTCTCCGACCCGGCAGATCGTCGGATCGGGGTGAAAGCCCGGGATGATGGGGTTTTCGTACTGCATGAATGGGGACACTCGAAGCGAAATATTAGTCCTGTCGGTGTCGTGGCTGATGGTGTTCAGATAAGAGATCTAAACTGGAGACAATGCACCGAAAGCCCTCGTGCAGTTCCGGTCCCGCGGCTCGTTGCGGTCCTCACTGCGTTGCGGTCCTTACGTCGCCGGGGTTCCCGGAACTGCACTCGCCCTTTCATCCGCCAGGAGTCAGATTGTGAGACCGTCTACGTGCCTGGTGGATGAAATGGCGAGCGGGGCTCGAACCCTCCTGGACGATGCAAGCACCGACGGAGCGCAGCGAGTCCCGGAGCGGTCGAGCCCCGCGAGGGCTTTCGGCGTCTGCCCTCCAGCAGTCGGTGCTTATCTGAACACCGCCGTATTGTCACTCCATGCGGTTTTAAGTGATTTCTCACGCTTGGCGAACCATGACTCTCGACTTCGATCCGCGGACCACCACGTGGTACGACGAACCGGCGTCGGCGTGGCTCGAAGCACTACCGATCGGGAACGGCCGCCTCGGCGGGATGATCTTCGGCCGCCCCGGGTGTGAGCGGGTGCAGTTCAACGCCGACACGCTCTGGGCGGGTGGCCACGAGGATAGAACCAATCCGGACGCTCGGGAACATGTCGAGGAAGTCCGCCGGCTCCTCTTCGACGGCGAAGTCCAGCGCGCACAAGCCCTCGCCGACGAGAAACTGATGGGCGACCCCATTCGCCTGCGGCCCTACCAGACGTTCGGTGACCTCTCCATCGACGTTGGCCACGACGCCGTCACCGATTACCGGCGTGAACTCGACCTCTCAGCCGGCGTGGCGCGGGTCCGCTACGACCACGAGGGGACGACCTACGTCCGGGAGTACTTCGCTTCCGCTCCGGACGATGCGATCGTGATTCGGCTTACGGCGGAGGAACCCGGGGCCGTCACTGCGACGGTCGGACTCGACCGAGAGCAGGACGCCGACGACAGTGTTCGCGACGGGACGCTTCAACTCCGGGGACGAGTCGTCGACGACCCTGACGACGACCGCGGTGCTGGCGGCGAGGGGATGGCCTTCGAGGCTCGAGCCAGCGTGACCGCCGACGCCGGGAACGTACAGCGAGTGACCGGCGCGGACGCGCCGGAGGAGTCGAGTGTCGGCTTCAGGGCTGAAGCAGCCGATGCGATGACGATCGTGCTAACCGGCTTCACCGGCCACGAGACGGAGGATCCGGGTGCGGCATGTGAATCGGTCCTCGACGCGGTAGCGGACCAGTCATATGACGACCTGCGGGATACCCACGTCGCCGACCACCGGGAGCTCTTCGATCGCGTGGAACTGGATCTGGGCGAGCCCCTCGACCGGCCGACCGACGAGCGCCTCGATCGGGTCGCTACGGGCGAGGCAGACCCGAACCTTACGGCGCTGTACGCCCAGTTTGGCCGGTATCTCCTCATCGCGAGTTCCCGACCCGGGACCGAACCCGCCAACCTCCAGGGGGTCTGGAACCAGGAGTTCGACCCGCCGTGGAACAGCGGCTATACGCTGAACATCAACCTCGAGATGAACTACTGGCCAGCGTTGCAGACGAACCTCGCGGAGTGTGCGGCCCCGCTGTACGACTTCGTCGATGACCTGCGGGAGCCTGGCCGACGCGTCGCCGAGACCCACTACGACTGTGCGGGCTTCGCCGTCCACCACAACTCGGATCTCTGGCGGAACGCCGCGCCGGTCGACGGCGCTCACTGGGGGCTCTGGCCGATGGGCGCGGCGTGGCTCTCCCGGCTGGTGTTCGACCACTACGCGTTCACCCGTGACGAGGATCACCTCCGGGAGACGGCCGAGCCGATTCTGCGGGAGGCGGCAGCGTTCGTGGCCGACTTCCTCGTCGAGCACCCTGCGGAAGAAGGGGAGGCGGAGGACTGGCTGGTGACCGCGCCCTCGAACTCGCCGGAGAACGCCTACGTGACTGATGACGGTCAGGAAGCGACGGTCACCTACGCGCCGACGATGGATGTCCAGTTGACCCGCGACCTCTTCGAGCACACTATCGCCGCCGCGGAGATTCTCGAGGTCGAAGACGAGTTCCACGACGATCTGCGGGCCGCCCTCGATCGGCTCCCGCCGATGCAGGTCGGCGAACACGGCCAGTTACAGGAGTGGATCGAGGACTATGACGAGGCCGACCCGGGGCATCGCCACATTTCGCACCTGTACGGCGCGCATCCGAGCGACCAGATCACATCCCGGAATACCCCGAAGCTCGCGGACGCGGTCGAAACCACCCTCGACCGCCGCCTCGAACACGGTGGCGGTCACACCGGCTGGAGCGCTGCGTGGCTGGTCAACCAGTTCGCCCGGCTGGAAGACGCCGAACGGGCTCACGAATGGGTCAGGACGCTGCTCGCCGACTCGACGGCCCCGAACCTCTTCGATCTCCATCCGCCGTTCCAGATCGACGGGAACTTCGGGGCTACGGCGGGTATCACCGAGATGCTGCTGGGGAGCCACGCTGACGAGATTCGCCTCCTGCCCGCACTGCCCGACGCGTGGGCCGAGGGGTCGGTCTCGGGACTCCGGGCCCGCGGCGATTTCGGGGTCGACATCGAGTGGTCCGGTGGCAGTCTCGATAGCGCGACAATCCGGTCGGGGTCCGGCGAGCGCTGTCGGGTGCGGGCGACATCGGCGGTTCGTGTCGCGACAGCGGATGGCACGCCCGTTGACACGGATCGCGATGACGGCACCGTTGCCTTCGAGACGACGCCGGGCGAGCGCTACCACGTGACTGCACTCTCGGGGTGACTCGGCGACAGTCGAGACGCCCGCGGCGGGCACTCGGAACACGGTACGAACTATCACATCGGACTTATACGCGAGGGACGCTACCCTCTATTCATGGAGTACGTCAGACTCGGAGAGACTGGACTCGAAGTATCGCCGATCGCGCTCGGGACGTGGCGTTTCGGGCTGGAACACGAGGAGACGGGTGTCGTCGAGACGGACCGCGAGGACGCCCATGAGCTTCTGGACGCTTACGCCGAGGCGGGCGGGAACTTCATCGACACGGCCAACGGCTACGGCGGCGGCGACAGCGAACGCTGGATCGGCGAGTGGCTCGACGACCGGGATCGCGAGGACTTCGTGATCGCCTCGAAGTGCTTCTGGTCGGATGTCTCGCGCTTCCAGGAGAACCTCTCGGCGAAGAACGTCCGCGCGGAGGTCGAAGGCTCCCTTGAGAAACTCGACACGGACTACCTCGACATCCTCTATCTTCACCGCTTCGACGACGAGACGCCGATCGAGAAGACACTACGGACTATCGACGACCTGATCAGCGAGGGCAAGGTCCACTACGTCGGCCTCTCGACGGCCGACGCCTGGAAACTCACCAAGGGGCTCTGGAAGGCCGACGTCAACAACTACGAGGCCTTCACCGTCACCCAGCCACAGTACTCGGCGGTCCACCGCGAGCCCGTCGCCGAATATCTGGACGTCTGTGCAGACCAGAACATCGCTGTCTGTCCGTATTCGCCGCTGCACGGCGGCTTCCTCACCGGCAAGTACGAACGCGTCGGCGAGAGCGAGGTCGAGGCTCCCGACGGCTCGCGTGGCGACATCGACGAGCACTTCGCGGACTGGTACCTCCGAGAGGAGGCCTGGGACGTCCTCGACGAGATCCGTGCGGTCGCCGAGGAAGTCGACGCCTCCCCCGCCCAGGTCTCGCTGGCCTGGTTGCTGGCTCACGAGGACCTCACCGTCGTCCCGATCATCGGCGCGCGGACGACCGACCAGCTCGAGGAGAACCTCGGCGCGATCGAGGTCGAGCTCACCGACGAACAGTTCGAGCGGATCGACGCCGCGATCGAAGCGTAATCCGGGGTTTGCGTCGGAGGGGACAGCAATTCGCCTGACTCTTCGTTCGATACATTGGGCGACCGCGAGCGACCGGCCCCTTTCGATACCTCCCGTGTCGGCCAAGGGTCTCCCGTTCTCTCAACGTTCAACTGTCTCAGCCGGATCGACGACATCGCCGCTCGCCGGCTCGATACCGACGCGATCACAGAGATCGTACAGCGGGCACGCCTCGGGACCGTCGAGACACGCCGGCTCCCGGGCGCTGCAGTACTCCCGGCCGAACTGGATGCTCGCGGTGTGACCGAAGCCACATTTCCCCTCGGGCACTTTCTTTTCGAGCACCTCGCGGACTGCCTCGTGATCGGCCCCCGGCGGGGCGATACCGAGGCGGCGGTAGATCCGGTGGACGTGCGTGTCGACGGGGAAGACGCCGTCGCGCCCACCAGCAAAGAGGAGGACACAGTCGGCGGTCTTGGGGCCGACGCCGTTCATCGCGAGCAGTGTTTCCCGGACTGCCTCGGCGGGCTCCTCGCGGACGAACGCGTCGAAGTCGTCTTCGCCGCCGTACTCCTCGCGGATGCGTTGGGCGATCTCGATGATCCGGGCGGACTTCTGGTTGTAGAGGCCGGCCCCGGAGATCGTCTCTGCGAGTTCGGCCTGTTCGGCGTCGGCGAGCGCGTCGACGAGATCGACTTCCTCCTCATCCTCGGACCCGTATCGGTCCATCAACGCGTCGTGGGCCGGCTGGCTCGCCACGTCGCTCGTGTTCTGGCTGAGTATCGTCCGGACGAGACACTCGAAGGCGTCCTGGCCGCCGTAGGTCTTCTGCCAGTACAGTTCGCCCAGGCGGTCGACCACCTTGGCAGCCCGCGTGTCGGCGTCGCTCGGCTCGAAGGTATCCATCGAGCCGCCGCTGCCGGGGCCACCGCTGATGTTCTCGACCGGTTCGGCGTCCTCGCTCATACTGGGGTGTGGGTCGCGGCTTGTCAAAAACGGCCGGCTTCCGTACCGAGCGATCACTCGACGGTGAGGCGCATCGTCACCGACGCCCCGGCGGCCAGCGCGTCGACGAGTTCGCGATCCAGATCCGCCGCAGCGGCGTCGGCGTCGATCATGACCGTTCGGTCGTCGACGTATTCGCTGGTCCGGATCACCAGCGAACGGTCGTTCTCGAAGGAGAGGCCCGGGTGGCCTCGACCGGTGATCCGGGCCTCCTGGTCGGCTGTCGAAAGCGTGGCCGTGATCTCCGCGGTGGCGTCCTGACACGCCTCGACGAACGCCGGATCGAAATCCGCGGGAACGCGATCGGCCTCGATCCCGACGATGCAGTCCCCGGCCGGGGTGAGGAAGTCGTCGCTCGTGAGTTCGAGCGTGCTTTCGTGGGTCGCTGTGACGTGCTCGTGACCGGTGGCGTGAATCACTTCGTCCATACTCGCCGGTTCGGTTCGGCGTACTTCAGCCGTCTGATCCGGCTGCCCGTCTCCGAACACAGCGTGGTTTCACGAGGAGAGGCCTTACTCAGCCGCCCGCTCATCGACCAGTTCCTCCTCGATGTTCGTCTCGCTGAAGTAGGCGGCAAAGCGGACGCCGACGAGACTGACGACGATCCCGGCGATGAGGAACACCGCGAGTCGCGTCCCCGGCGTGAGCGTGAATCCCTCGATGGAGATGATCCCGAGATCGACCGATGAGACCGACATCGACGCGAACACGTCGGCGCGTTCGAGGAAGTATCCGCTGACACCCCGGACGACGAGACCGACCGCGACGACGCCGAACGGAAGGTTGAGATATGCGTTTCTGACGCCGTCCCGGCGGAGCAACTCGTCGAGTAACCGACCGGAGCTCGCTGCCAGGGCAGCTGCCGTCAGCCAGGGTACAGCGTCGAACCCGAACCGCATTGCCAGGATCAGGACGCTGTCGGAGGCCGTCGCCGAGACGCCGAGTGCCCCCACGAACAGGCCGATCAGTCCGAGCCCCGCGGCGACGACGTACGTGACGAGGGACACCTGTCCGGAGTACAGCGCGTTGTGTATCTGGCCGGGCAGCGTCTCGACGTACTCGTCGATCCCCAGTCCCTTGTACAACAGGAGCAGGCCGACGGCCGCGGCGATCGCGCCCAGCGCCATCGTGACGCTGTTGACGACCAGAAGGAGGATCGGCATCGCAAGCAGCGCGGCTCCGATCGGCACCAGGACGGTCTCCCGGAGCTCCTCGTCGGCCAGGAACTGCTTGAGCAGGTAGTACGTCGACTCGATGTCCCGGGCTTGCCGGACCACGACCCGATCGACGGCGTCGACGGCTACCCGGCTCTCGATGATCGGGACGAGGCGTTCGTCCTCCGTACTGTCGGTGACGACGATCGCCGAATCGGGCTCGTGGGCCGAGAGCAACTGCTCGGTCTGTCTGGCGACCGATCGGCTCACGCCGACCGTCTCACCGCTCCCCGAGATGACGGCGACAGTGACCGCTTCGCCGTCGGCTTCGAGATCGCGGGCGACACGCAGCCCTTCAAGCAGGCAGTTGACCCGGCTGTCCTCCGGGTCGTCGATGCCGAACTCGGTGACGAGCGATTCGACTGCGTCGGTCCCGACGATCGGCGGCTCCGCAACGCTCGCCAGGTCACCCCCGCGGTCCAGGCACACCACCAGTGTGCTCACGTCTCATCAGACGCTGCCGATCCATAAAAATCCCAAGCAATCCGGGGTAGAGAGTGAACGAGGTAAAACTTACAGCAGTCCCGTCTTCTGGAGCTTCATCAGGTCCTCGGTGTCGAGGGTCTCGCCGTCTTTGAACTCCTGGTAGATCTCCTCGGCTTCCTCGCGAGCGGCTTCCTGTTTCTCCTCGCGGCGCGACCGTTCTTCCTCTTCCTCTTCCTTGTCGAGTTCGCGAAGTCGCTTCTGGACGCGCACGAAGTCCTCGTGATGCTGGTCGGCCGCTTCCTGGGCCTCGACGAACTTCTCGTGCATCTCGTCGGCCTCGTCGCGGATCTCGTCGGCCTCGCGATAGGCCTCGATCATCTCGTTGTGATGTTCCTGGGCCTCGTCGGCGAGCTCGGTCACCTTCTGGTGGTGTTTGCTCGCCTCGGATCGGATCTCCTGGGCCTCCGCTTTGATCTCGTCGATGTCGTCGGTCTGTTCGAGCTTCTCCTTGCGCTCGGCGAGTTTCTCGCGCTTTTGCTCGATCTTCTCGATGAGTTCCTGCTCGTCCTCGGAGCTCAGGACCTCAGTCTGCTGTTTGAACTCGAGATCCTCGATCTCGTCTTCGAGCTGGTCGACGCTTTTGCCCTCGTCGAGCTCCATCTCCTCTTTCTTGTCCTCGACCTGCTCGAAGAGCTCGTTGGCCTCCGCGTTGAGCTCGTTTCGCTTCTCCTTGTGTTCCTGGACCTGCTCGTTGAGCTCGTCGCGCTTCTCGCGGTGTTCCTGGGCTTCGTCGACCTTCTCGCGGGTCTTGGCGTTGAGATCGTCGCGCTGTGAGGCACGCTCGCTCGCCATCTGGTTGAGGTCGTTTCGTCGATCCCGCAGTTGCCCGGCGAGTTTGATGAGCTCGCCCTTCGATTTGGTCTCGAGATCCTCGTCTGTTACCGATACGTTCTTTGATTCTTCAATCGAGTCTGTCATGATTACTCCTCTGTGCCATTCCCGCTCCGGCGTTCGACAGTACAGTCGCTACCGACTTGCTTTCGCCTTATAACTAGATTCCCTGTCATGTTGGGCGTCGCACGATACTGCCGAACGCACGGGGCGTTCAGGTATTTCGTATTACAGGAGACACTCATTTAAGTATTCCGGTGGATCCAGTCCATGAGTCGGCGTATCACACGTCTCAGGTCCCCTCTCGGGGGGATGTGAACCCGTCACATGAACCTTTATAACTGATATGTGTTTGAGACTGAGTGGCCGGCCAGCGACAGCGTGATCGTCTCGGCATCTTGCGGAATCGAGATCGACGTCACTGTCTCACTGCTCGCAGCGCCGATGGCGACGTCGGCTTCTCCGGTTTCACCGCCAACCTCCCAGGTGAGGCGGTCGGTGACGTCGGTTGGCAGGTCGTTGTGGACGACGACGTCCGATTCTCCACCCGCACGCGGATCGGCAAGCATCGCTTGCACTGGCTCGAAGGCGCTGGCGAGTGCGTCGTGTGCATCCTTGGGTGTACCGTCGCGCGCCAGGACGCCCATGCCGGCGTCGCCAAGATCACGGAGCGATCCAGCCACGAGTACGTCCGTCCCCCGCAGGCGAAGTCGTTCGGTGACCGTCGCGATCACGGACCGCTGGTAGGCCTGGGAGTCCTCGACGCCCCCGGAGACGTGATAGTCGTGAACCTCACGATCGAACCCGTCGACGTCGACGGGGTCTTCGACGCCCAGCGATCCCGCACCGTACTCCCCAACCACGGAATCGAGCGAGGGATTCCGCTCCAGTAGCTGATCGACGTCCACCGCCTGGCCGTATCTCCAGCCGGGATACAGCGACGTCGCGTCCGGCTCGATCCCGGGTGGCCCGACGACTGGCAGCGTGACGATACCGTCGGGAACCTCGGCGGCGACGGTTTCGGCGGGTTCGTGATCGTAGTCCGCCCGAAAACGCCGCCACCGGAGACGCAACCGGTCGAGGAACCCGGACCCGAGCGGTCCGTCACTCACCGTGACCGGATCGTCGTGGACGCTGATCGCGGCGAAGCCGGGGTGATGTTCGTACGCTGAGACGAGTCGACCGGTCAGGTCCCGGCCACGCTCGATGTCGAACGGGCCCGGCCCGGTCAGCGGGAGGTCCTGCCAGACCAAGACGCCGGCCTCGTCGGCCGCCTCGTAGACGGCCGGCGACGGGACGTGAGCGTGTGCCCGGACCAGGTTGGCGTTGAGGTCGACCGCTCGTTCGATGTCCTCTGGCTCGGCTGCGAGGAGACCAACGCCACGGGCCGTCATCGGCGTGTCGTTGACCCGGAGCCCATCGCTTTCGTCGTCGTCGACCGAGCACAGCCCCGTGGTCAGCGTGCGTTCGTCGTCGTCGAGCTTCGCCCGGATGACGTAGCGGTTCTGCTCGCCGAGGTCGTGGGGCCACCACAGGGCGGGATCCCGGATATCGATCGTGTATTCGACCGTCGTCCGTTCGCCGGCATCCGCCTCGATCGCCGTGCGATCCATCATTCCCCGACCACGGCGTGACCCCTCGGGCTTGACGGAGAACGTCAGCCGATCGTCGAGCGCTGTCTCGGCGAGGACGGTCGCCCGGACGTCGAAGCGCGCATCCTCGTCGTCGACCCGCGGGCGGGCCGAGAGATCGAGGATGTGGTGGTCCGTGTATGTCTCGACATCGACATCCCACCAGATACCGGGGACCGCGAGTTCGTCGGGGACCTCGTCGGTTTCGTAACTCCCACCGAAACGGTCCTCCGGCGGTCGGCATTCGACAAGCAGCTCGTTTTCGGCAGCGAGCGCGGCGTCGAGGCGGAGTCGGAGCGGCTCGAAGTAGGCGTCGTGTTCACCCAGAAACGTGTCGTTGAGCCAGACGCGAGCGTGCGCGTAGACTCCTTCCAGGACGAGCGTCGCGTGTTCGTCTTCCGCTGTCGGATCCGCGAACGTCGATCGGTAGGCCACGGCGTCAGCGCCAGCAAATGCCGCCGGCCGCCCCGGCACCTCGACCGGCTCCCAGGTCGCCGGATCGGGCCGGTCGCCGCCCGGCTCGACTCTCGCCGCCCGCCACTCGTTCATCATACGTGTGGCGGGGGCCGCCGCGGGCATATCCTTTACGTCCGCCGACGCCCCTCCTCTGTCTCGTCCCCGGATCGTCGTCTGTCACTTTCAGTTTCACTCCGGGGTTGGCTTGCCTTCATGCTCCTTGGGGGACACTGCTGATACATGCTCGAATCACTCACGCCGACCTGTGAAGCCGAGGGGTGTGATCGGGGGCTCCGCGACGACGATCGGCAGATCGTCTACGATTCGCCGGGCGGCACCCGTCACGTCTACGAGTGTGCGTGTGGGGCCGTCACGGTCACCGTCACGCGCTAGTCGTCGCCGTTTGCCCGCCGTCAGCGCCGGGGACGACCGCAACACTCAACCACCCGGTTCGACTAGCCGGCACATGACCGACACCGCCGACAGCGCGTGGGTGAGTCTCTTCTCCGGCGGCAAGGATTCGTCGTGGGCGCTGTATCGCGCGCTCGAAGACGGCCTGCCCGTTGAGCGACTCGTCACGGTCCACCCAGCCGGGGATTCGTACATGTATCACGTCCCGGCGACAGACCTGGCTCGTCTGGCTGCCGAGAGCATCGACATTCCGCTTCTGGAGATCGAGCCCGATGACTTCGGGGCCGGGGATGTGAGAGACGCCGGCGTGCAGGGCGACCGCGAACTCGAACCTCTGGAGGGTGCCCTGGCGGAACTCGACGACGAACTCGACGGTGGCGTAGCTGGCCTTGTTGCGGGTGCTGTCGAGAGCGAGTTTCAGACCAGTCGCATCGAGGGACTGTCCGACCGGCTCGACGCGGAACTGTTCGCCCCGCTGTGGCAGCGAGATCCCGTCGACCTCGCGGAATCGATGCTCGATGCCGGCTTCGAGATCCGGATCGTCAGCGTCTCGGCGGCCGGTCTCGACGAGACGTGGCTCGGGCGTCGACTCGACGCCGACGCGCTTGCGGACCTCCGGGAACTCAATGCCGAATACGGCGTGCACGTCCTGGGCGAAGGTGGTGAATTCGAGACGCTGGTTACGGACGGCCCGCACATGGATCGGCCGATCGAACTCGACTACGTGACCGACTGGGATGGGACCAGGGGATCGATCCGGATCGAGGATGCGTGGCTCGGCTAGCCCTTCTCGCAGTTAATCCGACAGATCCGGGACACGACGGTGTTTTTGCGCCCGCTGAGGCAGTACTATGGTCCGCTTGGACAGTGTTATGGCCCGTTGGTTATCTCCGTGTGCGCCCCGATGAGCGCCCCGGCGAGGTCGAGATGCTCGACGTGTGTGTTCTCGTCGATGATCGAGTTCCGGATTTCACAGTCCCGAATGGTTGCGTCGGCGAAGACGATCGAGTCCTCGACGGTCGAATCCACGATCTCCGCGTCGGGGAGGATGTGGACGTTGCCGCCGATCTCGGCGTTCTCGACGGTCGCCGAGTTGGCGATCACGCTATCACCGTCCAGGGCCCACTGGATCGCCTCGAGATAGCTGTCGGGCGTCCCGATGTCGAACCACGCCCCGTCGAAAGTAAAGGCATTGACGTCACCGCGGTCGACCAGCCACTCGATGAACCAGCCCGGTTCGTCCGGGTTGTTGCCGCCGTCGAGGTACTCCTCGAACCGGACATCCTCGGCCGGGAACGCGTAACACGCGATCGAGACGAGCGTGCTGTCGGGATCCTCGGGTTTCTCCTGGAAGTCGACGACCCGGTCGCCATCGACGGTGATGAGTCCGTACGCCTTCGCCCGCTCGCGCGAACCGACGTCGTAGGCGGCCAACGTCGGTGCGTCGTTTCGCTCGAAGGCATCGACGAACTCGCTCAGGTCGAAGCTGATGAGGTTGTCGCCGGCGACGACCAGCAGATCGTCGTCGGCCAGCCCCTCGCGGTCGACGAGCTGGGCCAGTGCTCCGATGACGCCGAACTTTTCGTCTTCCTCGACTGTCTCTTCGACGGAGAGCCTCGGTTTCTCGAAGTCGGTCTCGGCGATGTGATCGAGAAAGTCGTCGGCGAAGCGTTCGTTCGTGGAGACGTAGACGTCCTCGATCCGATCGTCGGATTCGAGTTCGCCGAGGACACGATCGATGACGGTCGTGTCACCGATCGGGAGGAGCATTTTCGGGCGATGACGGGTCACCGGCCACAGGCGAGTTGCGTACCCGCCTGCGAGGACGACGGCTTGCATGTCCAACCACTGGTGGCCCCCTGCCAAGTTCTTTTTCCATTCGTTCGCATTTCGATGCGGTATTTCCGGACGCTATTGCCGGATTACCGGCCACGCCGTTCGTTTTCACTGGTTGAGAATGGCCCGTTGGATTATCCCGACAGTTCCCCTATGTGTAGACAGCAATGCCCGGTATGCGCGCGGAGATCGAAGTCCTGTCCCCGGAAGCCTGTCCAGTCGCCGGACTCTCCGAACAGGCGGACGACCCACTGACGTCCGTTTCCCGGGCCGGTAACGCCGAAGGCACGGTCACCGAGGAGTTTACGGTCAGCGGTGACGCGACCCTCACCGACGACCGACTCAGCCAGTTGTTCGAGTACCGCTCTGCGAGCGTCTACCGGTTTCACCACGAGTCCCTGGACTGTGTCTGTGAGTTCGTCGAGGACCACGACCATCCCATCTCGGAGATCCGCGCCCAGGATGGGTCGCTCGTCCTCTCGCTGCACCTGACGACGATCCAGGACCTGCGTGACCTCGTGACGGACCTCCGGGAACGGTACGGGGCCGTCCGGATCCGGTATCTCCTCCAGGTCGAGAGCGACGAGGAGGGCAGTACCGACGTGATCCCGATCGATCGCAGTCGGTTGACTGACCGTCAAAAAGAGGTCCTCGAGACGGCCTACCGGATGGGCTACTTCTCGTACCCACGAGACGCGAACGCGACCGACGTCGCCGCCGAACTCGACATCGACGGGTCGACGTTCACGGAACACCTTGCGGCCGCCCAGTCGAAGCTGATGGACGAACTCCTCGCGGAGATGTGAGCTATCGTCGACGACAGTCGCTTGATCTCGAATCCGTCTCATCCGGGTATTCGAATTCTCGAAGGCTGAGAGTTTCGGCCGGCCTTATTTGTACAGACGGCGGAGCGCCATCCACGATGCACGTCGCAGACGACGTTACCGAGTTCATCGGGGACACACCGCTGCTTCGACTCGATGACGGAACCGGGACGACCGTCCTGGCCAAGGTCGAATCGTTGAATCCCTATTCGGTCAAGGATCGGATCGGCAAGTCGATGATCGAAGCCGCCGAGGACGCCGGGGAGCTCACTGACGACACCGTCGTGATCGAACCGACAAGCGGGAACACGGGGATCGCACTCGCGAGTGTCTGTGCCGCCAAGGGGTACGACCTCGTACTCACGATGCCCGAGTCGATGACCGAGGAACGGAGGCAGTTGCTCGCCGGCCTCGGCGCGGAACTCGAACTCACTGACGCCGACGGTGGGATGAGTGGTGCGATCGACCGTGCCCACGAACTCGCCGCGGAACACGACGACGCCTTCGTCCCCCAGCAGTTCGAGAACCCTGCGAACCCGGCCGCCCACCGCGAGGGAACCGGCCCGGAGCTGTGGGCGGACACCGACGGCGAACTCGACGCGTTCGTCGCCGGGATCGGTACCGGCGGCACGATCACCGGTGTCGGGCAGTTCCTCCAGGAAGATGTCGAGGCCGATGTGGACGTGATCGGCGTCGAACCCGCGGATTCGGCCGTCCTCTCCGGTGAAGAGGCCGGCAGCCACGGTATTCAGGGGATCGGTGCCGGCTTCGTGCCGGACATCCTCGAGATGGATCTCCTGGACGATGTCGTGACTGTGGATCGCGAGGAGTCGATCGCTGAAGCCCGCCGGATCGCCAGCGAAGAGGGACTTGCAGTCGGCATCTCCTGTGGCGCAGCGGCCCACGCAGCCAGAGAGGTTGCGGCCGATTACCCGGACGACGCCGTCGTGGCGACGGTGTTACCCGACACGGGCGAACGGTACCTCTCGACTGATCTGTACGCCGACTCGTAGGCCCCGGACAGTTCTCATCCGTCGTTTTTGGCCTGCCACCGTCCGGTGGTCCGCACCAATTTATAAGTATCTGCCATGTATTTAATCAGACGGATATACTATGGCAGCTGACTCTTCACAGAATACGCGACTCGTGGAGTGGTACGAGGAACGGATCGGACAGCCAGGTACCGACGACGAAGTGACGGGTTACTGGATCTTCGTCCTCGGGCTGTTGCTCGGCATCCTCGGAATCTTCATGGTGATCATCAGCGAGCCAGCCTCCGTGCTCAGGGGCTGGGGGATCGTCGCCGGGGCGATCGCGCTGGCGTTGATCATCGCCGGCCCGCTGGTCCGTCTCCCGCTCGATCAGTACGCTTCGATACTGATTCTGGTCGGGTTGGTCGTCAGTATCGTCGGCGTCCTGTGGTTTACCATGGCGTACCCGGACAACTGGCGAGTGCAATCCAGCCCGATCATCGCGGTGTATGGGGTCGGCCTCCTGATCATGGCCGTCGGGGGCGTCTTCGCCCCGCTGTTGACGACCCGCTCCGAAGCGGAAGCCAGTCGTCTCCGGGACGAACTCGCCGACGCGATCCAGGACGAGACTGACCTGGCGGGCGTCGTCGACGACCTGCGGGCCGCACTCGCGGACGCCGACGCGGACGAGGCCGATCTCGCCGGTGAGATCGACCGCCTCCGGGCGGAGCTGACCGATACTGCCGCAGACGAGGACGATCTGTCCCGCCAGCTTCGGACGCTCCGAACGAGCCAGTCGCGGTTCGAACTCTACGAGGACGCCGGCGGGCAGTGGCGCTGGCGACTCCGCCATCGGAACGGCAACCTGATCGCCAACGGTGGCGAGGGCTACACCCGGAAACACAACGCCCAGAAGGGGATCGCGGGCGTCCGCCGGGACGCCCTCGGTGCGGAACTCCTGTTGATCGAAGCCGAGGAAGACCTCCCGGCCGAAGACGAGACCTTCGAACCGGTGGCGGTCGCCGAGAGCCAGGCCACCTTCGAGGTGTACACTGACAACGCGGGTGAACACCGGTGGCGGCTCCGGCACGACAACGAAAACGTTCTCTGTGATTCCGGTGAGGGGTATGATTCCCGGAGTAACCTCAAGCGGGCGATCGACCGAGTCAAAACATACGCCGGGTCGGCGGCGTACCTCCGGTTCGATCCGACCGGCTTCGAGATCTACGAGGACAACGCCGGCGAGTATCGCTGGCGGTTGGTCCACCGCAACGGGAACGTCCTCGCCGACGGCGGGCAGGGCTACTCGCGGTATCACGACGCCCGACGGGCCGTTGATCGGCTCCGTGAGGATCTCGATGATTACGAGTTCGAGATCTACGAGGACAACGCCGGCCAGTTCCGCTGGCGGCTGACGGCCAGCAACGACCGGATCGTCGCCGACAGCGGCCAGGGATACAACGACCGCGACGAGGCAGAATCGGCGGTCGAGCGGGTCGAGACGTACGCGCCCGACGCTGATGCCCTCGACGTGGGGCCGGCTGCCTTCGAGATCTACGAGGATGCTGGTGGCAAGTGGCGCTGGCGGCTCCGTCACCGCAACGGCAATATCCTCGCCGACAGCGGCCAGGGATACGACGACCGTTCGGGTGCACGCGACGGGATCGAGAGCGTCAAGCGCAACGGCCCGAACGCGGATACTGAAGACGTCTGAGAAACGGGAACGTGGACGTTGAGGGACGTCGCGGAATTTTCGACCGCCGGTTTTCGGATCACGCTGCCATGTCTGCCCGTCGCTGATTTTCGGCGTTCACCGACCCAGACCGTGGTCTTTTATTCGCGTCGGCTCCGAGACGCCGGTATGATCCTCTCAGACGCGGACATCCTCGACCGGCTCGAAGCGGGCGACCTCGTGGTCGAGCCGCTCGACGAACCGGACCTCCAGATCCAGCCTGCCAGCGTCGATCTCCGACTCGGCCGGGAGTTCCTCGAATTCCAGCATGCGAACATCCCGTGTATCCACCCGACGAGCGAGCAGGAGGTCGCCGAATACGTCGAGGAGACTGTCGTCGACGAGGGGGGCGAGTTTATCCTCCACCCCGGCGATTTCGTCCTCGGCACGACCGTCGAGACCGTCGAGATCCCCGACGACCTGATCGCCCACGTCGAGGGGCGTTCGTCGCTTGGCCGTCTTGCGGTTGTGGTGCATGCCACTGCGGGGCTGGCCGATCCGGGGTACCGGGGCCAGATCACGCTCGAACTCTCGAATCTCGGCACCGCCCCGGTCGCGCTCACGCCAGGCATGCGCATCTCTCAGCTGACCTTCACCGAGTTGAGCAGTCCCGCGGAGCGCCCCTACGGCGAGGAGCGCGGCTCGAAGTATCAGGGTCAGGAAGGGCCACAGGCGTCCCGGATCCAGGGCGACAGGGAATTTGGGGGGGACCAATGAAATTCATCGAGGAGGTGGTCGTCGAGGAGTTCCTGCCGACGTTTCGGTCGATGCTGGCCGAGCGTCTACGGGATCGCGGACTGACCCAACTCGAAGTCGCTGATCAACTCGGGATCAGCCAGAGCGCCGTCTCGAAGTACGCACATGGTGAGGTCGATCGCAACGAGCGGCTGCTCGAAGACGAGCGACTCCAGGAGCTGACTGACCGTCTCGCCGACGGACTGGCTGCAGGCGATGTCAGCCCGGTCCAAGCGCTGGCCGAGGCGGAAGTGTTCGTTCGGCAACTCGAGCAGGGAGACCTCCTGGCTCAACTGCACGAGGAGTCGTTTTCACCGCTCGCGGAGCACGCCGGCACGCTCGCGATTCACGATCCCGAAAGTCGGGTGCGCCAGTCCGAACAGGTCCGGTCGTCCGTGCGGCGGGGGCTGGGGATGCTCGAAAACGCCAGCGGGTTCGCCCGGTTGATCCCGGCGGTCGGGTCGAATCTGGTCGAGTGCGTCCCGGATGCCGAGGGGATCGACGACGTGGTGGCCGTCCCGGGCCGGATCCTCGACGTCAAGGGGCGGGCGGCAGTGCCGGGCGACCCCGAGTTCGGCGTCAGCGAACACGTCGCGAACGTCCTCCTCACCGCACGCCGCCAGGGGAGCGACGCGCGCGCAACGCTGAACGTCGCCTACGACCCGTCGGTCGTCACTGCGCTGGAGGCACAGGGTCACGTGGCTGTCGAATTCGATGCCGATACCGACCTCGATGCCGCCTTCGAGGCGATTGACGCCGCCGCCGCAGACGTGCTCTATCAGACTGGTGGGTTCGGCGTCGAGCCGATCGTCTACGTTCTGGGGCCCGATGCACCCACGACTGTCTCGCGGGTCCGGGAGATTCTCGAGCAGGTGTGACGGATGGTCGACGTCGACGCTGTACGCCGGTTCTACGGCCGCTGGGCGAGGTATTACGACGTCCTTGCTGACACGGCACTCGTCGGTTCCTGGCGGCGGCGCGTCGTCGACGGGCTCGATCTCGAAACAGGTGACCTGGTGGTCGAGATGGGGTGTGGGACCGGGGCGAACCTCCCGCTATTGCGAGAGCGGGTTGGTCCCTCGGGCACAGTGATCGGCGTCGATCTCACGCGTGGCATGCTTCGAAAGGCACACCGACGAGTCGAGCGCGGCGGCTGGTCGAACGTGCATCTCGTTGCGGGTGACGCGACTCACCCCCCGACCACCGCCGACATCGATGCCATTCTCGGGACGTTTGTCGTGGGGCTGTTCGACGACCCGGCGGCTGTGGTCGACGAGTGGGTGGATCTGCTCGCCCCGGGTGGCCGTCTCGGCGTCCTCGAAGCCGGGCCGAGCGACCGACCGATCGCGAGACCGATGAACGTCGCATTCCGGGCGTTCACACGGTTCTCCGCCCCGTCTGGCCGCCGAGCTATCGAATCGCCGGCCAGGTCGCTACACCGTCGAATTCAGGACGTGCGTGATCGGCTCGATACCCGGACGACCGACACCAGTCACGACGAGTTCGGGCTCGGGTTCCTGTTCTGTTCGGTCGGCCGTCGTCCGTGAGTCCCTCTGCCTGGCTGGGTCTGACTCATCGTCGGTGAGTCCCGCCAGTCCGGCCGGGGCTGTACACGTGCCCACGGGTTGCCACCGTCTGTCGGGGACCTGAACGTTTATGCGGTCAGCCGACTGCAGTTGCGGGTAGATGGGTTCTCGAGTGGTTCTCACGGTAAGCGTGCTGTTGCTTTTCCTGACAGCTGGCTGTCTCGGGCTTGGGGATGATCCCGATGTCCCGACTGTCACGCCGGCTGCGGTACCGGACGAGGGGACACCGGAGCAAGTTGTTCCGACGGCCGTGACGACTGAGCAGCCGGCCACGTTCACGCCCGAGAACCTCCCGACTGCTGGCCCACTGCAGATGAGCAACCAGGCCTCGACCCCGGTCGCACTGTGGCGACTTCGATCGCTGCTTTCGGTTACGGCCATCGAGCCGACGGTCGACTATCGACTCGGCCCGATGATCGATCCAGGCCCGGACCCGCTCTCGCTTTCGGATTCTATCACGGCGGCCCTCGGACCGGATGTCTCGGCGGACGGCGGGACCCTGTACGGTCGCGTCGACAGCGCCAACGCGACGATCCATCTCGTCAAGGGCATGCACGGGTCAGCCCAGATCGAGTATCACCTTGCGTATTTCCACACACAGGTACTCCAGGAGCGGCTGGGCTGGACAGCGTCGATCCCCAGCCAGGCGAACAGCACGCTCGACGAGCGACTGGTTGCGTTCGGATTGCGTCGTGGGGCTGCCGCGCTTGCGGCAGACGCCTACGCCGAGGAGTACTCGCTTTCGATCGAGGAGCAGATCCGTGAGTGGGACTTTGCCTGGCAGGAGTCGTCCTGGCTCGCACGTGGCGCACTCGATGCCGGATACGATTATGCCGAGGGGCGGACCACTTCGCCAGATTCCCTCGCGGGCGTCTACGCCAATCCACCGAACACGACTGAACAACTCCGCTACGGCCTCCCGCCGGAAAGCGAACCACCGCGACCACTCAACGTGACCGTCTCCGGCGATGGCGACTGGGAACGGACGGCGACCGAGCGGTTCGGTGAGCTCGGCATCCGTGCGTTGCTGTCGACACGGCTGGACCGTGAGGCGGCCGGCCGGGCGGTCAGAGGCTGGGGAACCGACCGCTTGCTCGCGTTCGAAAACGGGACCGCATCCGGGGTTGTCTGGGTTACGACCTGGGATCAGGCCAGCTACGCGGACCAATTCGCCGCCGGATTCGAGCGGTACGCCGCGGCGGGCGATCCGCCACAGGCGTCCCAGCGTACGCGTTCAGGGCCGAAAACGGTCGTCGTCACAGCGGGGTCACCGGCCTTCGTCGATGGCGTTGCGGTGGCAGGCGACAACGAGTCGGTTTCGATCTCACTGCCGGATTGAGGCCTGCCCGTTCTGGTTGTGGCTTCAGTCGTCGGCCGGCGCGGGTGTCGTCATGTCGACCGGGTCGGCGTCAACGCCGAGTTCGTCTAGGGCAACCTGCGCGCCGCGCTTTCCTGACAGCAACATTGCACCGAAGGTCGGTCCCATCCGCGGGAGACCGTGGGCCGTGGCGACCGCCATCCCGGTCGCGATGAGGCCGTCGTGGACGAGGCCAGTGTGCTCGACGACGGCGTCCTCGCTTTCGGCGACCCACATCGAGTCGTGGCCCGGCGAGTCGTGGCCCGGCGCGCCGTAGCTCTCGTCGCCGGTCGCGTCCATGCCGGTGTCGCCTTCCTCGGCGATTCCGTCGGTCTCCAGGACGCCACGCTCGTCGAGTTTCTTGATCGCTAAGGCCTCGTGACCGGTCGCGTCGATCACGAGTTTAGACTCGACGGCGATCGGGTCGACGCAAGTGATCTCCCGTGGCAACGCGTGGACGGGCGTCCAGTTCATCACGATGCCGCCGACGCGGTGGTCTTCGCGGACCACGATGTCGGTGAACTCCGTCATGTTCTGCATCTTCGCACCGGCATCACAGGTCGCCTTGATGAGCCCGGAGGTCGCTTCAGGGCCGTTTGCGACGTACAGTCCGTCTTCCTGTTCGGATTGGGTATACTCGACGTCGAGCTCGTCGAGAACGCTCTGGGCCGGATCGCGGACCGTGACCTTGTTCATCAGGAAGCCACCGAGCCAGAACCCACCGCCGAGATAGTTGTTCTTCTCGACGACCATGGTCTTGACTCCCCGCTCGGAGAGTTCCTTCGCGGCCATCAACCCGGACGGCCCACCGCCGATGATGATGACGTCACTCTCGGTGAAGTCCATGAACTCGTCTGTCCACTCCTCGGTGATCGCGCGGGTGACTGCTGCTTCGCCGACATCGCTGAACTGATCGAACTCGCTCACTTGCATACCACTTAGTGGTACTACTGATAAATATTAAAGTGTTACGATCGCTACACCTGCGTGGCTGGATCGGTCTCTCACAAACGGTGCAAACGGGCTGGTCTATTCTGAGCCGTCGACGTCACGCGCCAGCCCGAGCGTCTGGGCCGTCGGGAGATGCCATCCCCGTGAGACAGCGACCAGGCGGGTTCCAACGGTGACGGTCGCACACATGGCCGCCGCGGGGGCGACCGTCCAGCCAACTGTCGTCACTGCCCAAAACGAGAGGCCGCCAAGCACGGCGGGGCTGGCGTAGAAGTCCTCAAAGAGGATAAACGGGGAGCGATCGAGCAGGATGTCGGCGTACGCACCGCCGCCGACCGCGTTGATGGTGGCGACGGCGACCACACCGAAGGAGGGAATTCCGGCCTCGGTCGCGACGATCGCTCCCGCCGTGGCGAAGGCGGCCAGCCCGATCGCGTCGGCCACGAGCGTGATCGGGTGATCGTCCGGCGAGTCGAGCAGAAAACTCAGCGCCAGTGCGAGACTCACGCCGAGGGTCCCGAGCGCGATCTCGCCGACGTTCTGCAGCGCCAGTGGAATCCGACCCACCAGTACGTCGCGGGTTGCGCCGCCGCCGAAGGCGACCACGAGGCCGACGACCAGGATGCCGAAGACGTCGAAACGCTCGCGGATCGCCTTCGCCGCCCCCACCAGGGCGAACGCGACCAGCCCGATCGTGTTCATCACCGCGAACGGATCGATCAGCACTTCGCCGAGGAACGTTTCGACCACTGACTGACACAACGACGAGTGGGGTCTTGAGCCCTCCGTTCTTCGCAAGTCCCGTCGCTTTCGGCCGGATTACATTTCGTCCGTGATGTCCGTGGACACTGTCGTGTCCTCGCCGACAACCGTCGAGACGTCGATGCCCTGGATCAACTCGACGAGATCGACCAACTTCGGGAAGGTGTAGATCGTCAGCGAGACGTCGTTGTCGCCGTCGCCAGCCGTGATGCGTGAGTCGATGACGAACGCGATGTCCTCGTCGGGCCAGCCCCCCATCTTGTCGACGATGCCGTCAGCTGGCCCGTACGCGAACGACGGCGTCGACATGCCGATCGTCGTATCGAGGACGTTCGCCCACCCGTCGATGTACCCGGAGGTCATGATGTTGCCGATCTCCTGGATCGCCGATCGTTCCATGTCGGTAAACCCGTCGGCGTCGTCGCCACCGCCACCCACGAGCATCCCCGCAAGATCCTTCGCGTCGGCGGGTTCGAGCATAAAGAGGACGTAGCCGTAGGGTGATTCGGTCAGCTCGACGAAGATCCCGACGCGATCCCCGCTGCCCATGTGGGTTCGAACGTCTTCGATGTCGAGGAAGTTGATCTTCGAGACCGCAATTTCGGTCGAAAGCCCCGCCATCTGGTTGAGGTGATCCGAGACTTTCTCCGAGCCCTCCTTTGCGATCTTGTTGAACAGATCGAGTTTCCGGATGTCGACTTCGAGACTCATGTGGGCTCTTTTTCGGTGCGTTCACGTAAGTACTCTGCTGGTCACCGGGTACCGCGCGGGGTTACTCCAGTTCGCCGGATCTAATCGCTTCCTCGGCAGCGCCGAGTGCCTGCGCTGGATCAAAGTCGTCGACTATCTGCTGGAGGGCATCCGCCGGGGTGTCCTGTAGCGATCGGGCATGCGCTGTCATATTTGGCACGGCCCGGAGCACGTTGTCGATGATCGGCACCGCCGCGACCTGTGCCGATCGGGACAGCGGATTGAGGTCGATCACGATCTCCGTTTTCCCCATCTCACCGAGTGCTTCGGCCCGATCGCCGTCCTCAAGTGGAACCACGACCGTGTCGGCATTGTAAATCCCGTCTGCGTCGACCTTCGCGCGTTCGTGATCGAGTCCGGGGATGCGTGCGTCAGCCGTCAGTCCCTTCACCTCGTTTGCGCCGTGCTCGCGGAGGTGGTCGGCGATCGCTTCGATCCGCTGCTCAGTACGATTGAACAGGTTGACCTCCAGGTCGGCTCCCGTCACCGCAGCCAGCTCGACGACTTCCCCGGGGACGAGCGCGGCGACGTTCCCGTTGACCGAGAGCACTGGGTGGTCGGCGAGCAGAAGGTGTGCGGCCCCAACCCGCTCGGCCCGGTCGGCGCTCTCGATGGTCCGCTCGCCCAGCAGGTAATCGAATGCTTCGCCCCGCCCTTGGGCGATGAGACCCTGCTGGCTCGTGATCCCCTTCTCGACGCCGGTTTCGATACGATGGCGGGTCAACAGCGATTCGTACCGTGGGTGACTCTCCGGGACGTCAACCTCGCTCATGGCTCCCGATCGGACCCAGACAGTGAAAAACGTCGCTACTGCGACGCGTTACTCGACAGGGTGGAATTCTCTGTGCCCGCGTGCCTGCCATCGACCAGCGTCGCTCCCGTTGGGTCGACTCGACAGACTGCAGGATCGTATCCTGCCGCCGACAGTCCCTCACCGGTCGCAAAGACTGTCTCCCCGAGCATCGCCATCGAGGCCTCACCGTCGGCCGCTGCGACGTCCATAATCACGTCCCGGACCGTCTCAGTCAGGAGTCCGGCTTCACGAGCGAACCGCCGGGATGCGTACATGAACTGCTCGACGGTCGGCTCTCCGACGACGGTCGAAACCCCCTCGTTTCCAGCTTCCGTCAGCCGGTCGGTGTCACCGCCGATGACTGTGGCCGTGTCGAGTTCGCCGAAGGTGACGTACTCGATTCGAGACTGCGCGGGAATCGCGTCGAGGCGGTTTTCCATGGGTCCACCCGGCTCCAGTCGGAGGCTGATTCCGCCGGCTGCCTGCGCGACGACGTCGCCAAGGCCTGTCCCGGCCTGCACCTCCGCACCGTGGGCGATCGTCACGAGTTCGTCCCGCGAGAGTCGCCGGTCGAACGCGCTATTGGCGGCGAGTGCCGTCCCGAGTGCCATCGCCCCGGAGACCCCGAACCCCGCACCGATCGGCAGATCGGTCTCGCCGGTCACCGCCGCCTCGACTTCCAGGGCGTCGAGAACCCGTTCGACCGCTTCGATCTGAACGGGCTCTCCATCGAGCGTCACCGTCGTCTCGGGTGCGGATTCGACGGTCACTCTGACGCCGTCTGAGAGCGCGATCCCGCCACCGCGTGATCCCGTCGTCGTCGGGTCATCCGTCCGCACGACGGAGAAAAATCCCGTCACGTGCCCCGGGACGAAGGCACTCGCTTTCTCGGTCATCACCCGGGTTTCGGCTGCCGCCCGCTAGAACCCTTCGGGACGCGTCCGGGAAGCCGCCAGATTGATGGGTGTTTACGCTGTCTTCGGACGTATACACATGCCCACAGTCAGTGTCCGGCTTCCCGACGAAGAGAAGGACGAACTCGAAGCCGTCGCCGACCTGCTCGAGGAGGATTGGAGCACGATCATCCGGAAGTCGTTGCGTGATGGTCTGCATGATCTTCGGGTTCGCCACGCGGTCGAGCGCTACCAGTCCGGCGAGGTCGCGGTGAACGAGGCGGCCAGGCTGGCAAACGTCACCGTGGCCGAGTGGCTCGAAATCAGTCGGGAGAAGAATCTGACCGTGCAGTTCCGGCGCGAGGATCTCGAGCGCGAGGTCGAGGCGGCCCACGAACTATGACCCGGATCTACGTCGGGCCAGGCCCACTGGTCGACCTCGGGACGGTCGGCGAGACAACGTTACTCAGGGCGTTCGATGGCGAAATCGTGATTCCTGAGGCGGTCGCCGAACACGTCTCGACCGAACCGGCGAAGACGAACATGGAGAAGCTGATCGCCGACGGTGTCGCGACCCGCGAAGCGGCCGAGACCGAGTTCGAAGCGCAGGCGACGGGTATGCTCGGTGTCGAAGCGCCAGTGGTCGAGAGTCGGCTACTGGAACCCGTTTTGGCGGCAACTGACGATCCATCTGACGACCCACGGGACGACGATCCGACGATCGGACTCGTCACCGACGACCGCCGCCTCCGGACGGTTGCTGCGGGCTTGGGGGCGACTGTCACTGGTACCTTCGGTGTCGTCGTCCGGGCTGCAAGCGAAGACAAGTACCTCAAGACGACACAGGCAAAGCGGATCGTCCGTCGGATCGACAGTCATGGGCTCCATCTCACTGGCGAACTCCGCGCACAGGCTGTCGGTGGTCTCTGATCGACGTCGGCCGTGGGTTTTCCGATTCGATCGAGGTGAATTTGCCACAAGACATCTGAGAACAATTACAATAGATTTATTTTACAGAACGCATTTGACTTTCAATTGGGGGGTAGAATGAGCGAACAGACGAATCATACGTTTAGCGACTCGAATAGCACGGAAGATACAATTTCCCGACGTTCGTTGCTGAAAGCGGCACCGGCAGCGGTGGTCGGGACGGCGGGGCTCGCGACGGAAAGTGAGCCCGCAGCAGCACAGTTTGGGGGATTTGGAGGAATCCCGGAACTGGATTTCTCGAGTGGGACTCCGTCAGTGGACGAAGCGCCGCAGGGCGTTGCTGAAATAGTTTTCAACATCCACGGATTGGGGGCGGGCTCAGTCAGTACGAGTCAGGCTGCCCAGTTCGCCGGGACTGCCGAAAGTGTCGGCTACGACGAGTCTGTGGCTGCGGTGACGTGGTCCGGGTTCATCTCGGGGGCCAGAAACGGCGGCGAGCGGTTCGGCGCGTGGCTCGATGAATACACGCAAGCGAATCCCGAGACGACCATCCGGGTGGTCGGTCACTCCATGGGCGCGGTCGCCTCGATGGCGGCGCTCGACACGGTCGAGGAGACGAACATCGACACGATCGCGCTGATCGGCGGGTATCTGAGCCCCGGCGCGGTCTGTGAGGGTGGGCAATATTACGACGCCATCCGGAACTCGGCGGGCGGGGTGTACAATTATCATTCCCAAAACGACTCCATCGCCACGATCGGCAGCAGTGGAGCGAATTGTGACGGTGGTTTGGGGATCGGCGGTGGCTTTAGCCTCGGCGATAGCAGTAGTTCGGCGGGGGAAGACGATAGTGGCTGGAGCCTCGGTGATGGCAGTGGCTGGAGCTTCGGCGATAGCAGTGGCTGGAGCCTCGGTGACAGCAGTTGGGACTGGGGAGACGGTGACAGCGGTTGGGACTGGGGAGACAGTGACAGCAGTTGGGACTGGGGAGACAGTGACAGCAGCTGGGACTGGGGAGACAGTGACAGCAGTTGGGACTGGGGAGACGATGACAGCGGCTGGGACTGGGGAGACGATGACGGATCCGATTCTGGAGATGATGACGGGTCCGGAGACGTGGGAGTGAGTCCCGATGGGACGCCAGCCAACTATTACGATGTCGACGTGACTGACTCGGTCAGCAGCCACGTCGGCTACAAATCCAGCGAGGAGTGTGTCTCACAGATCGTGGAAAACTTCAATTGAGATACTGGCCCGCGGCGGCATGTGTCGCCTGAGGTCTCCACGGCGACACATCACATTCTCATAGCCTGTCGGATGGCGACGGTGACTAGTACCGTCCGCCCGGTCCGAGTTTGGACTTTTCCAGGATTTCGTCGCCTCCGATCACGTCCGAGACTGTTGCTACCGTCCACGCGAAAAAGACCAACGCCATGACCACTGTCACGGGCCCGATCAACGCCCAACCGAATGGGTCGACGGCGACAAGTCCGAGGGTCACCACGACGAGTGTTGATAGTCCAGCGCGAACGGTTCGTCCCTCGTTGACGGTCTTTCCGACCGCGCTGATGAAGGCAAACACGAACATCGACACCGCCAGTCGCTCGGTCGAGATCAAATTTACAACGGTGACGCCCAGGAGGCTTCCCACGGCGAGGATCCCGCCACTGACGAAGAGAACCCGGTATCCGATTCGGAGGTGTGAGTGCATACGGGGATCGGTTTCGCGTTGTTCGTCTGTATTCATCTATCGTAGTGATCGACACGCTGATACCTTAATGATTGGTGGTTCCCGTCCGCTGTTCTTGTAGTCCCCCACAAAACCGCTGCCAGAATCACTCTCGTTGGCTCTCAACGGTTTCGCCGCTCCCGTGTCGCTTCGCTCCCGCTCGCAACCGAGACCTCCTCGCGGTCGGTCTCGCTACGGACTCAGCCGTTTCGATCTTTGACCGCTGCGAGATCGAGCGACTCTACGGAGAGAGTCGCTGGCGATCTCGCGGGAAGATCACGGCTTCGCGGATGTTCTCCAGACCGAGCATCGTCATGACGAGCCGTTCGCCACCCAGGCCCCAGCCGGCGTGGGGCGGCATGCCGTACTTGAACATCTTGGTGTAGTACTCGAAGGCACCCGGATCCAGACCCTGCTGTTCGAATCCCTCGACGAGGTGGTCGTGGCGATGTTCACGCTGCCCGCCCGAAACGAGTTCCATCGACGGGTGCATCATGTCGAAGCCCGTCGAGAGCTCGGGATCGTCGTCGTGATCCTTGATGTAGAAGGGCTTGATCTCGCTCGGCCAGTCGGTGATGAAGTAGTGCTCGCCGACGTCCTGGCCGAGCGCGTGTTCGGCCTCTGTCGAGAGGTCGTCACCCCACACCAGCACGTCGTCGATCTCGCCCGTGGCGTTGATCCGCTCGATGGCTTCTTCGTAGGTGAGCCGCGGGAAGTCGCCCTCGGGAGCCGAGAAGACCTCGGTAAGGCCGAGCGTTTCGAGTTCGTCGGCGCAGTTCCCTGCGACGCCTTCGTAGGCCGCTTTGACGACCGTCTCGCAGGCGTCCATCGCCTCGGTGTGGTCGTAGAAGGCCGACTCGAAGTCGATCGAGGTGGCCTCGTTGAGGTGCCGGGGCGTGTTGTGCTCCTCGGCGCGGAAGATCGGCCCGATCTCGAAGACTCGCTCGAGCCCGGAACCGACCATCAGCTGCTTGAACAGCTGTGGACTCTGGTTCATGAATGCCTCGCGGCCGAAGTAGGTGATCGGGAACAGCTCCGTCCCGCCCTCGGTGCCCGTGGCGACGATCTTCGGCGTGTTGATCTCAGTCGCATCCAGGTTCCGGAAGGCTTCCCGGACCGAGCGCAGGACTTCCGCGCGGATCTCGAAGATGGCTTTGACTTCGGGCTTGCGGAGGTCAAGCGTCCGGTTGTCCAGTCGTGTCGGGAGTTCGGCGTCGACCTTCCCGGATGGGTCAAGCGGGAGTTCGGGGTCGGCAGGGGCGATCACCTCGATGTCGTCGGGCGTGACCTCGACGCCCGTCGGCGCGCGTTCCTCTTCCTCGACGTCGCCCTCGACCCGGAGGACGCTCTCGCGGTGGACGTCGAGCGCCGTCTCGACGAGCGCCTCGTCGAGTTCGTCCTTCTCGATTTTGACCTGGATCTTCCCGGTCGTATCTCTGAGGATCAGGAAGGCAATACCGCCGAGGTCCCGGATCTCGTGGACCCAGCCCGCGACGGTCGCACTCGTCCCGGGATCGGCGTCAGCAGCGTACGTACGGTCCTGCATACCTCGGTGTTTTTCGCCCGGGGATTAAACTCCGTTTATTCGATTCGAGGGAGGGGGTCGATCGCTGTGGCTGCAGGGGTCCGCTCCCGTCGCCGACCAAAACGCTTCTGTCAGTTCCCCCGAAACACCGAGCAATGGCCGTTCACGAACTCGACGATCTCGACAAGGCGATCCTCTATGCACTCCAGGACAACGCCCGGAAAACCTCGACGAGCACGATCGCCGAGCGCATGGACGTCGCCCCGAGTACGGTGCGGACCCGGATCCAGGCGCTGGAAGCCGACGGCATTCTGACTGGATATCACGCCGAGATCGACTACGAACAGACTGGCCTCCAGTTGCACACGTTGCTCGTCTGTACGGCACCTGTCCCCGACCGGGAGGAACTCGCCGAACGGGCCCAGGAAGTCAGCGGCGTCGTGGCCGTCCGGGAGGTCATGACCGGCCACGAGAACGTCCACATCGAGGCGATCGGCCGCGACGGGGACGATCTCAGCCGGATCGGTCGCGAACTCGACGAGATCGGCCTCACCATCGAGGACGAGGACCTCATCCGCAACGAGTACGAAACGCCGTTCGACGGATTCAGCGTCGAACGGGCCTGATTGTCTGTTTGCGTTGTCGCCGTTTGACCGAGCTGGCCAGCTCTCACAGGACTGTCGTCGTTCGGGGGACTGACACGAATTCAGACGTATCGGATCGTTTTGCCGGGTTTAGATGACGTAACGTCAAAATAATCGACTAACTTATGACGTTCCGTGATTTAGTGTGGGTGTATGGAACGACATCGTCCGTCCACGACAGCAGGGCATCGACGCGCGCGAACGAAGGGCCTGTCGCCGATTTCAGGGGGTTGTGCGCCGGGATGACCGAGGACGTGCTTTCCTCCGTCGACGTGGTGGTCATCGGGACGACCAGCGGCGTCAGAGCAGTTGCAGAGGAACTTGATAGCTCCCACGCGGTCGTCTTCGTCACGGATCGACACAATCAGGCACGGGTGGCCGAGCGTGCCGGAGTGCCGACCCATCGGACGACGTTCGACACGGGCCTTGACCCGGAGGCGATCTCGGCAAAGACCGCGTTCGTCGCGACCGACAGGGACGCGGTCAACCTGCTCGTGGCCCAGCGCCTGCGAATTCACGGTGACGTCGAGACAGTGATCATCAGGGTCAACGATTCGGATCGAACGGCCGCCTTCGATGGGATAGCCACCGAGACGGTGACGCCAGCCGAAGCGAGCGTGCAAGCGGTTCAGGACTCGCTGGAGGCACTCTAATCCCGATGCCGAAGGAACTCGAACGCGATCTCGGACTGTTTTCGGTGCTGGCGATCAGTATCGGTGCGATGGTCGGCAGTGGCATCTTCATCCTGCCGGCGCTCGCCCTCGAGATGGCCGGACCGGCGGTGATCCTGGCGTACGTTCTGGCAGCACTGATCGTCCTCCCGGCAGCACTGAGCAAGGCCGAGATGGCGACGGCGATGCCCGAGGCCGGCGGGACCTACCTCTACATCGAACGGGGGATGGGACCGTTGCTCGGGACCATCGCGGGTATCGGGACCTGGTTCGCGCTCTCGTTTAAGGGCGCGCTCGCGCTCGTTGGCGGCGTCCCGTACCTCTTGTGGTACTTCGAACTCCCGATCAAGCCGGTCGCGCTCGTGCTCGCGGCCGTCCTCATCCTGGTCAACCTCCTGGGCGCGAAACAGACGGGTCGCCTGCAGGTCGGGATCGTGGCGATCATGCTGGCCGCGATGATCTGGTTCGTCGGCGGCAGTGCGGGTTCGATCCAGAGCGCCTCCTTTGATGGATTCCTGGCCTCGGGTGCGGGCGGCATCCTCGAAGCGACCGGCTTCGTGTTCGTCTCCTATGCGGGGGTGACGAAGATCGCGAGCGTCGCCGAGGAGATCGAGGATCCTGATCGGGTGATACCCCGGGGGATGATCTGGTCGCTCGGGTTCACGACGCTGCTGTACGTCCTCGTCGTGATCGTGATCGTCGGCGTCGATCCGTCGGGGATCGTCGGCTCGAACACCCCCGTCGCCGACGTGGCCGAAGCGACGATGTCGACGCCCGGCGTGGCCGCCGTCGTCATCGCTGCAATGCTCGCGCTGATCAGTACCGCCAACGCCGGCCTCCTCTCGTCGTCGCGGTACCCCTTCGCGATGAGCCGCGACGACCTCGCGCCGCCGACGTTCGCGGCCGTCAGTGACCGCTTTGGAACACCGGTCACAGCAATCGCACTGACGGGTCTCGTCATGCTGGCACTGATCGCGTTCGTCCCGATCATGAGCATCGCCAAACTCGCGAGTGCGTTCCAGATCCTCGTGTTCGTGTTGATCAACGTGGCCCTGATCGCCTTCAGGGAGAGTGACATCGCCTACGACCCGAGTTACAAATCGCCGCTGTATCCCTGGATGCAGGGCTTTGGCGTCCTGGGCGGCCTCGTGTTGCTGACCCAGATGGGACTGATCCCGTTCGTGGGGGCGATCGTCATCATTCTCGGGAGCGTCGGCTGGTACTTCGCGTACGCCCACCGCAACGTCTCCCGGGAGGGCGCACTCACGGACGCGATCCGTCGCGGCATGGATCGACGCGCCGTCGATGAGACCCGATCGGTCTGTCACGACGCCGACGAGTCCGACGTGCTCGTGGCGCTCACCGAGGACACGACCGCGGCGGCAGAGGAACGACTCCTCGACGTGGCGATTCCGATCGCTCGCGCCCGGGACGGGACGGTCACTGTCGTCCAGTTCGATCAGGTGCCGGACCAGACGCCATTGTCCTACGCCGAGTCGACCCTCTCGACGGCCGACAAAGCCTTCGAGGAACGGACGGCTGCGCTCGCCCGGGACGCGAGTGTCCCCGTCGAGTACGGCGAGATCGTCAGCCACGACATCGATCGGGCGGTCGAGAACGTCGCCGACCTCCACGGCTACGACTTGGTCGTCGTCGACGAGTCCGGCCCGACCTTCAGCGAGAACCTTTCGGACGTCATCTTCGGACCGACCCGCTCGTTTGACGTTCTGGGCGTCGAGGCAGAGAGCCTGGATGACATCGACCGGATCGCGCTGGTCGACGACGGCGGGCCGTTCGATCCCGAAAAAGTCCGGATTGCGAACCTGCTCGCGACGGCCAACGATGCGACGATCGAACTCGTCCACGGGATCGAGCCGGACGCGACGCCGGAACGGCGTGATTCGGTCGATCGGTACCACGCCGAGTTGGCGGATCTCTGCTCGGCCCCGACCGAGTCGGCGATCGTCGAGGGTGACGACACAGCCGCGCTGGTCCGTGCGACGGACGACGCCGACGTCGTCGTTGTTGCTGACACCGTGGGCGCAGTGCTCCGGGATGGTCCGGGAGACGCCGTCGCGAAACGCGGGAACGCCCTCGTGTTGCATCCGGGAAGCGACGGACAACCCGGGCTGATCGGTCGGCTCGTTCAGCGCGTCGTGTACTGAGTCAGTACACGCCCCGCGTTGGAACTATCGCGTTGTCGGTTCGAAGCGTCACGATACCGGTTCAAAGGGTTAGGGTACTGGTCCGAACAGACACGATACTGGTTCGAAGGGGTACGATACCGGTTCGAAGGGGTACGATATCTGCTCGACGGGTCAATATGTCAAGTCGACAACGCCCACCATCAGGCGGCCAACTCGTCTTGCCATTCCCGGATGCGATCGGCACTGACGCCCTGGACCTCGCCGGCGACGGCGTCCGGGTCCACCTCGTGGAGGTCCTCGGGGTCCGCTACGCCAGCGTCCTGTAGTTTCTCCGCCGTCGCCGGGCCGACCCCGTCGAGGTCCTCCAAGTTTTCGACGGCGTTGCGCGCCTGGAACTCCTCGTAGTTGCAGATCGGACAGCCCAGTTCCCAGGGATCGTCGTCATCGCCGTCGTGGATTTCGATGTGGGGCAGGTCGTGGTCCTCGCAACGCTCGTCGGTCACGACGATCTCACCACGACGGGGGAGCGGGAGCGAGTAATCACAGTCCGGATAGCGCGTACAGCCGACTAGTCGCGAACCCGAGCGAAGGTGTTTGATCGCGAGCTTGCCGCCCTCCCCTTCGGCGGCTTCGCCGCCTTCGTTTCGCTGTCCCTCCGGCGCAGCGCTATCTCCACATTCGGGACAGTGCCCGATCACCTCGTCCTCGCTCTCGTCGGCTGCCTCCGCTTTGCACCGCGGACAGCCGTGGACGAACGTGTCCCGGCCCGCGAGCATCTTGACGTGCCGAAGATCGTGATCCTCGCAAGTTTCGTCGGTCACCTGTGGTTCGCCCGTGCTCGGCAGTGGAAGGGTGAACCGACACTCTGGGAAGCCGTCACACCCGACGAAGTACGATCCCTGGCGACTCCGGCGAACCAGCAGATCCTCGCCACACTCCGGACAGGGCCCGAGCGTTCGGTCGGCCTTCAGCGACTCCTGGAGGAACTCGCCGATCTCCGTGCGGGACTCGCGTAGTTCCTCGAAGATCTCGCCGAGCATCTCCCGGGATTCCGCGGTCACCTCTTCCAAGGTCGCCTCCCCCTCGGCGATGGCGGTCATGTCGGCCTCCAGCTGGGCGGTCATCTCCTCGCTGACGACGTGATCGGCGTACTCCTCGGCGGCGGAAACCACTGCCTCGGCGAGTTTGGTCGGCCGCGGTGGATCGTCCTCGACGTACCCGCGATCGTAGAGTTTCTCGACGATGTTGTGCCGGGTCGCTTTCGTCCCGATGCCCATCTCCTCCATATGCTGGATGAGCCGCGACTGGCCGTAGCGGCGCGGCGGCTGGGTCTGTTTGGCCTCCAGTTCGACCGCGTCGATCGAGAGCTTGTCGCCCTCGCTGACCTCGGGAACGAACGTTTCGCCGGCGGAGGAGTAGGGATAGACCGCGTGGTACCCCTCCTCGAGCAGGCGCTTGCCGTTGGCCTTCAGCGACCGGCCCGCCGCCTCGGCGACGACCCGCAGGTGCGCCCAGGTCGCCGGCTCGGCCACGGTCGCGAAGAACCGCCGGACGACGAGCTCGTAGATCTCCCAGGCGTCCGCGCCGACCTCGTCGCGATCCGGCAGTTCGCCGGTCGGATGGATCGGCGGGTGGTCGGTCGATTCGGTCTCGCCACGGGTCGGCTCGATTTCGTCCTGATCGAGCAACGACGCCGCGTCGTCGCCGAACTCGTAACTGCCTTCGAAGGCACCCAACAGCTCTTCGGGATCGAGATCGTCGGGATAGACGGTGTTGTCCGTCCGTGGGTAGGTCAGGTAGCCGTCCGTGTAGAGTTCCTCGGCCAGCGACATGGCGCGCTGGGCGGAGTAGCCGAGCGAACTCGCCGCGGAGATGAACGCGGTCGTGTTGAACGGCGCGGGCGGGTCGTCGGTACGCGTTCGCCGCCGAACTTCGGTGACGGTGGCCGTCCCGGATTCGGAGAGATCCGCGTAGGCAGCTTCGGCGGCCGCTTCGTCCCAGACCCGCTCGGCTTCGCTGCCGTCGTCGTCGTAGAAGTACTGGGCCTCGAAGCCCTGGCCGTCCTTCGCGAGGTCGGCGAGGATCTCCCAGTAGTCGTCGGGATCGAAGGCCTCGATCTCGCGTTCGCGGTCGACGATCAGCTTCAGTGTCGGGCTCTGGACACGGCCGACAGAGATGAAGTCGTTGCCGAGCTGTTTGGCAGACAGCGAGAGGAAGCGGGTCAGTGCCGCGCCCCAGATCAGGTCGACGATCTGGCGGGCTTCGCCTGCGGCGGCGAGGTCGAAGTCGATCTCGTCGGGATTCTCGAAGGCCTTCTGGACTTCTCGTTCGGTAATCGAGGAGAAGCGAACGCGCTCTACCGGCGCGTCGGTTTCCTCGCGGATCAACTCGTAGGCTTCCTTCCCGATGAGTTCGCCCTCGCGGTCGTAGTCGGTCGCGATCACGACCTCGTCGGCCTTTCTGGCGAGGCTACGGAGTGTCGCGACGATGTTCTCCCGCGTGGGCGTTGTAACGACATCGGCGTCGATCAACTCGGCCGGTTCGACGTCGCGCCACTCGGCGTATTCCGGCGGGAAGTCGACGCCGACGACGTGTCCGGAGAGGCCGACGACGCGCTGGCCGCCCCACTTGTAGACGTTGACGCCATTTCGCCGCTCACCACTCGCCGAGTCGTCGCTGAGGATCTCGGCGATCCGCCTGGCGGCGTTGTCCTTCTCGGTGACGATCAGGCGCACGCCCGATCACCACCGTCTGGCTCGTGACTCATTGTCTCTCGCTACGCGGAGAGCGTCCCATATGTCTTTCGGCGTGTAATCGCAAGAGGGAAGGAGGACAAGGCGCGCACGCGTCGCCCGCTCGCGCTCGGGTGGTCTACGTATCGGCAACAGTCGCTGAACCGCATACCCCGTCGGCGTTACCCCTCGATATCGTCCGTACTCATCCCTCGTCGAATGGCGTTTCTGTGGTTTCTGGCGATCGGTTCAGCAATCCCATTGAGTGGGACGGTCCCCTCACGTCCGGGACTCGTGTCCGCGACGAGCCTGTCCATTCGCTTGATGATCTCGTCAGGTTCGGTTGTCATTTCTTCGGAGTTCTGTCGCATGTCTATTCAATCTAACGTCATATTCGGGCAATAAGTCTATCCGCCTGGGGTTCCAACAGTTAGGAATGGCAGACGACAAGCGAGGCCGGGACAAACAGGCCCACGACGAGGAGCGACGACAGCGCGAGCGCGACCTCGAAACGGAACTACAGCGGCGTGACGAACCGGAGCCACCGATCCCGGCGACCGAACTCGGTGAACTGGAGGACGAACTCGAAACGGTGGCCTTCCCCGCGACCGCGGCCGAGGTGGTCGAGACGGTCGGCGACCGCGAGATTGAATCGCCCGAGGGCACTTACCGGCTCGAAGAACTGCTGCCGAAGTCAGACGCCGAGACCTTCGACTCGCCCGCCGCTGTCAGTGTCCAGGTTCAGCGGCCGACCGTCGCCGCGGCGATGAAGCGCATCATCGAGGCGAGTGACGAACTACAGGAAGCCGACTTCGGCGGTTCACGCCGCGACGCGTATAAAAAGACGCTCAAAGCACTCGCGGCGATCGAGGCGGATGACGACGACGAGGGGATCGACGTCATCACCGAGTGGATCGTCGCGCAGATCGACGAGAAGGGAAAACTCCCCGGCTCGCGGGCGGTTCGCCGCGAGGCCGCGAAATTCTGCCGTTCCAGTGGCTACGAGGTCGGCGTCGACGAGTGGCTCGGAATCTAGTCCTCTAGCTCGGCCCGCAACAGCTGGTTGACGTCACCGGGATCCGCACTCCCGCCGGTCTTTTGCATCACCTGGCCGACGAGGAAGTTGATCGCGCCGCCGCCGCCGTCGTGATAGTCTGAAACGGCGTCGGGGTTCTCCTCGATAGCTTCCTCGACGGCACCCTGAAGTTCGTCGCGTTGGGTCTTGCCGAGTCCCTCGCGGTCGACGATCGTGTCGGGATCGTCGCCGTCGTCGAGCATCCCGCGGAGGACGGTCTCGCGGGCGTTCTTGGCGGTGATTTCCTCGCTTGCGACGAGTTCGACCAGGCGTTCGATCTCGTCGAGTCGATCCGTCACGTCGGTGATTTCCATGTCGCGGTAGTTGAGTTCGCCCAGGAGTTCGTCGGCCACCCACGTCGCCACGAGATCGGGATCGAACTCGCTTGCCAGGTCCTCGTAGAAGTCCGCGACCTGCTTGGTCGTGGTGAGCTTCGAGGCGGCCTCCTCGTTGAGCCCGTATTCCTCGCCGAAACGCTCACGGCGGGCGTCGGGGAGTTCGGGGATCGATAACTCTTCCTTCCAATGGCTGACCTCCAGGGGCGGCAGGTCGGCCTCCCGGAAGTAGCGGTAGTCCTTCTCCTCCTCCTTCGAGCGCATCGAGACCGTGATCCCCCTCGACTCGTCCCAGTGGCGGGTCTCCTGTTCGACCTCGCGGCCACGCTGAACGGCGTTTTTCTGTCGCTGGGCCTCGTAGGCCAGGGCTTTCTGCGCCCCTTTGTGACTGGAGATGTTCTTGACCTCGGTCCGGTTGGCGTCTTCGAGGACATCCTGGTCGATGGAGCCATCGTCGTCGACGTCCGCGGCGTCGACCAGCGAGAGGTTGGCGTCGATCCGGAGCGAGCCGTCCCGCGTCGCATCGAAGATGCCCAGGTACTCGAGGACTTCCTCCAGTTTCGCGAGGAAGGCCCGGACCTCCGTCGCGTCCCGGAAGTCCGGTTCGGTGACGATCTCCATCAGCGGGACGCCGGCGCGGTTGTAGTTCACGAGCGTGTAGTCGGCGGTGTCGATGTTCCCGCCGGCGTGCTGGAGGCTCCCGGGGTCCTCTTCGAGGTGGGCGCGCTCGATCCCGACCGTCCGGCGCTCGCCTTCGACACTGAATTCCAGTTCGCCATCCTGACAGATCGGCGCGTCGTACTGGCTGATCTGGAAGTTCTTCGGCAGGTCGGGGTAGTAGTAGTTCTTCCGGTGAAAGCGGGTTTGCTCGGGAATGTCGGCGTCGATGGCCTTCCCAACCCTGACGGCGGCCTCGACGGCCCCCTCGTTGAGTACCGGTAGCGATCCGGGGAGGCCGAGACACACCGGGCAGGTGTGGGTGTTCGGGTCGGCGTCTTCGAGATCGGTCGAACAGCCACAGAAGATCTTCGTCGCGGTTTCGAGCTGGACGTGGACTTCCAGCCCGATCACGACGGTAAGATCGCGTTCCTGAATGGCTTGGGCAGTCATTGTCCGAATATCCGGCGCGCCGCGATTAAATCCCTCGGTCGCACTCGGGCGTGCCTTCGGGGCCGTCCACGCGGGAGACGTATCAGACATAATGTGAATGTCTGACGTAGGTTTAAGCGGGGCGAGACAGGTTGTCGTGGTATGAGCGACAATCGCGTGGAGGAACTCGAAGCGAAAGTCCGCGACCTGGAAGCGACCGTCGAAGGCCTCACGGACGAACTCGTCGAATCGAAAGTCCGACTGCGTGAACTCGAAAACGCCGTCGACGACGAACTCGGCTTCGAGAAGCCGGTCAACATCGAGACTGACGTCGAGGACGAGACGGAATCGGTTTCGGCCTCGGCCGAAGCCACTAAATCCCAGGAGGTCGAGGACACGGACGACCAAGAGGCCGAATCGGACATCATCATCGCCTGACGGACACCGGGTGCCCACGACCGTCGAGGCGAAACAGCCGCCGAACCCAACCACATGTACATTACAGAGGTCGTCCTCGACAACTTCAAGAGCTTCGGACGGAAGACGCGCATCCCCTTCTACGAGGACTTTACGACCATCAGCGGCCCGAACGGGTCGGGCAAGTCAAACATCGTCGACGCGATCCTCTTCGCGTTAGGGCTGGCCCGTACCTCTGGGATACGCGCCGAGAAGCTGACCGACCTCATCTACAACCCCGGCCATCAGGACGGCGAATCACCGGATCGCGAACGCGAGGCGAGCGTCGAAGTCGTACTGGACAACAGCGACCGGACGCTTTCGCGGTCGCAAGTCGTCAGTGCTGCCGGGAGCGAGAACGTCGGCGACGTCGAGGAGATCACGATCAAGCGCCGGGTCAAGGAGACCGACGACAACTACTACTCCTATTACTACATCAACGGCCGCTCGGTCAACCTCGGGGACATCCAGGACTTACTCGCCCAGGCCGGCGTCGCGCCCGAGGGATACAACGTCGTCATGCAGGGCGACGTTACGGAGATCATCAACATGACTGCGGG